>CANCOY010000055.1 GCA_947379865.1 Acetobacteraceae bacterium
AGACCCGGCAGGGCACCGGCGCGAACCATGGACCTGCGCGCCGCCACCGCGTTGACCGCGCCATTGGGATCCACCATGCCATTTTCATCCGCCTGCTGGAGCCGCCGGAAGCGCGCCCATTCCTCAGGCTTGTCGGGGCGCATGCCCCCCTCTTCCTCTTCCTCGGCCTCAGACGTGGTTGCCTGCCCCAGATAGCGGGGCTGATCCATGAGGTGTTGCTGATGCAGCACATAGGCTGAGGCACTGGCAGCCAGGCCACCAGCCAGGCCAAGGGCAGACAACAGGCGCCTGATCGAGAGAGGCATGGTTGAATTCTGGTTATTGATTGTCCGGATTTCGTTCTATACCTCTGACAGTTACCAAAGGCCTAAGGCCTCCGGTCCCATACTTCAGCATAGCAGTCTGCGCCTCCATGGCGGATGACGGTCTGCCTGCCCTATCTCCTGCTAAACTGCGCCGTGACCTCCCTTGCCTCGGTCATGCCAAGGACACAGGTCTTAACGCCAGCGCACGCCCCACCCCAGCCGGTGAAGGTTGAGCCGCGCGCTGGCACGGCAGAAAGGGTTATGCGGCTGGCTGGCTTATAGGCCTTGGTGCACGAGCCGCCGCAGGAAATCCCCGCCGCCTTGCTGGTGACCATGCCCGTGCCCGTGCCCACCAATCGGATACTCAGGGTGAAGGCGGTTGCCTTGAAGGTGGCTGTAACCTGCTTTGCTGCATTCATCACCACGGTGCACGCGCCACTGCCACTGCAGGCACCGGACCAGCCGGAAAAAGCCGAATTGACCGCCGCCACGGCTTTCAGGGTGACCTTTGTCCCGGGGGCAAAGGCCGGTGCGCATGTCTGCTGGCAGCCAGAAACAGCGGCTGGCCCCGTCACGGAGCCAGATCCCGAGCCGGCCTTGACAATTGTCAGGGCAAAAGTACGTGGCGCCAGGGTGAAGGTGGCCGTTGCCGAGCGTGCCTGCGTCATGGCGACCGTACAGCTGGGCGCGGTGGATCCGGCACATTGCCCGGACCAGGCGGTGAAGGTGGAACCAGGGGCTGGCGTTGCCGTGAGCACCACAGTGGTGCTGGCCTCAAAGCTGGCGGAACACGCAACCCCGCAATTGATGCCTGCAGGGCTACTGGTCACCGTGCCTGCGCCCGTGCCAGCTTTCCCGATGGTCAGCGCAAAGAACTGCGGTACCAGGGTGAAGGTTGCTGTGACACTTTTGGCCTCTGCCATTGTCACCGTGCAGGCGGCCGTGCCGCCGCAGGCCCCGCTCCAGCCCGCAAAGCTACTGCCAGAGGCGGCCGTCGCCGACAGGGTAACCATGGTCCCCTCTGCATATGAAGCCGTACAGGCCGAGCCACAGGAAATGCCCTGTGGCAGGCTGGACACCGTGCCAGAACCTGTTCCCGCAAGATTTACAGAAAGCACACGGGTGGGGATGAGAGCAAAGGATGCCGTGGCAGCGTGTTCGGTGTCCATTGTGATTGTGCAGGTCGCACTGCCCGTGCAGTCACCCGACCAGCCAGCAAAGGTGGAACCGGCCACAGGTGTTGCCGTAAGCGTGACTAGGCTTCCGGAAGCAAAGGTGGCCGAACAGGTCGCCCCGCAATCTATGCCTGTGGGTGTGCTGGTAACCGTTCCGGCGCCAGTGCCATTTTTTGAAATGGCAAGGCTCCAGCGGGCATTACCGACCGTGTATGAGGCAACAAGATTGACGTTGGCGTAGGACCCATTGCTTGTGAGCAAGATGTAATGGGCGCCGACACCAGGCGCCGCCGTGGCGCAACGTTCACTGTTATCCGGCCCGTTCGAGGTGCAGTCGTTGACAGGCCTGGTTGGTATCTTCTCATAGGCAACGAAGAGATCGACATCACCGGTACTGTCGACGCCAGGACTTGTGGTAATGACCAGATTGCTTGCGCCACGCGGCACATCGATTGAGAAGTATTTCTGTGCGTCTGTTTCTCCGGCAATGCCGGACAGCATGACACCGTTCTGAAGGGCCGTGGCGGTTTCTGCCTTACTGCTGGCAAAGGTTGCCGTGACGTCCCTGGCAGCAGACATGATCACCGTACATGTGCCGGTGCCAGAACATGCGCCGGACCAGTTTTTGAAAACTGAACCGGCAGTAGGGGTTGCGCTGAGGGTGACGCTGCTTCCCGGCAAATGACGGGTCGTACAGGTATTGAGGCACTCAAGGCCATCTGGCGAACTTTCAACTGTTCCGGCACCGGTACCATTTCGTGAAATGGTCAGGGCGTAGGTCGTTGCCAACCGGTTGAAAATCGCAGTAACCGAAGCAGCTGCATCGAGGGTAATGGTACAGGTTCCCATGCCGGTGCAAGCCCCAGACCAGCCCCCAAAGGTGGAGACCCTGTCCGGTGTGGCGCTGAGGGTAACTGAGGAGCCAGTGACAAAAGTTGCCGAGCACACAACCCCGCAATTGATACCGGAAGGCTGGCTCATGACCGTGCCGCCACCAGAGCCAGACCGCAGGACGGACAACAGGGTGCCGCCCGAGGCCGTGACATTGGCCGTATACATGCCGCGCCCATGGGTGGACGCAACCAGTGTCGAATTGTTCAGCCAGAAGAGCTTCATCACCGGAACATTGGCAGGGCCGTCGTTGGTCGTGCTCCAGGTGGCACCGCCATCTTCCGAAGCAAAGACCCCCACTTCGGTTCCGACATAGAGATATCCGGGATTTGTCGGATGCCGCTGGATGGTATAGATGGGTCCGGCCGGCAAATTGCCGTGAATGCTTGTCCAATGGGCGCCACCATCGGTGGTGCGATACAGGTTGGATGCGCTATATCCACCAAAACTTGCATAGACGGTGGACGGCGTACTCTTGTCCACCAGCAGGGCCAGCACCATGCGTTGAGGCAGACCATCACTGCGGTTGTTGAACACCGGCGTGGCTGTGGTGCTGGCGTACACAGAGCCGCTGGTCGTCCCAAACCACACATTGCGGGACGCGCCCTCGGCAATCGCGATCTGACTGATCAGAGTATCACCCTCGGCAACTGGCGACCAGGACGGAATTTGATCAGTTACGTTGGTGGAGCGCCATAATTTTCTCCCCCCAGCATACATCACTGAGGGGTTATTCGGGTCGAGCGCAAAAGGAGAAATGAACAGGGCGTCATCATCAATGCCACTATAAATGTCACCAACGGTATAGGAGCCGCCGGTCAGAGCCTTGTCGAGGCGATCGGCACGATGAAGCGCAAGGTAGATGTACTCTCCATAGACATGGGTAATGTCCGGGTTTGAGACATCCACGGCTGCAAAACCACCATCACCGCTATAATACTGCTGCCAATCTGTGGTGCCATTATTTTTATAGACGAGAGATCCGTTGTCCTGGGTGCCGCCAACAATCAGCGGCACCGTGCCTCCCACCATGCCGCCGGCGCCATCATAAAACTGGGTTACGGATAACCCATTGTTAAGGCTTGTCCAGCCAGTCGTTGGCGTTGTTACGGCCCGGATATCACGGGTCTTGTAGACGCCGCCATCATTGCCAAAATAGATTGTGCGGTCAGATATGCCATAGGTCGGCGAAGAAACGATTGCATGGTGGTCTGCATGGGCAGAGTTGGGCGCATCACCCCAGCTGCTTATCTGTCGCCAGCTCTCTCCCGCGTCGAGGGACTCGAAGAGATCGAGGCCGCCAACGATTACATGTCTGGCATCGGTTGGATCGGCCCAGATGGCATTGGCATAATAGCCCTGGCTCAGGTGGCCGGGGCTGGACTTGCGTATCCAGGTGGCGCCGCCATTGACCGATGACCAGACCTCGCCACACTGGAAGTTGGCGCAGATATCGCTCGAGATATAGGCCGTACCACCGCTGAAGGCGATTTCCTTGCGGCCACCCGGAATGGTGCTGTCAAGGTTTGAAACCTGCCAACTGACCCCTTCATCATTGCTATAGAAAATGGAAAAATTGCTGAAATTTCGTGTTACACTGATAATTACAGTATTGCCATTGTCAGGCTGAAACTTGGCGTCAACCACGCCCCCCGTTGAGAACACCTTTGTCCAGCTTGCCCCGGCGTCTGTGCTTCGGTAAAGGCCGCCGCTGCTGCGTCTGATGTTATCGCAGCGCACGCCAGCGGTCAGTTCACCAGTGGCGGCCAGCAGGATGTTCGGGTTGGTTGGATGGACGGCGATCCGCGTGACGGCGGCCCAGTCCGGATTGGTCTCAGGGTCGGTTGAGGCCAGTCGCCCCCAGGTCACCCCGCCATTGGAAGACTTGAAGATGCCGGCACCGGGCAGGCTGCTGCAGGTAAAGAAGGGCTCGCCCGTACCGGCATAAACAACCTCGGGGCGGGCCGGCGAGCGTGCAATCGAACTGACGGCAATGCTGCCAAGAAATTCCGCAACCGGCGCCCATGACTCACCGCCATTCGTGGTCGACCAGATGCCGCCTCCAGCGCTGCCCACCAGGATTTTGGAGCCGTCTGTGGGGTCTATGGAAATGGTCCTGACCCGCCCCCCGATATTGCCTGGGCCAATCGAGGTCCAGGTGGCACGATCGATACCGGCTGCAGACGGTGGGCTGAGGCCAGGCGTGCCACCGCCGCCGCCAAGACCCGGCAGATTTCCCCGGCGCACCAGGGCCTTGCGCGCAGCCATGGCATTGACGGCGCCATTGGGGTTGACCAGGCCTTTTTCATCTGATTGCTGCAGCCGGCGAAAGCGGGCCCATTCCTGCGGCTTGTCGGGGCGCATGCCCCCTTCTTCTTCGTCTTCCTCAACCGATGCTGTCTGGCCCAGATACCTCGGCTGCTCCATGAGGCTTCGCTGATGCAGCACATAGCCAGTGGCACTGGCTGCAAGGCTACCCGCCAGACCGAGGGCGAGGATCAGGCGTCTGGTCGAAGGGAGCATGGTTGAGTTCCGGAATGGGAATATCCGGAATTCAGACTATGGGTGCGAATCTGTACGAAAGGTTAAGACGAGCCCGCCCCCATACCTAGGTATGGGCCAGCAACCACGCGCCTAATTGTCGAATCCAAGAAGGTTATTCAGTCTCTGCCACGGGCTGATGCCTTTGTGAGCGGAGTGCGGACGGGTGAGGTTATAGCGGTTGATGAAGGGTGTCATGGCCTGGGTCCGCTGGTTGGATGACAGGTAGGGTTCGGCATAGGCCCATTCCCGCAAGCTTGTCTGGATGAAGCGCTCGGCCTTGCCATTGGTGCGCGGGGTGTAAGGGCGCGTGCGGACGTGTTTGACGCTGCGCTCGCGCAGGAGAGCTGCGAACAGGTGGCTTTTGTAGGCGCTGCCGTTGTCGCTCATGAGCCGTTGGGTGGTGACGCCATGGCGGGCGAACCAGTCGATGGCGCGGGCTGTGAAGGCGCAGGCTGTTTCTTTTTTCTCGTCTGACAGGACTTCGGTGTATGCGAGGCGCGAGGCGTCATCGATGGCGACATGCAGGACTTCCCAGCCGATGCCTCGCGTTTTGCTCTTTCCGTTTCTGCTGCCGGTGATGCGATGTCCGATCCCCTCGATACGGCCGAGCTTTTTCATATCTATGTGGATCATGCCGCCAGGCGTGTCGTACTCGTAGCGCTGGACGGGGGGCTTGGGTTCGAGGTTGTCGAGGCGACCGAGGCCGATGCGTCGGAGGATGGCGCCCACGGTTGAGCGGGCCATGCCGAGGCGACGGGCGATCTGCAAGCCGGTCATGCGCTGCCGCCGCAGAGCCTCGATCTGTGCGACGCGTTCAGGCGCGATTGCGTGGGGGCATCGTCTGGGCGCCGAGCTGCGGTCGTAATGCCTCCGCTCGGCGCCCAGACGATGCCGTGCCAACCACTTCGATGCGGTGCGTGTCGACACGCCGGCGGCGGCAGCGGCGTTCACCACGGTCCACCCGCTCTCGATACGCTGCGCAAGAAGCTCTCGACCCATTGGCGTCAAACGGGCATTCTTATGGACGTTCATCCGGGGCCTCCGGCTGGCAGGTTGGTGTTTCGCAACCACAGCTTCTCAGCCCAGCTTCGGATGAACAACCTTCATAGCTTCGACACCTAGGCACGCTCACCCCGTCTCTGGGGATCGGGGCGCAAGGGAGGGTTTGCCAATGGCAATCAAGGGCGATCTGCCGGCGTCCACGCCCATTGCCCCGGATCCGCCTGCTGCCCTGTTGCCGGCACGCCTGCGACGGCGCACCGATCCCTCAGATCTGGCCTTTGCAACCACCGCCGAACTGGAGGATCTGGACGAGATCCTGGGGCAGGACCGCGCCCTTGAGGCCGTGCGCTTTGGTCTGGCCATTGGCCGGCCGGGGTTCAACCTGTTCCTGCTTGGCCCCCTGGGGGTTGGCAAGCGCACCCTGGCCTCGCGCATCATCAACGAGGTTGCTGCCCGGCGGCGCGTGGCCGACGATTGGGTGCACATCCACAATTTTGCCGATCCCCGGCGGCCGCGTGCCCTGCGCCTGCCCTGTGGCCGGGGTGCCCAGTTGCGCGATGATACGGCGAGGCTGATCGAGGATCTGCGCATTGCCATTCCTGGTGCCTTTGAGAGTGACGACTATCGGACGCGCCGGCAGATGCTGGAAACCGACCTCAAGGAAAAACAGGAACAGAGTTTTGGCGCCGTCGAGGACGAGGCGCGCGCCCATGGCATCGGCCTGCTGCGCACGCCCGCGGGCTTTGCCTTTGCGGCCATGCGCGATGGCAAGATCGTGCCACCCGACGCCTTCGAGACCTGGCCCGAGGAAGAGCGCAAGCGGGTGGAGGACACCATCGAGGGACTCCAGGCCAGCCTGCGCACCGCTGTGGAGACGGTGCAACGCCGCCAGAAGACCGCCCGTGACGCCCTGCGCGATCTCAACCGCCAGACCAGCAGCTTTGCCGCCGGCCATCTGATTGCCGCCGTGAAGACCACCTTCGAGGACCTGCCCGATGTGGAGGCCTTCCTCAATGGCGTCGAACATGAGATTGCCAACGACACCGACAGCTTCCTGCCCGAAGAGCAGGAGCCGTCGATGCCCCAGTTCCTGCGTCGCAATGTGGAGGACCGGCTCAGGCTCTATCGGGTAAACCTGCTTGTCCACCATGAAAATGGCGGCGGCGCCCCGGTGGTCTTCGAGGAACATCCCACCCACGACAATCTGATCGGCAAGATCGAATACCGTGCCGAAATGGGGGCCCTGACCACCGATTTTACCCTTATCAAGGGCGGCGCCCTGCACCGGGCCAATGGTGGTTACCTTGTGCTGGACGCCCGCAAGCTTCTGACCGAGCCCTTTGCCTGGGATGCGCTCAAGCGCGTCGTCAAAGCCCGCCAGATCCGGATCGAGAGCCCGGGTGAGCGCTTTGGTCTTGTCTCCACCATCGGCCTTGACCCGGAACCCATCCCGCTTGACGCAAAGATTGTCCTGCTTGGCGACCGCGATCTCTATTACCTGCTGTCAGACCTCGACCCTGAGTTCGGCGAACTCTTCAAGGTGGCGGCGGAATTCGACGACGAGATGGCGCGCAATCCGGAACACGTCAGGCGTTATGCCCATCTCATCGCCACCCTGGCCAGGCGTAATGCCCTGCGTCCCCTGGACAGGCAGGCAACGTCCCGTGTCATCGACCATGCCGCCCGCCTGGCCGGGGATTCGGAACGTCTGACCACTGATGTCGCCCGCATCAGTGATTTTCTTGCCGAAGCCGATCACTGGGCAGGCGAAGCGGGCAGGGCGGTTATCTCCGAGGCGGATGTGACCCATGCCCAGGCGGCCAGTGATTACCGCCTGGGTCGCCTGCGCCAGCGCACGCTGGACGAGATCGTGCGCGGCACCCTGATGATAGATACTGCCGGCAGCGTCATCGGCCAGATCAACGGGCTGGCGGTTTACACGATTGGTGGTGCCTCCTTTGGCCGGCCCAGCCGCATCACCGCGCGGGTGCGCCCCGGCAGTTCCGGGGTTCTCGATATCGAGCGCAGCGTTCGCCTGGGCGGCCCCATGCATTCCAAGGGGGTGATGATCCTGACCGGGTTCCTGACCGGCCGTTTCGCCATCGACCGGCCCCTGTCCCTGGCGGCCAGCCTCGTGTTCGAGCAGTCCTATGGCGGGGTTGACGGTGACAGTGCCTCCTCGGCCGAGCTTTATGCCCTGCTGTCGGCCCTGTCGGGCCTTGCCATCGACCAGGGTTTCGCCGTGACCGGCTCGGTCAATCAGCGGGGGCAGGTGCAGGCGATTGGCGGCGCCAATGAAAAGATCGAGGGTTTCTTTGATATCTGCGCCGCACGCGGCCTGACCGGAAAACAAGGGGTGCTGATCCCTGCCGCCAATGTCGTCCATCTGATGCTGGCCGATCGTGTGGTGGAGGCCGTTGCAGCGGGGCAATTCAGGATCCTCCCCATCGAAAGCATCGACCAGGGCATTGCGGTCCTCACCGGCAAACCCGCCGGCGTGCGCGGAACGGATGGCAATTTTCCAGCTGATAGTGTGAACGGCCTTGTGGAAGCGCGCCTGATCGAGCTTGCCGAGAGCCGGCGCAACTATGAAGGGCCGGGCGCCATGATCAGTGCACCCGGTCGGCACGATGACATCGGCCTTCCCAGCCTGCCAGTACCGCTCCCGGTGCCACCAAATCCACGCCATGGCGCATCATGAAAGCCCGTCGCCCTCATAAGCCGCAAACTTGAAGAGGGAGGGACGGTACTTGCGGTGGTGCTTGCCGCCTTTGACCTTGCGGCGGTGGTCCTCGGCTGATCCATTCTGCAACTTCTTCAGGCTTTCGATATGGGCCACCAGATCGTCGATATCCAAGGTCGACAGGTTGACCGGTGGCATGGGCGGGTGAGGTGCCGTCAGGAAAGCTTTCAGGCGCTCCCGGGTCCAGCGGGCATTGCTGGCAAGGGCCTGGAAAGGGGGCGCATCGGTTGAGCGGGAGGCCGGCCCGGCGACCTCGACCAGATGGCAACTGGCGCACCAGCGGCGGGCCAGCAGGCGACCGGCTTCGGCATTGCCGGCGCGCCCCTCTGTTGCGGCGGCGGCCAGCAGCCCGACTGCGCCGATCAGACCCAGCATCAGCACCTTGGCACGACCCGCCATGTCATCTCCCAGGCGACCTGTTGGCCGCAGTGGCCCGGTTCGCCCGGGCCTTGTCCCTTGATCAAGGCTCCTGTGGCAGAAGGGTTCACGCGCAGGTTGGCAAGAGCCGGTGGGCGGGGCGTCTTGCGCCGACGCGGTTGCCTTGCGAGGGTGCGGCAGAAGGTGCCCATGGATCTTGCCCCCCACGTTCTTGCCCTGCTGGCCGCGACAGGTTTGGTCGCTGGCTTTATTGATTCCATCGCCGGGGGCGGGGGGCTGATCACCCTGCCGGCCCTGCTGGCAGCGGGCTTGCCACCGCAACTGGCCCTTGGCAGCAACAAGCTGCAGGGCAGTTTCGGGACCTTCTCGGCCAGCCTCACCTTTGTGCGGGGTGGCGAAGTCTCCTTGCGGGAAATGGCCTTGCCCTTTGCGGTAACCTTTGTGGCGGCCGGCCTTGGCACCCTGGTGGTCCAGGCCGTGGATCCACGGTTCCTGTCAGCCATGATCCCGTTTCTGCTGGTGGCAATCGCCGTCTATTTCGTGGCGGCCCCCCAGGCGGGCACCGTGGATACGCGGGCGCGGATTGGGCCACACGCCTTCCTCTGGGGCATCGTCCCCGTGATCGGATTCTATGATGGCTTCTTTGGGCCGGGGACGGGCTCGTTCTTTGCGATTTGCTTTGTGGCGCTGCTTGGCCACAATCTCAGACGCGCCACGGCCAAGACCAAGCTGCTGAATTTCGCCTCCAATGTGGCCTCGCTGTGTTTCTTCGTGCTGGGCGGTAATGTTGCCTGGGTGGCAGGGCTGGTGATGGGGGCTGGCCAGCTGGTGGGGGCAAGGCTGGGATCGCGGCTAGTGATCCGGCGCGGCGCCGGCCTGGTGCGGCCATTGCTGGTTTTCATGAGCCTTGCCCTGACGGCACGGCTTCTTTTTGTGGGTGATGCCTCGGCGCTTGCCCAGATGCTCGGATGGATGCGATGAGCGAGACACGCACAAACACCCCCCTCAATCACCGGATTGTCCTGGCGGCACGGCCAACGGGCGCGCCCAGGGCGAGCGATTTTCGGCTGGAGGAAGCTCCCGTGCCAAAGCCCGGCCCGGGACAGGTACTGATCAAGACCTATTGGCTCAGCCTCGATCCTTATATGCGTGGCCGCATGAACGACGGCCCGTCTTATGCCAATGCGGTTGAGTTGGGCGCCGTGATGGTGGGACGCACCGTGGGCGAAATCGCCGCCTCGGAAAATCCAGACTGGAAGGTGGGCGCCCATGTCTTTGCCGAAAGTGTCGGCTGGCAGGAATGGGGCCTGAGTGATGGCAGCGATCTGCGCCTGCTCGACCCCGCCACCGCGCCGCTCTCGGCCAATCTCTCTGTCCTTGGCATGCCGGGCCTCACCGCCTATGTCGGCACCCTCGACCTCGGCCGGGCCAAGGCGGGCGAGACGCTGGTGGTCTCGGCTGCAACAGGCGCTGTCGGCAGCCTGGTGGGCCAGGTGGCGCGCCTCAAGGGCCTGCGCGTGGTAGGCATCGCAGGTGGCCCCGAGAAGTGCCGCTATGCGGTGGAGGAACTGGGCTTTGATGTCTGCCTTGATCACCGCCTGCCTGATCTTGCCGGCCGAATGGCAAAGGCCTGTCCCAAAGGCGTCGATGTGCTGTTCGAGAACGTGGGTGGTGCCCCCTTTGATGCGGCCTATCCCTTGCTCAATACCTTTGCCCGCATCGTGATCTGCGGCTGGGTCTCCCGCTATAATGCAACCGAGGCGCCAGAGGGGCCGGATCGCCTGCCCAAACTCGCCTTTGATACCGTGGTACGCCGCCTTAGCCTGCAGGGCTTTGTGGTGGGCGATCACAAGCAGCGCTTCCCCGCCTTCCATGCCGAGGTGGCGGGCTGGATCGCCGAGGGCAAGGTGAAATGGCGCGAAGATATTGCCGATGGGCTTGGCAATGCCGTCTCTGCTTTCCAGGGCCTGCTTGAGGGGCGGAACTTCGGCAAGCAATTGGTGCGCGTTTCCCCCGACCCGACCAGGGTGCCTTAGTAATCTCATCCAGCCGGAGCAGCACAGCCGTGAGAGTGACAAGAGACCAGGCGGCAGAGGCCGCAAGCTCCCTGCCGCCCGATGCCTTTCGCCGCATGGATGAAAGCGCCGATGATCTTTTCTATGTGCCCACCCGGCTGGTCACCCATATCGATGACGGCGCCATTGCGGCCGTCACCGACCTGTACCGCAACCTGCTGCCTGCTGGTGGGGCTGTGCTCGACCTGATGGGCTCATGGGTCAGCCATCTGCCGCCAGAGGTGGCTTATGCCCGGGTGGCAGGCCATGGCATGAATGCGGCCGAGCTTGCGGCCAATCCCCGGCTGGACGAGCGCGTGGTGCAGAACCTGAACCTTGATCCCGTGTTGCCCTTTGCCGACCATAGCTTTGACGGGGCGGGATGCTGCGTCTCGGTCCAGTACCTCACCCGGCCGTTCGAGGTCTTCGCCGAGGTGGCCAGGGTTCTGAAACCGGGCGCGCCCTTTGTGGTTACATTCTCCAACCGCTGTTTTCCCACCAAGGCAGTGTTCATCTGGCAATCGGTTGACGGCTCGCGCCAGTCGCAGCTGGTGGGCCATTACATGGACCGCGCCGGTTTTGTGGATGTTTCATTGCAAACACCCGTGCCCGAAGGTGGGCCGGGCGACCCCCTGAGGGCGGTGATCGGGCGGGCGCCGGCGGCCTAGGTCGCGGACAGGGGCGGGAGCAGGCTCACCTCATCCCCCGGCCGCACCTGACCTGCCGTGTGCACCCGGCAGGTAACACCTCCGCGCCAGTCGGGCAGCAGGGCTGCCATCAGGCCCTTGTGCGCAGCCTCCATCTTGCTGCATGGGTCGGTCTCACCGGTGATCTCCAGCACCAGGGTACCGATCACGATCCGGTGGCCCACGCAACCGGCGGGATTGATCCCTTCGACCAGCAGATTGGCCCGGCGCACGGTCCAGGGCAGATCCGCTCCGGCCTCGGCACAGGCCACCCGCCAGCCTTCCACAGGCAGGACGGTAATCTGCCGACGGCCCGGCTTGCCCCGCACGTCGCCTTCAACGCCAGACGCCGGCGTTACCTCGGCCGCCTCAAGGGTTTCCATCGGCCCGTGCGCCTTGGTGCGACGGGAAATTCCCAGCAAGCTGCCCATGTGATCTCCTACCGACATCGCACTTTAGCACCGGGCGTGCTATCGAACAGGCATCTGCCTGAGTGCCAAGGAAGTGGGGGAATCGTGCCGATCGTCCGTCTACGTCGGCTGGGCCGCCTGGCGGTTGCCCTGCCGGTTGGGCTTGTCAGCCTGGCCATGGGGGCGTGCTCGCCGCTGACCCTGCTGAATTCCCTGGTCTCGGACGATGGCTACAGGGTGGAGGCCAGCCTTGCCTATGGCGATGGGCCGCGCCGCACCCTTGATGTCTATGTGCCCGACAGGCTGAACACGCCCGCACCCATCGTGGTCTTCTTTTATGGCGGCAGCTGGCAGAGCGGCGCCAAGGACGACTATCGCTTTGCCGCCCAGGGCCTGGTGGCGCGTGGCTATGTGGTTGTGGTGCCCGACTACCGCCTGTGGCCCGAGGTGGCCTTTCCGGGCTTTGTCGAGGATGGTGCCGCCGCCGTCTCCTGGGCCTTTGCCCATGGGGCAAGCTATGGTGGGGATCCGGGCCGGGTCTATGTCATGGGGCATTCGGCCGGAGCCCATATTGCCGCGCTGCTGGCGCTGGACGGGCGTTATCTCGCAGCCGTCGGCCACGACCGCAGCCAGTTGGCGGGCCTCATCGGCCTCGCCGGGCCCTATGACTTCCTGCCGGTCAAGAGCGAGAACCTGAAGCAGATCTTCCACATTGGCGTTGAGGATCCGGCACCCAGCCAGCCGATCAATTTTGCCGCTGGCGGGGCGCCGCCCGCGCTGCTGGTGACCGGCGACGACGACACCACGGTCTATCCCAAGAACAGCATCAACCTGGCCCGCCGCCTGGGCGAGGCGGGCGACCGCGTAACCCTCAAGCGCTATCCGGGGCTTGGACACATCGGCATCGTGCTGGCGCTGGCACGGCCGCTGCCCTTCCGCGCTGGCATCCTCGATGATGTCGACGCCTTTGTGCAGGCGACGGGCGCAGCTGTGCGGCCGCAGCCCTAGTGGATTGATGCTGACATAAGAGTCCGTTTCCGGATTCCCACATTCAACTGGTTGTGCGATGTTATGTAATGCGTACAGGCATCGCCATCCACCTGAGCCCGAGTGATCGCAAGCGCTTGCGGGCGATCATCGATGACCGCAACAGCCCCCAGAAGCACGTCTGGCGTGCCCGGATCATTTTGGGGACCGCCGATGGGCTGGGTACAGCCGCCATCATGCGCGCAGCCGCTGTCAGCAAGACGGCGGTCTGGCGGTGGCAGGAACGCTTCATGGAGGAAGGCCTTGATGGGCTTCTCCGCGACAAGACCCGCCCAGCCCGTGTCCCGAAGCTGGCCGACAACATCGTCGAACGCGTGGTGTCTCTGACGCTGAGCGAGCCCCCCGGAGAGACAACACACTGGACCGGCCGCCTCATGGCGGGGATTGCTGGTGTCAGCCTGACCTCGGTGCAGCGCATCTGGAAGGCCCATGGCCTGGCACCCCACCGCATACGCACCTTCAAGCTCTCCAACGATCCAAAGTTCGCAGCCAAGGTACGGGACATTGTCGGTCTCTATGTTGACCCACCTGCGCATGCCGTTGTCCTCAGCGTTGACGAGAAAAGCCAGATCCAGGCGCTCGACCGGACTCAACCCGGTCTGCCGCTGAAGAAGGGCCGCGCCGGGACGATGACCCACGATTACAAGCGGCATGGCACCACCACCCTGTTTGCCGCCTTTGATGTGCTGGAAGGCAAGGTCATCGGGCGCTGTATGCAGCGGCACCGGCATCAGGAGTTCATCCGCTTCCTGAACGCCGTTGAACGCGAGGTGCCGCCCGAAAAGGCCGTTCACGTCATCCTCGATAACTACGTTACCCACAAACACACCAAGGTCCTGGCCTGGCTTGATCGCCATCCCCGCTGGACCTTCCACTTCACACCCACCTCGGCGAGTTGGATCAATGCTGTGGAAGGCTTCTTCGCCATACTCACCAAGCGCCGCCTCAAACGGGGCGTCTTCCGGGGCATTGTCGATCTGCAGGCGGCGATCAATCGCTTTGTCGCCGAGCACAATCAGACGCCAAAGCCCTTTGTCTGGACCGCCGACCCTGACAAAATAATCGCCGCCGTCAGACGAGGGCACCAAATGTTGGAATCAATCCACTAGGTGGCGTGGCATGTTGGATGGTGCGGCAAAGCTCTCGATCGGACAGCGGCTTGCGGCGTGCATGCCTATGGCATTGCTCTGTCTTGTTACCCTGGCTCTGGGGGCGTGTTCGTCGGTTGCCAGCCTCAACGCGCGGGTGCCGCGCACGGGCTACAACCTCAACGCCGATCAGCCCTATGCCACGGGGCCTGCGCAAACCCTTGATATCTATGTCCCGGACGGGCTGAAGGCGCCGGCGCCCATCATCATCTTTTTTCATGGCGGCGGCTGGCAGACCCGGCTGGGGGCCAAAAAGGATTATCTCTTTGCCGCCCAGGGCTTGGTGGCGCGGGGCTATGTGGTGGTGACACCCGCCTATCGCCAGTGGCCTGATGTCGTCTTTCCAGCCTTTGTGGAGGATGGGGCCACGGCGGTCGCCTGGGTCTTTGCCCATGGGGCAAGCTATGGCGGTGATCTCTCGCGTGTCTATGTCATGGGCCATTCGGCGGGTGCGCATATTGCGGCCCTGCTTGCCCTCGATGGGCATTATCTCGCCAACCGTGGGATCGACCGCAGCCGGCTGGCAGGGCTGATCGGCCTCGCCGGCGCCTATGATTTCCTGCCGATCGAGGGCGTTACCTTCAAGATGATCTTTGATACCGCCAACCAGGATCCGGCGCTGAGCCAGCCAATCAGTTTCGTAACCCCAGGCGCACCCCCGGCCTTGCTTGCCACTGGCGACGACGACACCGTTGTGTTGCCAAGGAACAGTGCCAGCCTCGCCCGTCGGCTGGCCGCCAGCGGCAACAAAGTGGTGCTGAAGCACTATCCCGGCCTTGGCCATGACGACATCGTGCTGGCCTTGTCACCGGCCCTGACGCCTGGCCTGCCGCCGCTGCTGGATGAAATTGACACATTCATCAGGGGCAACGCTGCCCAACCCTGAACCAAAGGGGGGTGGTGACGCCTATTGTGGTGCCGCCGCTGCCCCTGCCTTTGCCGCAGTCAGATTGTCGCGCAGGGCTTGGTCGGCCACACCTGTCTCTGGCAGGCCGGCATCCTTCTGATAGGCCCGGATGGCATCTGTCGTGCGCCTGCCTGCGACCCCGTCGGCGGGGCCGGGCTGGTAGCCGCGCTCGGCCAGCAGGGTCTGTATCATCTCGATGAGGGGATCAGCCACTGGCTGGGCGGGGGTGCTGTAGGAAGCTGCTGCAGGGGCCGTGGCGCGGATGGGGGGCTGGCTGAAGGTGATGTGGTCAAGCAACGACTTGCTGGCCAGACCATCAACCGGCAGCCCCGCCTTTGCCTGATAGGCACTGATCGCCCGGGTCGTGGCGGCCCCGGGCGTGCCATCGGCGGTACCTGAGAAGAAGCCATGCTCGGCCAGGGCACGCTGGATGCCTGCCACATAGGCGCGAAAAGTCTCTGGCGCGATGCCGGAAGGCGAGATGGTTTCCTGCGCCAGGGCAGGGGGGCAGAGGACAGGTGCCGCTCCCAAAGCCAGCATGGCGCAGGCTGTAAGCGATCGGGCGATGCGGATCCGGTACGGCATGTGACTCTCCACGCGAGTTTGGCCCACCCCTTGGCCCCGGGGCGAGTTTGACCCAACATGGCGCTCCTGTCAGGCCGGCGGCCATCCTACAAACGACCGGTCACCATGCGGAGGAAAACATTTCATGACGGACGCAGCCGAGCCGGTCCTCTATGAGGTCGCCGATCACATCGCCACCATCACCCTGAACCGCCCCGAGGCGCGCAATGCCCTGACGTGGGAGGCCTATGCCGCGCTGGAGAAGGCCTTTGCGCGGATTGCGGCCGACCCCGAGGTGCGCTGCGTCATCATCACCGGCAGCGATCCGGCCTTCTGCTCTGGCGATGATGTGAAGCAGATCATGATCGGCTCGCGCGATGACACGGCAAAGCGCCTGCTGCAGCCAAGGCCGTCCGGCACGCCGGCAGCGATTGCGGCACTTGATTGTGACCGGCCGATCATTGCGGCGGTCAATGGGCCAGCGGTGGGCTGGGGCATGGACCTGTCGCTGTTTGCCGATATCCGTCTGGCGTCGGAAAAGGCGAAGTTTGGTGAACTGTTCATCAAGCGTGGCCTGATTGCGGATCTGGGTGGCCTGTGGCGGCTGCCTGCCGTGGTTGGTCCGGCCAAAGCGTCGGAACTGCTGTTCACCGGCGACGTGATCGACGCGGCAGAGGCCCTGCGCATCGGCCTTGTCACCGAGGTTCTGCCCCATGCGGAATTGATGCCCCGCGCCCGCGCCATGGCCGAGCGCATCGCCGCCAATGCCCCGCTGGCGCTGCGCTACATGAAAGAAGGCCTGCGCCGCACCGCTTATGGCGACGCCCGTGAATTTGGTTCCTGGATCAGCCACACCCTTGGGCTACTGTTCCAGACTGAGGACTCCAAAGAAGGCGCCATGAGCTTTGTCGAGAAGCGCGCCCCGGTCTTCAAGGGCCGATAAATCGGCCCCATCTGGACCCAAACAGAGGGAGTTACTGGCGTCGGGCCTGCCTTCCTGCTAGGCAGGGCACCATGAACTCCCTTTTTGCCGTTGCCGCTGGCGGCGCCATAGGCTCGGTCGCGCGCTATCTGTGCGTTGGCTGGGTGATGGCGCTTGTTGGTACACCCGGCGGATTTCCCTGGGGCACGCTGGCGGTGAACGCCGTCGGCGGCCTGATCATGGGTGCCCTGGTCGAGGCCATGGCGCGCGGTACCGGTGTGTCCGGCGACCTGCGCGCCTTCCTGGCCGTCGGGATCATGGGGGGCTTCACGACCTTTTCCTCCTTCAGTCTGGAAGTTGTCCTTCTCTGGCAGCGGGGCGAACCGGCCCAGGCCGGTGCCTATGTGGTCGCCTCGGTGGCCCTTGCCGTTGGTGGCCTGCTGCTGGGCCTCCAGACTGTGAAAGCCCTTGTATGACCAACCCCAAGCCGACTAAAAGTGCACAGCCCGTTGCGGGCGCGCCCCTTACGTCGAAAGTTGAAACCCGGCAGATCTCGCCTGATGAGGCGGGCCTGCGCGTTGACCGCTGGTTCAAGCGCCATTTTCCTGAACTGCCCCATGGGCGGCTGGAGAAACTGCTGCGCACCGGCCAGGTGCGGGTAAGTGGCGCCCGTGTGAAGGCGGCTGACCGCCTGGCAACCGGGGCCGAAGTGCGTATCCCGCCTCTTGGCCCAGCGCCCGAGCGGACCGCCCCCCGCGTGCCCCCCGCCATTGATCCCGAAGAGGCAGCGGCACTGCGCGAGACGGTGATCCATCGCGACGACTCGGTCATCGTCATCAACAAGCCACCGGGCCTGGCAGTACAGGGCGGCACTGGCCTCGACACCCATCTCGACGCCATGCTCGATGCCCTGCGCTTTGATGCGGCCGAACGCCCGCGCCTGGTGCACCGCCTCGACCGTGATACCTCGGGCGTGCTGGTGCTGGGCCGCACCGCCAAGGCGGCGGCCCATCTGGCAGCCACCTTCCGGGGGCGCGATGCCCGCAAGATCTATTGGGCGCTGGTGGTCGGCGTACCCCGTCCCCATGAGGGCAAGATCGACCTTTCCCTGGTCAAGCATGGTCCCCAGGGCGGTGAGAAGATGCGCCCGGTCGAGGACGAAGACGACGAGGATGACGCCAAGCGCGCCATCACCCTGTTTTCCACCGTGGAGCAGGCGGCCCAGCGCGCGGCCTGGCTGGCCATGCTGCCCATCACGGGCCGAACCCACCAATTGCGCGCCCATTGCGTGGCCATTGGCACGCCCATTGTGGGCGACGGCAAATATGGTGGCGCCGAGGCGTTTCTGACCGGCGGTGTCAGCCGCAAGTTGCACCTGCACGCGCGCTCCATCGAGATGCCCCATCCCGACGGTGGTCTGTTGAAGGTGCGCGCGCCCCTGGCCCGCCACATGGCCGACACCTGGTCCCTGTTTGGCTTTGACGCCGACGACCGCAGCGACCCCTTTCCGCGATAGCACAAGCGATCCCTTTGCCATGAAACGCTTTTACAAATCCGTCGTCACGGCTGAAGGGCAGGGCGGCTGGACGGTTTTGCTCGACGCGCGTCCGATCAAGACCCCGGCCAAGGTTCTGCTGACCATTCCCCATCGTCTGCTGGCCGAGGCAGTGGCGGAGGAGTGGAGCGCCCAGGAGACAGAGATTGTCCCCGCCACCATGCCGCTGACGCGCCATGCCAATACCGCGATTGACCGGGTTGCCCCCCAGCGCGACCACGTCATCGACGAGATGGCGGCCTATGGCGGCAGCGACCTGGTCTGCTATCGGGCCGAGGCGCCGATGGCGCTGGTGGTCCGCCAGCACGGCGCCTGGGGGCCGCTGCTTGATTGGCTGGAAGCCCGCCATGGCGCCCGCCTTGTCGTGACCGAGGGTATTTCCCACGTCAGCCAGCCGCCGGAAGCCCTGGCGCGGCTTCGCACGGCTTTGGCAGCCCATGAAGACGTGGTTCTGGCAGCGCTCCATACCCTTACCACGCTGTCGGGCTCGCTCGTTGTCGCGCTGGCCCTGGCCGATGGCCGCCTTGATGCCGAGGGGGCCTGGGCCGCTGCCCGGGTCGATGAGCATTTCCAGATCGAGCGCTGGGGCGAGGACAGCGAGGCCGTGATCCGCGCAACAAATCAGCGTGCTGAGCTTGGTGCCGCGGCGCGCCTGCTGGATCTCTGCCTCAGAGGGGCCTGAACACAGGCCCTGCCAGTCGTTTTTTGGGACCGTTTGATGACAACTGGTGCAGTTGTTCGAATGGTGCTAAACGGTGTCGCCCTTTCAGGGGCGGTCGCGCGTCAAGGCTCCGGTTTGGAGTGGCGTTGGCCGATACCCGCTGGTCATCCGTCCCACGAGAAGCGTACCGACGTGGATCGCAGGTTGGTGCGAGGAATTCCCATGCAGCATATTCTCAGGCAGCTCGAATCCAAGCGCGAGGAGGCCCGTCTCGGCGGTGGTCTCAAGCGTATTGAAGCGCAGCACTCCAAAGGCAAATTGACCGCGCGTGAGCGCCTTGAACTGCTCCTCGACGAGGGATCGTTCGAGGAATACGACATGTTCGTCGAGCACCGCTGCGCAGATTTCGGCATGGCCGAGCAGAAGGTGCCGGGCGACGGCGTGGTCACCGGCCATGGCACCATCAACGGCCGCCTCGTCTTTGTCTTCAGCCAGGACTTCACGGTCTTCGGCGGCTCCCTGTCGGAGAGCCATGCCGAGAAGATCTGCAAGATCATGGACAAGGCAATCCAGGTGGGTGCGCCGGTCATCGGCCTGAACGATTCGGGCGGTGCGCGCATCCAGGAAGGCGTTGCCAGCCTGGCCGGCTATGCCGAAGTGTTCGTGCGCAATGTCATGGCGTCGGGCGTGGTGCCGCAGATTTCCGTGATCATGGGCCCCTGTGCCGGTGGTGCGGTTTACTCGCCCGCCATGACCGACTTCATTTTCATGGTGAAGGACAGTTCCTACATGTTCGTCACGGGTCCGGACGTGGTGAAGACCGTGACCCAGGAGACCGTGACGCAGGAAGAGCTGGGTGGCGCCGTTACCCACACGACCCGTTCATCCGTCGCCGACAATGCCTTCGAGGACGATGTCGAGACGCTGGCCCAGGTGCGCCGCTTCTTCGACTTCCTGCCCCTGTCCAACCGCGAGAAGCCCCCGGTTCGCCCCAGCTTCGATTCGGCCGATCGGCTTGAGCCCAGCCTCGACACCCTGATCCCGTCGAGCCCGAACAAGCCCTATGACATGCACGAGCTGATCCAGAAGGTCGTCGATGAAGGCGATTTCTTCGAGATCCAGCCAGGTTTTGCGCGCAACATCATCACGGGCTTTGCCCGCCTCGAGGGTCGCACCATCGGCATCGTCGCCAACCAGCCCATGGTGCTGGCCGGCGTTCTCGACATCGACTCCAGCCGCAAGGCCGCGCGTTTCGTGCGCTTCTGCGACTGTTTCAATATCCCGATCCTGACCTTCGTCGATGTCCCGGGCTTCCTGCCTGGCACGGCGCAGGAATACAACGGCATCATCAAGCACGGCGCCAAGCTGCTGTTTGCGTTCACCGAGGCCACCGTGCCCAAGGTGACCGTGATCACCCGCAAGGCCTATGGCGGCGCCTATGACGTGATGAGCTCAAAGCATCTGCGTGGCGACGTCAGCTATGCCTGGCCAACCGCCGAGATCGCGGTGATGGGCGCCAAGGGCGCGGTGGAGATCATCTTCCGCACCGAACTGGGCGACCCCCAGAAGATCGAGGCCCGCACGCAGGAATATGCGGCGGCCTTTGCCAATCCTTTCAAGGCGTCGAACCGTGGCTTCATCGATGAGGTGATCATGCCGCACTCGACCCGCCGGCGGGTTGCCCGGGCGTTTGCCATGCTGGCGAACAAGAAGCTCGAGAATCCCTGGAAGAAGCACGACAACATCCCGCTCTGACGCGGCCAAGGGCAGGACAGCAAGCATGTTTTCGAAGATCCTGATCGCCAATCGTGGCGAGATTGCTTGCCGCGTGATCAAGACGGCGCGGCTCATGGGCATCAAGACGGTGGCGGTTTATTCCGACGCCGATGCCGATGCACTCCATGTCCAGATGGCGGACGAGGCCGTTTATGTCGGCCCCTCGCCGGCGGCAGAGAGCTATCTGCTGGTTGACCGTATCCTTGACGCCGTGAAGAAGACCGGCGCCGAGGCGGTGCATCCCGGCTATGGCTTCCTTTCCGAACGCGCGGCCTTCTGCGAGGCGCTGGAAGCAGCCGGTGTTGCCTTCATCGGCCCGGGCGTGCGCGCCATTGGCGCCATGGGCGACAAGATCGAGTCCAAGAAGCTTGCCCAGGCAGCCGGTGTGAATACGGTTCCGGGTTATCTTGGCGTGATCAAGGATACGGATGAGGCGGTGAAGATCGCCAACGACATCGGCTATCCCGTGATGATCAAGGCCTCGGCCGGCGGTGGCGGCAAGGGCATGCGTATTGCCCACAATGACGCCGAGACCCGCGAGGGTTTCCAGTCGGCCACCAATGAGGCGCGTTCGTCCTTTGCTGACGACCGCGTGTTCATCGAGAAGTTCGTCACCCAGCCGCGCCATATCGAGATTCAGGTTCTCGGCGACAAGCACGGCAACATCCTTTACCTGGGCGAGCGCGAGTGCTCGATCCAGCGTCGCCACCAGAAGGTCATCGAGGAGGCCCCCAGCCCCTTCCTTGACGAGGCCACGCGCAAGGCCATGGGTGAGCAGGCGGTGCAGCTTGCACGCGAAGTTGGCTATTATTCGGCCGGCACCGTGGAGTTCATTGTCGATGACAAGAGGAACTTCTACTTCCTCGAAATGAACACGCGTCTTCAGGTCGAGCATCCGGTGACAGAGCTGATCACCGGCATCGATCTGGTAGAACAGATGATCCGCGTTGCGGCGGGCGAGAAACTGGCCCTGCGCCAGGAAGACGTAAAGCTGAACGGCTGGGCCATCGAGAGCCGCGTCTATGCCGAGGATCCCGTCCGCGGCTTCCTGCCCTCCATCGGCCGCCTGACGCGCTATCAGCCGCCTGCCGAGGGCGTGGACAGCCACGGCCATACGGTGCGTAACGATACCGGTGTCTATGAGGGCGCCGAGATCTCCATGTACTACGATCCGATGATCGCCAAGCTCTGCACCCATGGCAAAACCCGTGGCGACGCCATTGTCGCGATGCAGGACGCGCTGGATGCCTTCGTCGTACGCGGCATTGCCCACAACATCCCCTTCCTTGCGTCCGTGCTGGCCCACCAGCGCTTCAAGGATGGACGCCTGACCACGGGCTTCATTGCCGAGGAATTCCCTGACGGGTTCCACGGTGCCGTGATCAGCAGCCACACCCGTGATGTCATCGCGGCGGTTGCCGTGCTGGTGCACCGCCGCAATGCCGAGCGTGATGCCAAGATTACCGGCCAGCTTCGCAGCACAGAGATCACCGTTGCGGACAGCTTCGTCGTTGGTCTCGACGGCGAGAAGCGCGCGGCAACGGTGAAGCCGACCTCCCACGGCTATGACGTGGAAATCGACGCCCACACTTTTGCGGTCCGCAGTGACTGGCGCCCGGGCTCTCTGCTGCTGTCGGGAACGGTGAATGCCAAGGCGATCAGCGTTCAGGTCGAGGCGACACGCAACGGTTACCGCCTGATCCATGCAGGGGCGACCCTAGACGTTACGGTGCGTTTGCCCCGTGCGGCTGAACTGGCGCTCTACATGCCGGTGAAGGTGCCGCCTGACACGTCCAAATTCCTTCTTTGCCCGATGCCTGGCCTTGTGGTCTCCATCCTGGTGGCAGAGGGCGAGGTCGTGACGGCGGGCCAGACCCTGGCCGTGGTTGAAGCCATGAAGATGGAAAACGTGCTCAAGGCCGAGCGTGACGGCACCATCGCCAAGGTATCCGCCAAGAAGGGCGACAGCCTGGCGGTTGACCAAGTCATCCTCGAGTTCGAATAAGCCCTGGCCTTTAAGGCACAGCAGGCCCGCCGCAGCGATGCGGCGGGCTTTTTTGTATATTGAGTATTAATTTTCCGACCGCAGTGGGAGAATGCAGGGCGTATTCAACACACCTATGAGCGCTCCATGGTCAAGGGCACAGGACGAAGCCTCTTCGTCCGCATCGGGAATATTGTTGGTGGTCTGGCCAGGCAGCGCCGGCGTCTGCTCTCTCTGGGCAGGTTGCTCAAGACCTGGCTGTCTGATGTCTTTCATTTGGCAATTTACCTCTGCGCCCATCCGGGAGTTCTCAAGGCGGGGTACGGTTCAACGTTTCACGCAAAATTCGTTGATCTTCTGTATCGATCCCAGGTGGAGCGGGCAAAAACCAGAGCAGCGCGGCTCCTCGCCGCCATCGATCGCACAAAACTGGCCATGCCGTCCTTGTCCTCCGGCACGCAACTTGTGGCTGAGGGCAATCTGCGGCTTGTGCGGGCTCTGGGCATTCCGCTGCACATTGTCGTCCATGGACATAATGGACCCGAGTGGGATGCCGCCCTTTCGGCAAGCGCGCCAGTCTGGACACTGATTCCTGGCATTGCGCGCGTGACTCAAAGCAAGCCAGGCAGCGCGCCACGCATTCCGCCGCCTGAGCCGGGGGGCGCAATCACGCTTGTCCTGCCCATGCTTGAGCCGCACATGGATGAGGTTGCAGGGTGCCCGTTCAAGATGTGCGCCACCCCTGAGACAATTCAGATCCTTCAGGACAAGGCATTGTTTGCCGCCTTGGCCAAAGCCAGCGACAGCGGCATAAGGGACGCGGTGCCCGACACCTATGAAACGCTGCAAGACGTCCGCTTTCCCTGCGTGGTGAAAAGCACCGGTCTCAATTCAGGGCTGGGCATCTTTGTCGCCCACACACCAGAGCAGATGCTGGGCATTCTGGGCACATGGCGGCGCCGTTTCGGCCCACAGATCGTGCAGGCGGCCGTAGACGGCAAGGATGAGTTTGTAACCCATGCGGTATTCAGGCGGGGCAGGCTTGTCTGGTCGGCAACGTTCGAACGCAGGCTTGAGGGTGATCTCATCATCCGGGGGCCGGAGACTGTCAGGGCCGCGCCGCAGGTTCCAACCCCTGCGGTGGTTTCCAGATTTCTTGGGCAGCTTGCCGCCCGCCTCGCTTATGACGGCCCCCTCAATGCTGATTACAAGGTGGTGGCCAGGCACCTGCATATCTTCGAGGTGAACCCGCGCCTCGGTGGGTCGCTGATGTTGCCGGAACATGTCGACCGGCTGGCAGAGGCACTTGAGGCCATGATCGATGGCGCCCTCGACCGGGCCTTTGCCGAGATCATCAGACGTTCTCCCTTGTTCCAGCCGGCCCATTATGCCGGGCCAATTGATGAAAGACTGCCAGGCGAGGTGGATCCGGCCCTTCACTATCTGCTTGTTGGCGCAACCGAAGGGCGTGATCCCGGGCCGGCCTTCTCGACGTGGGACTACCTGCGGCACAATCCCGAGGCTGTGACCCTTGGCTGTAACGCCCTGCTGCATCACGAATTGACCGGACGCAGTCAGGACCGCGTTCTCCGTTCGCCCGGGCGGAATGCGCTGACCCTTGGCGTCCGCCGCATGCAGGCTGGCAACAGCCAAGCTGGTGCCCCCCCAAAGGTGAGGATGGTCAGCGCCGCAGAAGCACAGGGCATCATCAACAGCCTGGGGCTCGTTACCGTTGCGGACAGCTGGCACCACAGCTGGAACCTGGAAACCTTCTGGGACAGCATGTTTCATGCTGAGGTTGGTAAGCACACTTACGTCTTTAATCCGGGTCCGTCCTATCTGCCTTCAAGCCCGCTGCCCATGTTCAGCGATGACCCCGCCCTTGATGCAGTGATGGGAAAAACGGGCAGGTTTGGTCCTTACTGGTACCTGCGACTGGGTACGTTTGAAAATTTTCTTGATCGCAGGACCCGTGCCAGTGGGGTGCCAAGAAATCATTTCCCCACCACATACAATTATGAAAGGACGGTTCAGAAGGCTGGTCTGACACTGGTAAGGGCATCGTTGCGTGGAAACGAAAAACTCTTCATCTCCCAATTTACCAGATACAAACCAAAGAAATATAACTTCGCCGGTGACGATGCGTATAAATTTTATGTTGAACAGAACCAGCGCACACCGCGCGAATGGTTTTTTGTCTACATGCTTATGGACAAGGTGAGTGGCGATTGTGCGGGCGTGGCCCTTACGATTGAGGATGGCAGATCTGTCTCGGTCATGAACATCGCTACGCGCCCGGGCGCCGGCGTGCTCCTTTTGGTCGAGATGACAAAAATCCTGTGCGCGCATGGCTGCCGTGCCATGGATGGCGGTGTTACGCCTGCCTATGGCTCCTACAAGTCCATGATCTTCCTCGATTCACTCAGATCCGACGCCACGGGATTCATCCCGCTTTGCAGTTAGCGGCCCGCATCCATGAATGCCGCAGGTACTGTTTCCCTGAGGGCGAGGTCAAGGTCTGCCAGGCTT
>CANCOY010000056.1 GCA_947379865.1 Acetobacteraceae bacterium
GGCAGCAGTCGCTGTTCTTTGCCAAGGCGGTGAAGGGCCTGAGCATCAGGGTTCACGCCAGCGCCATTGCCGAGCGCGCACCCGTGGCGGAGGCCTGTTTCCTTGCCCTTGCGACCACGGGCACCGGGCTGACCTTTGCAGGAGATTCCGAGTTCAACGGGCCCAACTGCCTGATGGGGGCGAATTCGACCAGCAAGAGCGCGGTGCTGTTCCAGGGCGAGGCCACTGTCACAGCCCGTGCGGTGCAGACCCCTGGCCAGATCAAGACCTCTGGACATCCAAGCATAAACGCGGAACTGCTGGCGCGATCCACCGCCATCACCGACCCGCTTGCCAATGCGGACCTGACGCCAAAGCTGCTCAATGGTGCGGCGCTGACAACATCTGCCTGGAACTACAGCACCTGTGCCACGGGCAAGGGCCTGAACCCGCCCATTCTCTCGATCACCACCGCGAATTACACGGCAAGTGCAGGCAGCTATTGCGCGGTCAGTGTTTCCCAGGCCGCGACCAATGCCAAATTCACCGCCGGCTCACCCGCTGTCTATTACATGCAGGGCTCCACAGCCCTGAAGATAGGCAGCAGCAACAGTGGCTCTGGCAACAAGGATTATTGCGCCGATGTGAACCAGGCAGGCATCTCGACAAAATTTGGCACCCTGCTGGCCTCGGCGACCAGCGTGCCGGCGGCCAGCAATCACGCCGTCTATTTCATCAAGGGTGATGTCTCGATCTATGGCCGGCTCGATCTGGGGCCGGGCGTCTATTACATCTATGATGGCGACCTGACCCTGAATTCAGGCTCCTGCCTGCGGGGCAATCATGTCACCATCGTGATGACCGGCTCGTCCAGTGGGAACGTCGGCACGATCAGCGTCAACACCAATGCCACGATCAAGCTGACGCCGCCCCCTGTAAATCTTTCAGGTTACACAGTGCCGTCGCCTGAATCCGTCTACAAGGGCATTTCGATCTATTTCGACCGCCGCTATAGCACCGGCAAAAGCACGCTGGCCCTCAACGGCAATGCCTCTTCCGATATCAGTGGCGTCATTTATGCGCCTGCGGCCGATCTCAGCTTCTCGGGTAACCTCTCCCAGGGCAGTTCGGGGGCGTGTTCCAAGATCATCGCGAACACGGTGACGTTCACCGGCAACAGCACCACCACGATCAATTATACGGCGGCCCAATGTGCCAGCATGGTTGGCAATATTGCTGCCACTGCCGTTCTTGCGGCGAGGCTCGTCCAATGAGTGCCGGGTTGGGTTATTTGCTGCGGCGCTATGGGTGTGCTGTTGGTGGGGCCGTTGCCGTCGAATTTGCCCTGCTTGCTCCCATCCTCGCCATGCTGGCTCTGGGTGTCTACGACTTTGGAAGTTACACCGTGCAAAAGCAGCGGCTGACGTCGAGCGCGCGGGAGGCGGCCCAGTATGCCCTGGTGGCGGCAGATTTTTTCTATGGCTGCCGCAGCCAATATGGTGCTGCCGGCGCCTGCGCCTCGGACAGCACGGTGAACACGACCCTTGATGATGCCGTCAGCGTGGGCCTGAAATCGGCCCCGGCTGGCACCACGGCCAGCAGCGCCTGGGTCATCTTCCAGTGCACCTGCAGCGGCGTGGCCACCGACTGCAAGTTGCCCGCGTGCACAACGCCAATGGCCTATGTCAATGTCCGCATGAGCGGCACCTACAAGGTGCTGCTGCCCTTTCCCGGCATCCCTGCCTCTGTTGCCATGTCGGCCAATGCCGTGATCAGGCAGGAGTAAGGCGATGATGATGTCTCAAGGCGCCCGATTTGCCCGGGCAACCGGCGGTGCCGCCGCTGTGGAATTTGCCCTGGTGCTGCCCATCTTCCTGATGCTGGTACTTGGCATTGCCGATTTCTGGCGGATCTGCTTCACCTACAATGCGCTCAATTCGGCCGCCGGGCAGGCGGCCCGCTATGCCTCGCTGAACAGCCAGGACTGCACCGACAGCATCAAGCTGGTGGCGAACAAGGCCATGACCGGGTTCCTTGCGGCCACAGGTTCTACGGTGGTGGTTGCCACCACCACCACCGGCAGCATCACTGGCACGACGGTCACCGTGTCCCGGCCGCTTAATCTCATCGCCTTTGGCTGGGGCTATGCCAAGCTCGCCCATAGCCGCACGCTCTCGGCCACGGCCTTCAGCGCCCGGCCGCCTGTGAGTGTGATCAAATATACCTCCTGTACAGCCGTACCCTGAACGGAAGGCTGGCATGGCATGTCTGCCCGGCTATGATCAGCCGGCCCCGACCAACCGGGGTTCGCGAAGGGGGCAGGGCGTATGGAATGGCATCTCGCAAGCATCTGGGAAACCATAGCGGACGCTGTGCCCCATGCCCCGGCCACGATCCATGGCCCCCAGAGCCGGACCTGGTCTGCCTATGAGGGTCGCGCGGCGCGCCTTGCCTCGGCGCTTGCGGCAGCTGGCATCGGACACGAGGCCAAGCTCGGCCTCTACCTCACCAACTGCCCCGAATATCTTGAGGGGCAGTTTGCCGCCTTCAAGGTTCGCGCCGTGCCGGTGAATGTGAACTGGCGCTATCTCGACGACGAACTGGTCTATCTGCTCGACAATGCCGATGCCGAGGCGATCATCTTTCAGGGCGCCTTTGCGGCGCGGGTGGCCAGCGTCCGCGCGCGCCTGCCCCGGCTGAAGCTGCTGATCCAGGTGGATGACGGCACCGCGCCCCTGCTGGAGGGGGCCGTGGATTATGAGGCGATCCTGGCGGCAGAGGCGCCCATGCCCCGCATCCCGCGCAGCGCCGACGATCTCTATATGCTCTATACCGGTGGCACCACCGGCATGCCAAAGGGCGTGATGTACCGGCAGGGCGATCTGGCCCAGGGCCTGATGCTGGGCTATGACCTGCGCGGCATGGCGCGGCCCACCAGCATGGCCGAACTGGCCGCCGCCGTGCAGGCGGTACAGGCCGCTGGCGCCGCCCCCATCAGCCTGGTTGGTTGCCCCCTGATGCATGGCACCGGCATGTGGATTGGCGCCATGGTGCCGCAGAATCTGGGCGGTGCCGCCATCACCCTGACCTCCACCCGTTTTGATGCCGACGAACTCTGGCAGGCGGTGGTGGCCAATCGCGCCAGCGACATCACCATCGTGGGCGATGCCTTTGCCCGGCCCATGGCGGTGGCCCTAGATGCCGCCGCCGCAGCAGGCCAGGCCTATGACCTGTCGCACCTGCGCACCATCTGGTCGTCTGGCGTCATGTGGACGGCGGAGGTGAAACAGGCCCTGCTGGTGCATGCGCCGCTGACCCTGATCGACGCCATGGGCTCCAGCGAGGGCGGCATGGGCATGTCGGTAACGACCCGCGACATGGGAGCCGCCACCGCCCGCTTCCAGATGAACCCCACCACCAAGGTCTTTACCGACGACGGGCGCGAGGTGGTGCCCGGCTCGGGTGAGATCGGCAAGGTTGCGGCTGGCGGTGCCGTGCCGCTGGGCTATTTCAAGGATCCCGCCAAGTCCGACGCCACCTTCCGGGAGGTCAATGGCGTGCGCTATTCCTTCCCCGGTGATTACGCCACGGTTGAGGCGGATGGCAGCATCACTTTGCTGGGGCGTGGTTCCCAGTGCATCAACACGGCGGGCGAGAAGGTCTTCCCCGAAGAAGTGGAAGAGGCCGTCAAGCAGCATCCCGCCGTCTGGGATTGTCTGGTGGTGGGCGTGCCGGACGCCCGGTTTGGCGAGGTTGTGGCCGCCGTGGTGGCGCCCCGCCCGGGCAGCACCATCGTGGTGGACGACATCATCGCCGCCGTGCGGGCGCGCCTGGCTGGCTACAAGCAGCCCCGCCATGTGATTGCGGTGGACGTGGTCGAGCGTGCGCCCAATGGCAAGGCCGATTACAAATGGGCCAAGGCGACGGCCCGCAACCATCTGGGTCTGGACTAGGAGGCAAGCATGACGACCGTAACCTCAACAAAGGCGGCCCCTGCGCCGGACCTGTCGCGGATTGATCCCGCCCTTGCCAATGGGGCGGCCTGGATCAACGGGCGCATTGTGCCGGTGGGCGAGGCCAGCATTCCCATTCTCGACTGGGGCTTTACCCGCTCGGACGTAACCTATGACGTTGTGCATGTCTGGAAGAACGCGTTCTTCCGTCTGGATGACCATCTCGACCGCTTCGCCGCTTCCATGAAGGGGCTGCGCATGTCGCTCGACCTCGACCGTGCGGCGATTGCCGGCATCCTTGAGGAGATCGTGGCGCGGGCGGGGCTGAGCGCCTCCTATGTCGCGATGGTCTGTACACGTGGCAATCCGGCGCCGGGCCTGCCGCGCCATCCCGCTTCCTGCGTCAACCGCTTTTATGCCTTTGCCCTGCCCTGGGTGTGGGTCATTCCGCCTGATGTGCAGGAACGCGGCACCCATGTGATCGTGGCCAAGACGCCGCGCATTCCCACGGAGTGCGTTGACCCCACCATCAAGAATTACCACTGGGGCGACCTGACCCGCGCCCTGTTCGAGGCATCGGACGCTGGCGCCGACAATGCCATCCTGCTCGACCACGAGGGCTTTGTGACCGAAGGCCCGGGGTTCAACGTCTTTGCCATAGTGGACGGCACGGTGGTGAGCCCGGATCGCGGTGCGCTGGAGGGGATCACCCGGCGGTCTGTGCTGGAAATCTGCACCGAGCTTGGCATTCCCAATCGCATCGGGCCGCTCAGCCGGGCCGATCTTGACCGGGCGGATGAGGTGTTCTTTGCCACGACGGCGGGCGGCGTGATGCCGGTCTCGCGGGTGGATGGGCGGATCTACACAAATGACCGGCCAGGTCCTGTCTCCGTACGGCTGAAGGATCGCTATTGGGCAAAGCATGATGAGGGCTGGCACGTTACCCCCATCGACTATGCCCGCTATGCCCGCCCCCTGGGCAGTTGAGGCCGCTTGGACTGGCATGATCAGGGCATCGTGCTGGCGATCCGCCTGCACGGTGAAAGCAGCGCGATTGCCGAGGTGCTGACCGCCAGCCGGGGCCGCCATCCCGGGCTGGTGCGCGGCGCCCATTCGCGGCGCCTGTCGCCCGTGTTGCAGCCGGGAAACGAGGTGGAGGTGCACTGGCGCGGCCGCCTTGAGGAGCATCTGGGCACCTATCAGGTGGAGCCGGTGCGCCAGCGCGCCGCCTTGCTGCTGGATGATTCCCGCCGGCTGTCGGGCCTCGCGGCGCTATGTGCCTTGGCCGAAGTGGCCCTTCCCGAGCGCGAACCCCATGACGCGCTCTATCGTGGCTTTCAGGTGGTGCTCGACGCCCTGGTGGCGGATGGCCCCTGGGCGGCGCTGATTGTGCGCTGGGAAGTGCAACTGCTGCAGGAACTGGGCTTTGGCCTCGACCTCTCCGTCTGTGCGGTAACGGGCCTGGCCGACGATTTGACCCATGTCTCACCCCGGACCGGTCGGGCCGTCAGTCGCGCGGCGGCCCTGCCCTATGAAGGGCGCCTGCTGCCCCTGCCGGCCTTCCTTGGTGGCGCTGCGCCCGCAGAGGGAGCGCCCACGGGGGAGGATGGGGTGCCGCCGGGCGACATTGCGGCCGGATTTGCCCTGACGGGCCATTTCATCATGCGCCACCTGCTTGAGCCGAGACGCCTGAAAATGCCTCCGGCGCGTTCACGTTTGGTTTCACGTTTCTTGGCTCAGCCGGGCACATCTGGTAGTGTGTTTTCATCATGACCACGAAACCTGTTCCCACCGGCGAGATCCGCGAAGCGCCGCTTGCCGATGCCCTGGGCGAGCGTTACCTCGCTTATGCGCTGTCCACCATCATGGCCCGGTCGCTGCCCGATGTGCGCGACGGCCTGAAGCCCGTGCATCGGCGCCTGCTCTTTGCGATGCGCCAGCTGAAGCTTGATCCGGGCTCAGGCTACAAGAAGTCGGCCCGCGTCGTCGGCGATGTGATCGGCAAATATCACCCCCATGGCGACCAGTCGGTCTATGACGCGCTGGTGCGCCTCGCCCAGGATTTTTCCCAGCGCTATCCCCTGATCGACGGCCAGGGCAATTTCGGCAATGTGGACGGCGATAATCCGGCGGCCATGCGCTATACCGAGGCCCGCCTGACCCGGGTGTCCGAGCGTCTGCTTGAGGGGATCGACGAGGACTCGGTCGATTTCCGCGCCACCTATGACGGTGAGGAGCAGGAGCCGGTGGTTCTGCCCTCGGCCTTCCCCAATCTGCTGGCCAATGGCGCCACGGGAATTGCCGTCGGCATGGCAACCTCGATCCCGCCGCACAATGCGGCCGAGCTGATCGGCGCCCTGCTGCACCTGATCGAAAAGCCCGAGGCGACCACGGCCGAACTGGTGCAGCACGTGCCGGGGCCGGATTTCCCCACCGGCGGCATCATGGTGGAGAGCCCGGCCTCGATCCTCGACGCCTATGAGACGGGGCGGGGTGGGTTCCGCCTGCGCGCCCGCTGGGAAATCGAAGAGGGCGAGCGGGGGGCGTGGCACATCGTCATCACCGAGATCCCCTATCACGTCCAGAAGTCCAAGCTGATCGAGAAGATCGCCGAACTGATCGAGCAGAAGCGCCTGACCCTGCTGGATGACGTGCGCGACGAATCAACCGATGTCGTGCGTGTGGTGCTGGAACCCAAGACCCGCACCGTGCAGCCCGAAGTGCTGATGGAAAGCCTGTTCCGGCTGACCGACCTTGAGACGCGCTTCCCCCTCAACCTCAATGTCCTTGATGCCGATGGCACACCCAAGGTCATGGGGCTGAAGCAGGCGCTGCAGGCCTTCCTCGACCATCGCATTGTCGTGCTGCTGCGCCGCTCGCGCTTCCGGCTCGACCAGATTGCCCGTCGGCTGGAGATGCTGGGCGGCTATCTGATCGCCTATCTCAACCTCGACGAGGTGATTCGCATCATCCGCGAGGAGGATGAGCCGAAGAAGGAAATGATTGCCCGCTTCGGGCTGACGGATGTTCAGGCCGAAGGCATCCTCAACATGCGCCTGCGCTCCCTGCGGCGGCTGGAAGAGTTCGAGATCCGCAAGGAACACGACGCCTTGTCCAAGGAACAGGCTGATCTTGAACGCCTCGTCGCCGACCCCAAGCGCCAGCGCAAGGCGATTGCCAAGAACCTCGACGAGGTGCGCACCGCCTTTGGCACCAACACCGCCCTTGGGCGCCGGCGCACCACCTTTGGCGAGGTCGGTACCGCCGTGATCGTGCCGATCACCGCCTTGGTGGAGCGCGAGCCCATCACCGTGGTGCTGTCGGCCAAGGGCTGGGTGCGGGCGCTGAAGGGCCATGTCAGCCTCGACAGCGACATCAAGTACAAGGAAGGCGATTCGCCGCGCTGGGTCTTCCACGCCGAGACCACCGACCGGCTGGTGCTGTTTGCCACCAATGGCCGCTTCTATACCCTGCCAGCCGACAAGCTGCCGGGTGGCCGTGGGAATGGCGAGCCTGTGCGCCTGATGATCGAACTGGGCAATGACCACGAACTGCTCGCGGTCTTTGCCCATCGGCCGGGTCGCAAGCTGTTGCTCGCCTCGGAAGATGGCTATGGCTTCATCGTGGATGAGGAACAGGTGCTGGCCACCAACCGCACCGGCAAGCAGGTGCTGAATGTGGGCGAGGGCCGCGAGGCCAAGGTCTGTATTGCTGTTGAGGGCGATACGGTTGCGGTGGTGGGCAACAATCACAAGTTGCTGCTGTTCCCGGTCTCGGAAGTGCCGGAAATGGCGCGCGGCAAGGGCGTGATCCTGCAGAAATACAAGGATGCCACGCTCTCTGACGTCAAGACCTTCACCCTTGCCGATGGTCTGACCTGGCCCTGGGGTGACCGGGTGCGGACCGAAACCAACCTGACGGATTGGCTTGGCACCCGCGCCCAGACCGGACGCCTGGCGCCCAAGGGCTTCCCCAAGTCCGACCGTTTCAGCTGAGTTTCTACAGGTTACTGCCGGTCAACGCGCCGTGAAGGTGGCGTTGGCCGCAAAACCCCAGAATTTATAGGCAATCCTGTAGGTCTCGCCCGGGCGCAAAGGGGCAGGAATGCGCAACATGCGCGTTTCCTCAAGCATCTTGCCGGGGGCCAGCGTCTGCTCGGTGATCATCTGTACGCAGATCATGGGGCCGCGCTCCCACACCCGCTCCCCGGCGATGGTATCAAGCTGCCAGTCGTGCACGTCGCAGGGCGTCGACATGTGAAGCTGAATGGGGGTGGTGCCCGGATTGCTGAGGCGGGCCTTTACCGTAAGCGATGTTCTGGCGCCATCCACAGTGATCTCGGCGGGGACAATGAGGGCGGCTACGGGTGCCGCTCCCTCCCCCGCGTCTGCCCACCCCATGCCCCCTGCCATCGTCAGGGCGACGAAGACAGGGACGGCAATAAGCGGGGCAAGGCGCATGCGCCGAACGTCAGTGCTGTCAGAGGGGCAGGGGCTCGATCCCCAGACGGGCAAACAGGGCCATGTCCTGGTCGGCTTCCGGGTTCTTGGTCACCAGCAGCTTGGCGCCGGTGAAGATCGAGTTGGCGCCGGCGAGGAAGCACAGGGCCTGGGTCTCGTCGCTCATGGTCTCGCGACCGGCGGACAGGCGCACGAAGCTCTCGGGCATGGTGATACGGGCCACCGCCAGGGTGCGCACAAACTCGATGGGGTCGAGCTGTTCGGCGCCACCCAGCGGCGTGCCTTCCACCTTGACCAGCATGTTGATGGGCACGCTCTCCGGGTGCTTGGGCAGGGTGGCCAGGGCATGCAGCATGCCCACGCGGTCGGACCGCTGCTCACCCATGCCGACAATGCCGCCACAGCAGACATTGATGCCCGCCTCACGCACATGGCCCAGCGTATCCAGCCGGTCCTGATAGGTCCGGGTGGTGATGATCTCGCCATAGAACTCGGGCGAGGTATCAAGATTGTGGTTGTAGTAATCAAGGCCAGCCTCGGCCAGCTGATGCGCCTGCCCGTCGGTCAGCATGCCGAGGGTGACGCAGGTCTCCATCCCCATGTCCTTCACGGCGGTGATCAACTCCGCCACCGCCTCGACATCCTTGTCCTTGGGGGAGCGCCACGCGGCGCCCATGCAATAGCGGGTGGCGCCGGCGTCGCGGGCCGCGCGGGCCTCGCGCAGGACGGTTTCCTTGTCGAGCAGCTTGGTCGCCTTCACGCCGGTCTCGTGCGAGGCCGACTGCGGGCAATAGGCGCAATCCTCGGGACAGCCACCGGTCTTGATCGACAGCAGGGTCGAGACCTGCACCTGGTTCGCATCGAAATTGCGCCGGTGCACGGTCTGGGCGGCAAAGATCAGGTCTGCAAAGGGCAGATTGAACAGGGCCGCAATTTCCTCACGCGTCCAGTCATGACGCGGCCCGCCATGGAGCGGCAGGGCAGCAGTGGGGGAGGGAACCGTCTGGAGATTCATCGCAAGGGCCGCTATCGATGGGGGCTGAGAGCCGCAGAATCACGATGTCGCCGCCCGAACGCAAGTGCCGTGGCGAAACCTTTCGCCTATTCCCATATAGGTGGCCCATATCCGGGGACCAAAAAGGCAGGAGAGGCCCATGGCACGCTATTTCATCACGTCGTCCGGGACCGAGGTGGGCAAGACCCTGGTCTCGGCTGCCCTTTGCCATCAGGCCCGCCAGCGCGGCCTTTCGGTTGCCGCCCTAAAACCAGTGATGAGCGGGTTCGATCCCGCTGACCCGGCCACGAGTGACGCCGGTGTTCTGCTTGAAAGCCTCGGGCAGCAGCTGACCGGTGGCGCCGGCGATGCCGCGGCGCTGGACAGGATTTCGCCCTGGCGTTTTGCCGCGCCGATTTCGCCCGACATGGCGGCAGCGCGGGAAGGCAAGGCGATCCCCTTTGACGATCTGGTCGCCTTCAGCCGCGCGGCCATGGCAGGGCCGGCAGATCTTGGCCTTGTGGAAGGGGCGGGCGGTGTCATGGCGCCCCTGGGGCCACAGCACCTGATGATCGATTGGCTGGCGGCCACCGGGCTTGCCCCTGTCCTCGTGGTGGGAAGCTATCTGGGGACCATCAGCCACACCCTGACGGCGCTTGCGGCCCTCACAGCCCGTGGCATCGCGCCGGCGGCAGTGGTGATTTCGGAATCGCTGAGCAGTCCGGTCCCCCCTGGCGAGACAGCGGCGGCCCTGGCGCGTTTTTCCAGCGGTGTGCCGATCCTTCTGGTGCCGCGTATTGCCGGGCAGCAGCCATGGCAGCGCGCGGCCGACCTCTCGTCCTTGCTGGAGGGGTGCTGACCCCGGCTGGCTTCAGGCGGGCGTGTCGAGCCGTGTCGGATCAATGACCTGCCAGCCCTCGGGTCCAAGGCCTTCCAGGGGGCGGAAGCGCCCCTTGTAGACCATTTTCCGGCAGCCCTCGATCCAGTAACCCAGATAGACGAACTCAAGCCCCAGTGACCGGGCCAGGTCGATCTGGGACAGAACCATGTGGCTGCCCAGGCTGCGTTCAGGCAGGTCGGGATCGAAAAAACTGTACACAAGGCTAAGGCCGTCGGTGAGAACGTCGGTCAGGCAGGCGCCCACAAGATCGCCTGCCTGATTGCGGAACTCGACCACATGGGTTTCAACCGGGCTGTCCTCCACCATGACCGCATAATCGAAGGCATCCATGTCGGTCATGCCGCCGCCTGCGTGGCGCGCGCCCAGATAGCGTTTCAGCAGCGCATATTGCTCTTCCGTGGCCATGGCAGAGACGATTTCGGCCACCAGATCGTCATTGCGGCGGCTGATGCGCCGCATCCAGCGCGACGGCGCTACCCGCGCGACGGGAATACGAACCGAGACGCAGGCCTGGCAATGCTCGCAGGCGGGCTTATAGGCAATGCCCTGGCTGCGGCGAAAGCCGGCGTGGGTCAGGGCATCATTGAGGCTGCGGGGATTGTCGCCCGCAAGGCGCGTGAACACCTTCCGCTCCATCCGCCCTGGCAGATAGGGGCAGGGGGCCGGAACAGTCACAAAGAAGTAGGGAAAACGGACGTTAGACTGCTCCGTCACGGCTGGCCGATTCCTCTGGGTTTGTGCGCGATGCCCGATTTCACGCTGCCGCCAGAGAAATTGTCAATGTGGATCGACGGCGAGACCGGCTTTACGGCGCAACGGCTGTGGGCGACGGCACGGGTTGTCGCAGCAGCAGGATCGAAATCCGCCGGTTGGCCGCATTCTTGGGATCCTCAGGCAGCAAGGGCTCGGTCCCGGCCTTGCCGGAAACTTCGCTAAAGCGCGCCTCGGGAATTCCCGATCCCACCAGACCGCGCCGGGTCGCGTTCGCGCGGTCGGCAGACAGTTCCCAGTTGCCATAGGCTGTAAGGGTCGCATAGGGCGTGGCGTCGGTGTGGCCCGTCACCACAATCTGGTTTGGCAGCTTGCCCACGGCACTGGCAACCGTGCCCAGCAGCTTGCGCGTCTGGGGAAGCAGATTGGCACTGCCCAGCGCAAACATGGGCTGGCGCAGCTCATCCACAAGCTGCACGCGCATGCCCTCGGGAATGACTTCAATGATCACCCGGTCCGCCAGTGAGGCCAGTTCGGGCTGGGACCGGATTGCGTCCCGCAATTCCATGGCGGTGGCGTTGAGGTTCTTGCGATCGGCTTCGGCGGCCTTGGCTGCAGCAACTTCCGCTTCCGTGCGCGTTTCCTGAACCTGACGCTCGCTCTGCCCGGTGGCGCCGGTCAGCTGACGCAGCAAGGAGAGGGCGTTTTCATCGCCGGGCGCCGGTGCGGCAATGGCTGAACTGTTTTCACCAGAGGCTGCGTGCCCACTTGGCTGGGGGGTCTGCGGGCCGGTGCTTGTCGTCTCGGCTGGCTCTGTTGCGTCTGCTGTGTCCGTTGTGCCGGGTGGGGTTGGTGCAGTGGCCGAGGGGATCACGGCGGGCTCACTCCCGCTATCGGACGAGCCCTTCTGGGTGATTGTCTCGCCGCCAAAGACGTTGCGTGCGCCACCCTGATAGGCAGAAACGCCGGCCGTATCAAAATAGTCGGCGATGCCCTGACGCTGCTCCGTGGTGACGGTGTTAAGCAGCCAGAGCAGCAGGAAAAAGGCCATCATCGCCGTCACGAAGTCGGCATAGGCCACTTTCCAGGCGCCACCATGATGCGCCGCAGCGACCTTCTTGCGCCGGCGGATAATGATAATGGGGCGGTTGTTTCCGTCGCGGCTGCTCATCCCCGCGCACTCAGTTCTGGACCAGACGACCGACCGCCTGCTCAACCTCATAGAAGGTCGGGCGGACATCGCTCATCAGGGCTTTGCGGGCAAACTCGATCGAGACCGAAGGGGGGTAGCCCTGGACGTGGGCGAGCAGGCCGGCCTTCATGCAGTGAAGATAGCGTCCCTCAGCCTCGTGGGTTGCCTTGATGGCAGCGCCGAGAGGGGCAACGAAGCCATAGGACATCCACACGCCAAAGAAAGTACCCACCAGCGCGCCACCGATCATGTGACCCAGAACCTCGGGAGGTTCCGTGATGGACCCCATGGTCTTGATGACGCCCAGCACGGCGGCAACGATGCCGAGGGCGGGCAGGCCATCGGCCACGGCCTGGATTGCGTGATGCAGGCGCCCACTTTCTGTTTCATGCGTTTCGAGTTCGGCATCCATCAGTTGCTCGAGTTCGATTGAATTGTCGGTGCCAAGGGTGATGAGGCGCAGATAGTCGCACAGGAACGTCATGCTGTGTTCGTCGGAGGAGACACTCGGGAACTGTTTGAAAAGGGCGCTTTCTTCGGGATGCTCCACATGCTGTTCAAGTTGCAGAAGCCCCTTGGTGCGCGCCAGCCGGAAAATCGTATAGAGCAGACTTAACAGCTCCAGATACGAATCCTTGCTGTACTTTGGCCCGCGAAAGGCCATCTTGAAGCCATGCGATGTTTGCTTGAGCACAGGCATCGGGTTTGAAATCACATAGGCCCCGATAGCGGCGCCAAGGATGATGACAAACTCGAACGGTTCAGAAACAAGCACACCAAGGTGCCCGTTTCCGGCGGCGTAGCCGCCCAGAACACAGACCATGACAGTGAGGGCGCCGACGATCAAAAGCATGCTTGGGGTATTCCGTGCCGAAGTTGCTGTGCGACTATGACCGGCAAGGGTTAACGACGGGTTTAACCCGCGCCTCTTGAGTGCAAGAGTTACGCGGCGTCTGCCGTGCGGCCATTGCGCCCGGATGACCCGTTTGCTTTGATCCCCCTTTATGGATCAGCCGAACATCGGAACCCCCAAACATGTCGTTCGATTCCCGTGCCTTCCGCACCACGCTTGGCACTTTCGCTACGGGCGTCACCGTGATCACCACCCGCCCCCCGGAGGGCGAGGCCCTGGGCATCACCGTGAATTCGTTCGCGTCCGTCAGCCTTGATCCGCCGCTCGTGCTTTTCAGCCTCGACCGGGCGTCACACAGTTTTGGCGCCTTTGCCGCAGCCAGCCACTATGTGGTGAACGTGCTGGCCGACGATCAGCAGGATCTTTCCCGCCGGTTTGCCAAGACCGGCCAGCATGGCGTCGAGGGTGTTGAGGCCGAGATCGGGGTTGGCGGTTGCCCACGCCTTACCGGCGCACTCGCCCAACTGGAATGCGCCATCGAGGCCCGCCATGATGGCGGTGACCACGTGATTTATGTGGGCCGGGTGCTGGGCTTCCACATGCGCGATGATGGCCAGCCGCTGCTCTACTTCCGCAGCCGCTATGCCGATGTGGCGCCCGTCGTCCCGACGGTTTCCTGATAAATCGTCCCGACGGTTGCCTGATAAACGGAGAGGCCAGCATGGCAGAGAACGTCGCCTTCATCGGCCTTGGCAACATGGGCTGGCCCATGGCCGGCCATCTGGCCAAGGCCGGCCACCACGTTGCCGTCTATAACCGCAGTGCCGACAAGGCAGCGCGCTGGGCTGCCGAGCATGGTGGCCGGGCGGCGGCAAGCGCGGCCGAAGCGGCCCAGGGTGCGGCCTTTGTCTTTGCCTGCGTCGGCAATGATGACGACCTTGAGGGTGTGACAGTTGGCCCCGCTGGCGCCTTCAGCACAATGGCGCGTGGGGCGGTCTTTGTGGACCACACCACGGCATCGGCGGGGATTGCACGCCGTCTTGCCGCCGTTGCAGCCGAGCATGGCCTCGCCTTTCTGGATGCGCCTGTTTCTGGTGGCCAGGCGGGCGCCCAGAACGGCGCGCTGACAGTAATGGTGGGTGGCGAGGCCGAGGCTTTCGCCCGGGCAGAGCCGTTGATTCGCCACTTTTCCCGCGAAGTGCGCCTGCTCGGCCCCTCGGGCGCCGGCCAGCTGACCAAGATGGTTAACCAGATCTGCATCGCTGGCCTGGTCGAGGCACTGGCCGAAGGTCTGCGCTTTGCCGAGGTCGCGGGTCTTGATGGCAAGGCCGTGGTCGAGGTCATCTCCAAGGGTGCCGCCCAGTCGTGGCAGATGGAGAATCGCGCCGGCACCATGATCGACGGCAAGTTCGATTTCGGCTTTGCCGTGGACTGGATGCGCAAGGATCTGGGGATTGTCGCCGACGAGGCCCGCCGGCTTGGCGTGTCCCTGCCGGTCACCGCCCTGGTCGATCAACTCTATGCTGAAGTACAGGCCATGGGCGGGCGCCGCTGGGATACCTCCAGCCTGATCGCCCGCCTGCGCCGGAAGCCCTGATACCCCGTGCCCTCAGGCGCCTGAAACCTTAAGTCCCAGTTCGGCCATCAACCGCGCCCGTCCCTCGTCGAGGGGCGGGACGCTGCCGCGCGTCGTCGGGTCGGCAAAGGCCGAAAGCTTGATCGGATTGCCAGCCATCTCCAGCCGCCCCAGTGTCGGGTCGTCGATGGAGACCACCATGTTGCGGGCGCGGACATGGGGGTCGGCCAACACCTGGGCCACATTGTTGATCGGGCCGCAGGGCAGGCGGGCCGCTTCCAGCCGGACCAGCCAGTTCGCGGTGGTATCAGCCACCAGGCTCGCCTCCATTTCCACCTGCATGGCGTCCACATTGGCCACCCGGTCGGTCAGGGTACGAAAGCGGGGATCATCAATCAGTTCGGGCCGGCCCAGCACATTGGCGAGAGCCGCCCAATGCTCTTCCCCGGCCGCAGCGATGACCACATGGCCATCCTTTGTGGCAAAGGCGGCAAAGGGTGCGATGGAGGGATGTCGCGCCCCGATGGGGCCTGGCACCTGGCCCGTGGCGGCATAGCGCGCGATGGCATTTTCCAGAATGGCCACCTGGCCGTCGAGCATGGCCACATCAATCTGCATGGCTTCGCCCGTCTGGGCGCGGTGATAGAGGGCTGCATTGATGCCGATAGCGGTGAACAGGCCGGCGGTGATGTCGCCGACGGATGAGCCGACCCGGGTTGGCGGGGCGCCGGGGTGGCCGGTGATGCTCATCAGGCCACCCATGGCCTGAACCACCATGTCATAGGCCGGACGCCGTGAATAAGGGCCGGTCTGGCCAAACCCCGAAGCGGCAGCATAGATCAGCCGGGGGAAACGGCCGTGCAGGCTCTCCCACCCATAGCCAAGCTTTTCCATCACACCGGGCCGGAAATTCTCCACCAGGATGTCTGCTTCGGCCAGCAGGGCTTCGAACAGGCTGCGGTCTGCACTTTCCCTGAGGTCGAGGGACAGGCTTTCCTTGCCCCGGTTCAGGCTGGCGAAATAGGCAGAACTGCCATTGATGAAGGGCCCCACGCCCCGGGCAATATCGCCATCCGGCGGCATTTCCACCTTGATCACCCGGGCGCCAAGATCGGCCAGCACCATGGTGCAATAGGGGCCTGCAAGCACCCGCGTCAGATCAACGACAATGATTCCCTGGAGTGGACCGGCAACAGCAGAAGGTTCTAGGCTCATGCGATGTTCCTCTTCCGGGTGTTTCATCCGGCAGACAGTGCCGTTGCGTTCGGAGAACTCATGTCATGAAACATGCCGCCTTTGCCACCGTTGATGCCATGGTCCGCGCGCTGGCGCCCAGTTATCCGGTGATGTGCATCTATCCGGCAGAGCTCAGGAAAAGTGCCCGCGCCTTTCTCGACGGCTTTCCCGGCCGCGTTCTTTATGCCGTGAAGTGCAATCCCGACCCGCAGGTCATCCGCATTCTGGCCGAGGCGGGGATCAGAAATTTTGACACGGCCTCCCTGCCAGAGGTGGCGCTGGTCAAGGAATTGCTGCCGGACGCCACCTGTTACTTCAATCATCCGGTAAAGAACCGGGCTGCCATAGAATCCGCCCATCACGTTTATGATGTGCGCCATTTCGTCATCGACAGCCACGAGGAACTGGCCAAGATCCTGGCCTGTACCGGCAAGGCGGGGGGCAAGGCGGGTGATCTGGTGATCCAGGTGCGTCTCGCCACGGCGCCCGGCTATGCCGCCTTCGATCTGAGCCTGAAGTTCGGGGTGCCAATGGAACAGGCAAGCGGCCTGTTGCGGGCGGTTGTGGCGGCGGGGGCGCAGCCGGCACTGTCGTTCCATGTCGGCTCGCAATGCGCCACGCCCGAAGCCTATGAACACGCCCTGCGCGAGGCGGGCACGGTCCTGGCAGCGGCCGGGGTGGTGCCGGCCTATGTGAATGTGGGGGGTGGCTTCCCCGCCCATTACCGGGGCAGCAGCCTGCTGCCCTTGGGCGCCTTTTTCGAGGCCATCGGGCGGGAGGTGAAGGCACTGCACCTGCCAGCGGGGACCGATACCCTGTGCGAACCGGGCCGGGCGCTGGTGGTGGAGGCGGGCACGCTGGTGGTGCAGGTCCAGTTGCGCAAGGGTGACAGCCTTTACGTGAACGACGGGATCTTTGGCTCCCTCTCCGAACTTAATGTGGCGCGCCTGACGCCGCCCACCCGGCTAATCCGCCTCTCGGGTCCGTCCGCCAATGAAACCCGGGAGTTCCGCATCTTCGGCCCCACCTGCGACTCCGCCGATGTTTTGCCCCTGCCCTTTGTTCTGCCCGCCGATGCCGCCGAGGGCGACTGGATCGAGATTGGCCAGGTGGGGGCCTATTCGAACGCACTGGCCAGCCATTTCAATGGGTTCTATTGCGACACCACCGTCACCATCGGCGATTGAGGGGGGTAAGGCAGGGACGGCAATGAACGGGTGTTTTTTATTGGTTCGCCTATCGTTCTGGTTGTTTTGATCTGCTGTGCGCCCGCATGATGGGACATGCGCTGGTGGCAGGTGGAGTGCCGCGCCTGGCGTCGTGCCTGGGGGGGCGCCGGCGGTTTGATCCTTGGGCTGGTCTGGATGGTCGCAGACGCACATCCAGCCAAGGCGGCCCTGTTTGACATTGCGTCGCTCAGCACACTGCAACTGGAAGAAGGTGCCGCCCTCTCACCCCCGGTGCGCCCCTATTATGTGGTCGGTGACGAGAGCCTGGTTGGCATAACCTATTCCATTACACCATCACTGCCAGCCGGCCTGCGCCTTGATCCGGGTAATGGCGAGATTTCCGGCACACCGCTGGCGGCAGAGGCGGGTGCTGGCCGCTCTTATCGTATCGCCATATCGCGTTCGGGGCGGGAGTTGTATTCCACCGCGATCGAGGTTGTCGTGGCAAGGCGCCTTCGGGCGGTGCCGGGAAGCATGCCGCCTCTGGTCCCGGGACAGCCGCTTGCCCCCTTCCGTCCGGCCGTCGCCAGCGACGGGGTTCAGCCCTATTGGTATCAGATAAGCCCGCCATTGCCCCCGGGCCTGTACCTCGATCCTGAGACAGGAGAGATATCTGGCGTGCCGGGCGCAGACGGGGATGTTGGTGGCGCCACGGCCTATCAGATCTCCGTGCGGGATCTGCTTGGTGTCGAGGCCTTGGCATCTGTGCGCTTTGCAGGCAGCCCGCCGGCCCCTCCGCTCGTGCTTGTCATCAAAGAGGCGAATATCACCCTTCAGGCCGGGGTGGCGGCGTCTGTCGTGCCAGTGGTGGCGCAGGGTTTGGGGCCCTTTTCCTTTCGTGCCTCGTGGCTGCCCGCTGGACTGTCGATAGACCCCGCGACCGGGGAGATCTCCGGCATGGTCAGCCAGGCCCTGGCGCCGCGCGAGATCACCATTGTGGTGACTGATGGCACCTCCGGGCAGGAGGCTTTGGCGACAATCACCCTCTCGGCCAACAGCGCTGATCTTGTTGTGGAGGTGCCAGCGCCGGTGCTCTCCCTGCCTGTTGAAACGCCTTTGCTCTTTCATCCGGTTGCGGTGACCGGGATTGGGCCATTCCGGTATCGGGCCGCTGCCCTGCCAGATGGCCTTGAAATCGATGAAAGCACCGGAGACATCAGGGGGCGCCTTCCGGCCCTGTCCCGGGCGGTCTCTGTCACCATCACAATTACAGATACCGGGTCGGGCCTTTCGCAGTCAGCCTCTTTCCGTATTCAGCCTGTATTGGCCATTTCCGCCGAGGTTCGGCTGCCAGAGGTGGTTCTTGAGACTGGCACCATCGTATCAGGCCTATGGCCTGTGAAGGCGCTGGCCCCGGCCGGCGTCGCTGTAACCTATGCAATCAGCCCTGGTCTGCCCGCGAACCTCTCTCTTGATCCCGAAACAGGGGAAATTCTGGGACGCCCACTGGCTGTGATGCCTGAAACATCCTTTGAGATCAGTATGACGGCGGGCGAGGACGCGGTTGTTCGGCGTCGTTTCCTGCTGCGTGTGGTTTCCGTGTTGTCGGCCGCAGAGGATACGGCTGCAACGGAATACGGCATGCAAGTATCGATCCCCGTCACCCTGAATGATGGGCCGGGTCCTATTTTGGCGCTGGGGATCGAGACCGTACCCCGGCATGGCACCGTGCAGGCGCTTGGCTTGAACGTGATCTATTATCCTGACCCGGATTTTTCGGGAACGGACAGTTTCACCTATCGCATCGAGGGCACTGGCGGGCGTTTTGTAACCGCGCGCGTAATGGTTACGGTTGCATCTGCCAAGCCCCTGCAACCGCCCACGATGCGGCCGCCTGACCCCGTCACCATCGCCTCCGCCATAGAGGCGAGCAGCATCCAGAGGCGCGCCAATCTGCGTTTCGCCGAGGCGCAGATCGACAATTTCTCAGCGCGTCTGCAAGACCTGCATCGCCAGCAACCGGCATCTGCCCGCCTCCGGTTTGGCGGCGCCACACCGCCTGAACCGGGAGGACCGGCGCGCTTTGCCGGCCCGCCGCTGCCGGGGGACGCTGGCTGGCCAGCGAGGACATCCGATTTGGCAAGTTCCCCGCGCCGGGCAGAGGGCAGGCGTTCAGCGCCAGGGCTCAAGCCACCCTATGTGTCCCGCGCCGCCCAGTCACGCCGCCTGTCGTTCTGGAGCGGTGGTACGCTGATGATTGGAAGCGAGACGCGTCGCAATGGCCCTGAGATGATCACCTTCGGTACCGAGGGATATAGCGGCGGCGTCGATTATGTCCTTGATCCAACCCTTAGCCTTGGCCTTGGCCTTGGCTTCGCGGATGAGAAAATGGCCACCGACAGCATGGATCTGGTGGTGCTCTCGACCTCTGTCGACGGGGTTGTCTATGGCTCCTGGCGGCCGGGCTCGGGCTTCTATCTGGATGGCCTTGTTGGCTATGGCAGGATCAGGCACCTCATCACGCGCCAGCCCCTTGAGGCGGCCGATCCCGCCATGGGGGAGCGCCTAGGCCTTCGCACCTTTGGCGCGCTTTATCTTGGCCATGAGATGTGGGGTGATTTCTGGCGTCTTGCCCCCTTTGTTGCCCTGACGGGCGTCGAGGGTACGCTTGGGGCCTTTCGGGAAAGTGGCAGTCCCAATGCCCTCGACTACCAGCGCGAGAGCGTGCGCACTTATGGGGGGCGGGTTGGAATTGCGGCCGATCTGCGGGTGAGGGTTTTCTGGCTGATGATCGCGCCGAGGTTTCAGGCTGAGTGGCGGCAGCGACTGGACGCCCGCCACCACACCGATATCGGTTGGGCCATGGCCCCCGATGGGCCGCGCCATATCAGCGACGACACGGAGCGCGGCACCAGCCAACTCAGCCTCTCGGCCGGGCTTCTGATGGAAAACGGGCCCTTTGCCATGTCCATCGACTGGCAGGGCGTGGAGGGCGACCAGCACGCCCGGAGCGATGCCCTTCGTATATCCCTGGGCGTCCGTTTCTAGGCCTGCTGCGCCTTACTCTCCGCGCAGCAGGCGGGCAGCGGCCGGCGCGAAATAGGTCAGCACGCCCGAGGCGCCCGCGCGCTTGAAGGCCAGCAGGCTCTCCAGCATGGTCTTGTCGGCGGGCAGCCAGCCATTGTCCATGGCGCCCTTCAGCATCGCGTATTCGCCCGACACCTGATAGGCAAAGGTGGGAACCCGAAAGGTTTCGGCCACGCGCTGGACGATATCCAGATAGGGCATGCCGGGCTTCACCATCACCATGTCCGCCCCTTCGGCGATGTCGAGGGCCACTTCGCGGATGGCTTCGTCTGTGTTGCCGGGGTCCATCTGATAGGTGCGCTTGTCCCCCTGGCCGAGGCTGGCAGACGAGCCCACGGCATCGCGGAACGGGCCATAAAAGGCCGAGGCAAACTTGGCGGCATAGGCCAGAATCTGCACATGGCTGTAACCTGCGGCATCAAGGCCGTCGCGGATCGCGCCAATGCGCCCGTCCATCATGTCGGACGGCGCCACCACATCGGCGCCAGCCTCAGCCAGCACCAGTGCCTGGGCCACGAGAATGGCAACCGATTCATCGTTCAGGATGCGGCCATCCTCCAGCAGGCCGTCGTGGCCGTGGCTGGTATAGGGGTCCAGCGCAATGTCGGCGATCAGGCCAAGGCCGGGCGCCGCCTTGCGGATGGCGCGCAGGGCCGTGCAGACAAGGTTGTCGGGATTGGTGCATTCCGCGCCATCGGGCGTCTTCAGGTGCACTGGCGTCTGGGGAAACAGGGCAACGGCGGGAATGCCCAGCCGCACCGCCTCAAGTGCCGCTTCGACGGCGGCATCCAGGCCCAGACGATCAACCCCCGGCATGGAGGTCACGGGATCGCGCCCCGATCCTGCTTTCAGGAACAGGGGCCAGATCAGGTCGTTCACCGTCAGGCTGTTTTCGGCAACCAGTCGCCGGCTCCACTCATGGGCGCGGACCCGGCGCATGCGCGTGCGGGGAAAGGCGGCGGCGCTGTTGCTGGTGGTGGCCGTGGCGGCGGGGGTCTGGCGTCTCATGTTCATGGGGCTGTTTCCCAATAGCGGCTCAGTCATGTGTACCTTTGGCATCTCTATCCCCGCTTGGCGCGCGCGGCAACAGGGATTGATGGTCTGGCGTGTCAACCTGGGCTGACGGTGGCGCAAGGCCAGGCAGCGGCGGCAGGGTCTGCGGGTCGGTTCTGAGGCCGAACATGATGGTGCGCATCATCCCCGCCACCAGCGTGTCGAAATCGGTCCAGTGCAGGCCCGGGCGCATCATCATCAGCGACACCAGGCCATGCACTGAAGCCCACATGATTTCCCCCACCATATAGGGGTCCTGGTGAGCGATGAGGCCGGCATCCATGAGGCGCTGCACCTGGCGCACCAGAGCCTGAAAGGCCATGGCCCCCTGGGATCCCGGCCCACCGGCTTGGTCCGGCACGGCGCGGTGATCAAGCACAAGATTGGTCTTGGCCTGGGTCATGAAGATCAGGCGATAGGCGTCCGGATGGGTCATGGCAAAGTCGACATAGGCCCGCATCTGGGCGCCTGCCGCCTCAAGCGGCGGCAGATTCGCCGCCTCCACCGCGTGGAAGGCCTCGCCCAGCTTGGCAAAGGCCTCGTCGCAGAGGGCGGCGAAGAGGTCGTCCTTGTCCTTGAAATAGAGGTAGAGCGCCGTGGAGGAGACACCGACCCGTGCCGCCACCTTGCGGATCGATGTCTGCTCAAAGCCGTCGCTCACAAACAGGGCGCGGGCCGCATCGAGGATTTCGCGGCGCCGGTCGATGGGGCCGCGCCCGCGTTTGGCGCGCCTGCGTATGGGTGCTGTCTGTTCGGGCTGCGCGTCCATCATGCCTGATCCATGCCCCGGCCGTGTGCCGGGTTGCAAGGCCAACACTAACCGATGCCCGGCCGTGCCAGCAAACCGTGTGTGAACATTGATAATGCCGGGGATCGCCTGAACGCATTTGGTGTTGCTATAATTTCGCCATGCGACAGATCGAGCCCTTAGAGGAACCGCCGCTCGTCCACCGGCCCTTTGCCGACCTGCCTTTTCGCGTGTCCATGAGCCTGCTGCCCCTGGATTTTGCGGACTGGGTAGAGGCCGATTCGGATTTCGCGCCCCAGCTGGCCGAAAAACGCCGCCTGATGGCCGAGCGCCGCCATGATGTCTTTGGTGCCCTACCCGAAGCGCGCGCTGCCTGTGACGAGTTTCTGGGCCTGCTGCTTGCCAATGTGGTGGCGCATCACGCCAGCCGCTTTGTGCCGGAGGGGCCGGGGGTGCGCCTGCTGGGCCTGGACGAGGTGGTGGCGCCGGGCGATCCCCACTGGCACCCGCTGGAGCTGGCAGGGCGCCTGGTGCAGGAGGACTGGTGCATCATGCAGGCCGAGGCGGCGGGGGCTCCCTATCGGCTGACGGCCGCCTCCCTCTGCTTTCCGTCGCGCTGGAAGCTGCACGAAAAGCTGGGCCTGCCCATGGCGGGCATTCACGGCCCCGTGCCCATCTATGCCGAACGCCTGTCGGCCCCGGTGGATCGCTTCTTTTCGGTGCTGAAGGTGGAAAAACCGGTGCGGCGCCACAACTGGAGCATCTATGACGACCCCCGCCTGTTCCAGCCAACGGGTCACGGCATGACCGAGGCGGACCAGAGCATCACCGCAGAGAATGTCGGCAGCCGCATCTGGCTGCGGATCGAGCGCCAGACGCTGGTGCGCCTGCCCCAGAGCGGCGCCATCGTCTTTGGCATCCGCACCCACCGCCATTCCCTCAGCCAGCTTGAGGCCGAGCCCAGATCGGCGGCCGACCTGGCCGAGGCCATCCGCACCATGCCGCCCGACATGGCGCTCTACAAATCCGTCGGCAGGCTGGAAGGCCCGCTGCTGGCCTATCTGGATCGCATTGCGGCCGGTCGAGCGTGATCAGAGGCCTGCTGCGGTGCGGCGGGCGTGGCTCAGCAGGATGACGCGCTCGGTCTCGGGCCACAGGCGGAACTGGTCCAGTGCGGCCACGTCGACCCAGGCAACCGCTGCGGCATCGTCGCCCGCTTCGGCCTCGCCCTCAACATAATCGGCTTCAAAGTCGACCAGGGTATTGTGGTGGGCAAGCGTGCCGTCGTCATCGCGGAAGATGCCGTCCACCACATCCAGCAGCGGCCCCACGGTGATTGTGACGCTGGTCTCCTCTGCCACTTCGCGCACCGCCGTCTCGCGCACGGTCTCGCCCAGCATCTGGCCGCCACCGGGAATGCTCCACTGGCCCTTGCGCGGCTCCTTGCCCCGCTGGATCAACAGCACCTGCCGGCCGCGCCAGACCACGGCGCCCACGCCGATGCGCGGCTGGGGATGGGGCAGGGAAGGGGGCATGGGATTGCCTGCGCTGTTGGATGTGGACGATGGCGGCTGTCGCGCACCCTAGCCGACTGAAGCCTCGAATTGAACCAGAACCGTGCGTGACAATCGTTCGCGACCCTTGTGCCGGAGGCGTCTGTCGGGCATGTCGGGGCGGCCTTATTCCGGGAGCCTTCATGGCCACGCCGCTTCTCACGCTTGCTGATACCGCACTCGCCTTTGGGGCGAAGTCACTTTTTGATGGCATTGACCTTGCCGTGGGGAAGGGCGACCGGGTGGCGCTTGTGGGCCGCAATGGCTCAGGCAAATCCACCCTGATGAAGGTGATGGCCGGCCTGATTGATCCCGACCGGGGCACCCGCTTTATGCAGCCCGGCACCCTCGTCGCCTATCTGCCGCAGGAGCCGGAGTTCGGCGACGCCGTTACCGTGTTCGATGTGGTGTCGAGCAGCGGTGCCGAGGACTGGCAGGTGGATGCCATGATCGAGCGGGTGGGCCTTGATGGCGCCACCCCCGTGGCCGGGCTTTCCGGCGGCGAGGCGCGGCGCGCGGCCGTGGCCCGGGCACTGGTGAGCGAGCCCGACATCCTCCTGATGGACGAGCCCACCAACCATCTCGACATTTCCGCCATCGAATGGCTGGAAGGGGAACTGGCCAGTTACCGTGGCGGCCTGGTGCTGGTCAGCCATGATCGCGCCTTTCTGAATGCCCTGACCTCCACCATCTTCTGGCTGGATCGCGGCTTTGTGCGCCGCCACGATGAAGGCTTCTCGCGCTTCGAGGCCTGGTCGGAAGAAGTGCTGGCCCAGGAAGAGGCCGAGCGCGCCCGCCTCGACAAGCGCATTGCGTCGGAAACCGCCTGGCTGCGTCAGGGTGTCTCGGGTCGGCGCAAGCGCAACATGGGCCGCCTGCGCCGCCTGGGTGACCTGCGGCAGGAGCGCTCGCAGCAGATCAAGCTGGCCGGCCGTCCGCCGCTGGAGGCCGAAACCGGCACCACCTCTGGCCGTCTGGTGGTGGAAGCCCGGCAGATTTCCAAGTTCTGGGGCGAGCGCGCCATCGTGCGCGGCTTCTCCACCCGCATCCTGCGCGGCGACCGCATCGGCATCATCGGCCCCAATGGGGCGGGCAAGACCACCCTGCTGCGCATGTTGACCGGGGCCTTGGCGCCAGACGAGGGCACCGTGCGTCTGGGTACGAATCTTGAGCCCATCTATCTCGACCAGCGCCGCGCCAGCCTTGATCCCGAGCGCACGCTGTGGGCAACGCTGACAGGCGGCAGCGGCGACCAGGTGATGGTGCGCGGCATGCCACGCCACGTCATTGGTTACCTGAAGGATTTCCTGTTTGACGAGGGCCAGGCGCTGGCGCCCGTGGGCAGCCTGTCGGGCGGGGAGCGCAACCGCCTGACCCTGGCGGTGGCCCTGGCCAAGCCCTCCAACTTCCTGATCCTCGACGAGCCGACCAACGACCTCGACATGGACACCCTCGACCTCCTGGAAGAGATGCTGTCGGATTACGAGGGCACGCTGTTGCTGGTCAGCCATGATCGCGACTTTCTCGACCGGCTGGTTACCTCCACCATCGTCCTCGAAGGCGGCGGGCAGGTGAGCGAATATGTGGGTGGGTACAGCGATTACATCCGCCAGCGCCCGGCGCCCGAGGCTGCGGCCCCAACCGGCAAGTCGGCCCAGAAAACCAACGCGCCCCGGCCCGCCGATGCACCGGCCCGCCCGCTGAAAAAGCTGTCATCGAAGGATGCCCGCGAACTCGACCTGCTCGCCAAAAAGATCGAGGACCTGGGCAAGGAGATTGCGACGCTGGAAAAGCGCCTGGCCGA
>CANCOY010000057.1 GCA_947379865.1 Acetobacteraceae bacterium
ACCGTGGGGCCAACCCGGCTGAAGCGCGGTGACATCATCACCATCGATGGCGCCACCGGCGAGGTCATGGTGGGCGAAGTCCCAACGGTGCAGCCTGAACTCTCGGGCGATTTTGCCACCCTGATGGGCTGGGCCGATGGCTTCCGCCGCCTGAAGGTGCGCGCCAATGCCGAGACGCCGCTGGATGCCGAGACCGCACGTGGTTTTGGTGCCGAGGGCATCGGCCTGTGCCGCACCGAGCACATGTTCTTTGAGGCCGAGCGCATCATCGCCGTGCGCGAGATGATCCTGGCGCGCGATGCCGATGGCCGCAAACTGGCCCTGGCCAAGTTGTTGCCCATGCAGCGCCGCGATTTTGTGCGCCTGTTCGAGATCATGGCCGGCCTGCCGGTGACGATCCGCCTGCTCGATCCGCCGCTGCATGAATTCCTGCCCCACTCGGACGAGGAAATCGCCGAGGTGGCCGCGGCCTCTGGCCTGCCAGCGGCCCAGTTGCGCGCCCGTGTTTCAGAGCTGGCGGAAGTGAATCCCATGCTGGGCCATCGCGGCTGCCGCCTGGGGATCTCCTACCCCGAGGTCTATGAGATGCAGGCCCGGGCGATCTTTGAGGCCGCCATCGAGGCGGGGGCCGCCGCCAACAAGGCGGTGGTGCCAGAAATCATGATCCCCCTGATCGCCACCCGCCGCGAACTCGACATTCTGAAGGCGCGGGTTGCCGCCATTGCGGCCGAGGTGGCTGCAGAGAAGGGCACCACCTTTGATTATCTGGTGGGGACCATGATCGAACTGCCCCGTGCAGCGCTTCGCGCCGGCGAGATTGCCGAGGCGGCCGAATTCTTCTCGTTCGGGACCAACGATCTGACCCAGACGACCTTCGGCATCAGCCGTGACGACAGCGGCAACTTCCTCGACGATTACCTGCGCCACGGCATCTTCCCCAAGGACCCCTTTGTCTCCATCGACGAAGAAGGCGTGGGCGAACTGGTTGAGATTGCCGCCACCCGTGGCCGCGCCACCCGCCCCGACCTGAAGCTGGGTATCTGTGGCGAGCATGGTGGGGATCCGGCCTCAATCCGCTTTTGCGAAAAGGTTGGCCTCGACTATGTGTCGTGCTCGCCCTATCGCGTGCCGATCGCGCGGCTGGCTGCAGCCCAGGCCGCCATCGCCAACACCCCCAAGGGCTGAGACCAGCCAGTGGGGGTGGCGCTGGCGGCACATGTTGGCGATCTGGCCGCGCTGCGAGCAGGCGGCAAGCCCGCCATGGCCAGGGCGCTCAGCCAGATCGAGCGCCATGCCGAGGCGGACGAGACCATCGCCCTGCTGTCACAGGCCTGGGCCGATCCCCGCGCCCAGGTGATCGGCCTCACCGGCCCGCCGGGGGTTGGCAAATCGACCCTTACCTCCAGCCTGATCGGGGCCTGGCGCGCGGCGGGCCTCAGCGTCGGCGTGATCGCGGTCGATCCCTCCTCAAAGCGCACCGGTGGTGCCCTGCTGGGCGACCGCACCCGCCTGCGCACCGACCCTGATGACACAGGCATCTTCGTGCGCTCCATGGCGGCACGCGACCGGCTGGGGGGCCTCGCCCGGTTGACGGTGGCGGCCATGGTGCTGATGCGCGCCGTCTATGACCGGGTGCTGATCGAGACCGTAGGCGTAGGCCAGTCGGAAACCGATGTCGCCATGGTGGCCGATACCATCGTCTTCTGTGTTCAGCCGGGCTCGGGCGACAGCCTGCAATTCATGAAGGCGGGCATTGTGGAAGTCCCCCATGTGGCCGTGGTGACCAAGGCCGACATGGTCGCTGCCGCCAGGCGTGCCCAGGCCGACCTGAAGGGCGCACTCAGCCTGACCGACGAATTCGGCGATGGCTGGGAAGTGCCCGTGCTGCGGGTGGCCGCCACCCTTGGCGAGGGGCTGGGGGAAATGATCACCGCCCTTGATGAACATGCCGCCCATCTGGCCACAGCGGGGCGCAGAGAACAGGCCCGGGCGGCCCAATCACGTGCCTGGCTGGCCGATGCAGTGGCGGAACGCTTTGGCAGCCATGGCCTGGCCCGCGCCGGTGGCTTGCTTGACCTGCCCCCCGGCACCTCGCCCTTCGAGCGCGAGCGGGCGATTTCCCGGATGCTGGGCTGAAGCCCATTCAGCCAGGGAAGCGGCGCGCCAGCGACGGAATGCGCGCGACGATCGTCGGCATGAAGGCACCCACCATCACGATGGCAATGGCCCCAATATCCCACGCGCCCAGCGTCTCCCCCAGGATCACCACCGCCATGACCGCCCCCATGGGGCCGATCAGCGGCGTGAACAGGCTGACCCGCCCGATGGGCAGACGCGCCAACGCGTAATTATAGAGGCTGAAAGGTGCGGCCGTCGCAAAGATCAGGAAGAACAGCAGCCACGCCGTATGGGGCGTAATGTCGGCGAAAGGCTCCACCGGCCGGACCAGGACAAAGAGGACGACAAGGCCGATCACCGAGGCAGAACAGAACTGGGCCGTGGTTACCGCCAGCGGCCGGCCATGGCGCACGGCAACCTTGCGGGCGATGAGTTGGTTCACCATGGAACAGCCAACCCCGCACAGCAGCAGCATGTCGCCAAAAAGCGAGCCGCCGCCGGCCGCACTCTGCCCCCTGAAAAGCAGCAGGGTGCCCAGCACCGTGAGCACGGCACCGGCCACCACGGGCGGGTGGATCGGCTCCTTCAACACCAGACGGCCAAGGAAGGGCTGGATGATGGGCGGCAGGGCCCAGATCATGGCCGCATTGATGGCGGTGGTGTGGGAGGCACCCCAGAGCATCAGGACCGAGACCATGCCCGGCTCAAGCACACCCATGATGAAGGGCCAGGGGCCAACCTGCAGAAAGCCTTTTGCCTGGCCGCGCGCCGCCTGAACAGAGCCAAGTACAAGGGTGGTCCCGATGAAGCGGATCAGGGCGACCTCGGCAAAGATCACGGTGGCCAGCACCGCCTTGTTGCCCACGGCCATGGAGGCCCAGAAGAACGATGCAAGCAGCATGGCAAAGCCGGCCATCGTTCTGTCCTCCCGTTATTGTGCTGCCAAGCTTAGACGCCGGCGCGCCTTCACGATAGGCTTGCCCCATGATCCTTTGTCTTGCCGATATCCTCACCGCCGGCGAACGGGCCGACCTGATGGCGGCCCTTGCGGGCGCCACTTTCGAGCCAGGGGTGGCGACCGCTGGCTGGCATGCCCGCATGGTGAAGGCCAATGAACAGCTGGCGGCCGCCGATCCGCTGCGCCGCACGGCAGAGCAACTGGTGCATGGTGCACTCGCCCGCTCGGCCATGTTCCAGATGGCGGCCCTGCCGGCGCGCCTTGGCGCGGTGATGGTCAATCGCTATGCCGACGGCGGCACCTATGGCGACCATGTGGACAATGCGCTGATGGGGGCCGGCGCCACACGACTGCGCAGCGACCTCTCGTTCACGATCTTCCTGTCAGACCCGCGTCATTACGAGGGAGGCGGCCTGATCATCGAAAGTGAGACGGGACAGCAGGAAATCCGCCTGCCGGCGGGCGCCATGGTGCTCTACCCCTCGTCCACCCTGCACCGGGTGGAACCGGTGACGGCGGGGGTCAGGCTTGCCTGTGTCGGCTGGTGCCAGAGCCTGGTGCGCGACGCCGGTGGCCGCCAGATCCTGTTCGATCTTGATGTGGCCCGCCGCGATGTCTTCGAGAAAGATGGCAAGACCGCCGCCTTCGACCGCCTGACCAGGGCCCATGCGAATCTGCTTCGCATGTGGGCCGAGGTCTGAGCGGTCGGGGTCCGGTCTGCCAGGGCGCTGCTGCGGCTTCCTTAGTTGTCGAGGAAGCTGCGCAGCTTGCGGCTGCGGCTGGGGTGCTTGAGCTTGCGGAGGGCCTTGGCCTCGATCTGGCGAATACGCTCGCGGGTGACCGAGAACTGCTGGCCCACTTCTTCCAGCGTATGATCGGTGTTCATGCCGATACCAAAGCGCATGCGCAGCACACGCTCCTCACGCGGGGTGAGGCTGGCCAGAACCCGCGTGGTCGTCTCGCGCAGGTTTGACTGGATCGCGGCATCAAGGGGCAGAACGGCGTTCTTGTCCTCGATGAAATCACCCAGGTGGCTGTCTTCCTCGTCGCCAATGGGCGTCTCGAGGCTGATGGGCTCCTTGGCGATCTTCAGGACCTTGCGCACCTTCTCCAGCGGCATGCCCAGCTTTTCGGCCAGTTATTCAGGTGTGGGCTCGCGGCCGATCTCGTGCAGCATCTGGCGCGAGGTGCGGACCAGCTTGTTGATGGTCTCGATCATGTGCACGGGAATGCGGATCGTGCGGGCCTGATCGGCGATCGAGCGGGTGATCGCCTGACGGATCCACCAGGTGGCATAGGTCGAGAACTTGTAACCACGGCGGTATTCGAACTTGTCCACCGCCTTCATCAGGCCGATGTTGCCTTCCTGGATCAGATCCAGGAACTGCAGACCACGGTTCGTGTACTTCTTGGCAATGGAAATCACGAGGCGCAGATTGGCCTCGACCATTTCCTTCTTGGCCTGACGGGCCTCGCGCTCACCCTTCTGCACCGTGTTCACGATGCGGCGCAGTTCCGGCACATTAAGGCCGGTTTCCTCTGCGACATGCACGATCTGACCGCGCAGGATGGCGATCTCGTCAACCTCGAGGCGGGCGAAATCCTTCCAACCCTTGGCCTTGAGGGTGGAGACGCGGGTCAGCCACTCGGGCTCCAGCTCGTGATCGAAATGGTTCTCAAGGAACGACTCGCGTGTCACGCGGTGGCGCTCGGCCAGGCGCAGCAGCTTGCCCTCGACCGTCATCAGGCGGCGGTTGATGCCATAAAGCTGGTCGACCAAACCTTCGATACGGTTGTTGTTGAGGTGGACGCCCTTGACCAGATCAACCAGTTCGGACTTTTGCTTCTGATAGCGCTTCTCGGTGGCGGCCGGCGGCATTTCTGCCAGGCCCATGGCTGCCTGAAGGCGCTGGTGCTGCAACTTGGCCAGCTTCTTGTAGCTGCCGGCGATGGCCTCGAAGGTCTCAAGAACCTGGGGCTTCAGCGCCATTTCCATGGCAGCGAGCGACATGCCGCCCTCGTCATCGCCGTCATCGTCGGATTCGGGCTCCGGCGCCTCGGCAACGACTTCCTCGGCCGCCTCCTCGCCTTCTCCTTCGGTCGCTTCCACGGGCACGGCATTGCCGCCCATGGTGGCGTCAAGATCGATCACGTCGCGCAGCAGGACCTTGCCGAGCATCAGCTCGTCACGCCAGCCGATGATGGCGTTGAAGGTCAGCGGGCTTTCGCAAAGGCCGCCGATCATGGTCTCGCGGCCGGCCTCGATGCGCTTGGCGATGGCGATTTCGCCCTCGCGCGAGAGCAGTTCGACCGAGCCCATTTCGCGCAGGTACATGCGCACCGGATCATCGGTGCGGTCCATTTCCTCCTGCGGCGGCTTCTCGGTGGCGACAACCTCGCCGCCTTCTTCCTTTTCGACGACGGCGGTGGATTCTTCGCTCTCTTCGCTCTCGACGACGTTGATACCCATGTCGGACAGGGCCGCCATGACGTCTTCGATCTGCTCGGACGAGACCTGATCCTGTGGCAGGACCTGGTTCACTTCGTCATAGGTGATGTAGCCACGCTCGCGCGCCTTGGCGATCATCTTCTTGACCGCCTGGCCCGCCACGTCGAGCAGCGGACCATCGGGGGCGTCATCACGCGCGTCGTTGGTCTCTGCGGTTTCCTGCGCCTTGCTCGCCATTCGCGTCATCCTTCAACCCGGGGTCGCATTGGCATGGCCGTGCCGCGCCCGGGCATTCGAAAAAGTTCAGGTCGGGCGCGCCACGATCCCGTGTCGCGGCCCTGCTTCATGGTCTAGAGCGACGGGCCACGCCCGCTCGCAATACCGAACCCCTCGATGGCGGCCTCGTCCCCTTCGGCGGCAGCCATTTCCCTGGTCAGGGCGAGAAAACGTTGAAAATTCTCATCTGACGTATCCTGTTCCAACATAACAGTCGCCCGCTCGACCTCAGCCTTGAGGTCGATTACGCGCCGTTGTCGGCCCAAAACATGACGCCAGCCCTGTTCAGCATCTATGAGGGCGGCACTTGGCATTGCCCACCAGTGGGCGCGGAGGGTGCGGTTCCCGTCCAGTCGAGCCAAGATGGAGCCCACGCTAGAGGCAATGAGATGGCGTCGGAGGGCATCCGTGTCAAGGTCGCCCCCATCTGCGGCCACTGTTAGGATTTCGCAACGCAATTTGTCAAGCTCAACGCTCGCCAAAGGCAGCTCTGCAATCTCTTCATGCAGGCTCGCCAGCAGCTTTGGATGGTTCACCATGGCGAGAATGAGGAGCTGTTCGCGCAGCGGCGAGGCCTCCCCCTGGCCAATGGAACTTGCCTTCAGGCCGGCCCCGGCACCACCAGTGGCGTAGGCCGGCTGGCCGGAGCCCCAGCGGCGCCCATCGCCCCGACCCATGGCGCCCCCTGCCCGTGCAGAAGGCCCGCCCCAGCGCCGGTCGTCGCGCGGGGAAAAAAGATCGCGCCGCCGCCGACCAAATTCTTCCTGATACAGACGCCTTATGTCGGGGTCGGCGATGGTGCGCAGCACTTCGTCAAGCCGGGAGGCAAAGGCCGCCTTGCGTTCGGGCGTGGAAATGTCGGCCGCCTCGACCTCGCGGCTCCACAGCACCTCGGACAGCGGCAGGGCCGCCTCCAGCACGCTGCCGAAAGCACCCGGGCCCTGGGCACGGATAAGATCGTCGGGATCAAGACCACCCGGCAGAAAGGCAAAACGCAGGGAATGGCCGGGTCGCAGCAGGGGCAGAACCCTGTCCACCGCCTTCCAGGCGGCATTGCGGCCGGCGGCATCACCGTCAAAGGCCAGCACCGGTTCTGGCGCCGTGCGCCACAGCAGGGTGATCTGGGTCTCGGTCAGGGCGGTACCCAGGGGCGCCACCGCCGCGGCAAAACCCGCCTGGGTCAGGGCGATGACATCCATATAGCCCTCGACCGCCACCAGGGTCGCCCCTTCACGCGCCGCCGTGCGGGCCGGCCCCTCGTTGTAGAGGGTTTCGCGCTTGTGAAAGAGGTCGCTTTCGGGCGAGTTCAGATATTTGGGCTTGGCATCCCCCAGGGCGCGGGCACCAAAGGCAATCACCCGCTCCTTGCGGTCGCGGATGGGAAAGGTGATGCGGTCGCGGAAATAATCATAAGGCGCACCGCCATCATCTGGCTGCCCCAAAAGACCGGCTTCGACCAGCAGTTCAGCCCCCATGTTCCGCTTGCCCAGGGCTTCCCGCAGGGCATTGCGGCCAGCCGGCGCATAGCCAAGACGAAAGCGTGACTGGGTGGCCGGTGGCAGGCCACGGCGGTTCAGGTAATCGCGGGCCGCCGCCGCCGCCGGTGTGCCGGCATGCAGTTCACGCTCGTAAAAGGCGCAGGCCGCCTCCAGCGCCTCATAGATGCCGACCCGCACTTCGGCCGAGCGGCGCTCTGCCTCGGAGGCGACAGGCACCTCCAGCCCGGCCTCTCCAGCCAGACGCTCCACCGCCTCCATGAAGGACAGCCGCTCCGTCTCCTGGACAAAGCTGATCAGGTCGCCCTTAGCCTGGCAGCCGAAGCAGTAATAGGCCCCCTTGTCGTCATTGACCCAGAACGAGGGTGACTTCTCGTTATGGAAGGGGCACAGCCCGGTCAGTTCCCGGCCCTTGCGCACCAGCTTGGTGCGCCGGGCGATAACCTGGCTCAGCGGCAGGGCCTGGCGGATCCGGTCGAGGAAATCCGGCGGCAGGCTCATGAGGTCGCGACGCCCGGCTCAGCTCAGCAGGGACTTCACCACGCCCGAGGCGCGGCCAAAGTCCATCTGCCCGGCATGCCGTTCCTTCAGGGCCGCCATGACCCGGCCCATGTCCTTGGGACCGGCAGCGCCAAGCTCGGCAATCACCGCGGCAGCGGCCGCCTTTACCTCGGCCTCAGCCATCTGGCGGGGCAGGAATTCCTCGATGATTGCGATCTCTTCCGCCTCAACGGCAGCCAGTTCGGGACGGCCTCCCTGTTCGAAGGCGGCGATCGAGTCGCGGCGCTGCTTCACCATCTTGGAGAGCATCTGCAACACCTCGTCATCGGGCACACCCTCGCGGCTGTCCTCGGTGCGAGCGGCGATGTCGCGGTCCTTGAGGGCTGCCATCACCATGCGCAGGGTGGAAACACGGCGGGCTTCCTTGGCCTTCATGGCTTCCTTGAGAGAGTCGTTCAGACGTGCACGCAGCATGAGAGCCAACCGTATTGAGAATGAGATGATGAAGTCTAACCCCATAAGACGGTTCACGGTACCGGGCTGTGGCGGTCTTCACCGACTCGGGCACGATGACTGTTTGGCAGACGTACGACTTCCCTATGGTGACCATTGATCGCCAAGCCCTTGCCTGGCAACGATAATTCAATATTACGCATCCACTTGACGCAGGCCGCGCCCCGCTCTAGTTTGCGCCGCAACGATGCGGGCAGGCGATGCCCGACGGAGCCGTCCCATGCCTGTCGAACCCACCCTGCCCCCCCTGTCCGAACAGGGGATGGACTCTCGCGGCACCGTGTCCGGTCCCGGACCGACATCACCCCCCTATCGCGTTCCCCAGCCAGAGGGTGCCACAGGCGTTCTGGTGCTGGCCGATGGCAGTGTCTTCTGGGGCGAGGGCGTCGGTGCAGCCGGTACCGCCGTGGGCGAGGTCTGCTTCAATACCTCCATGACCGGGTATCAGGAAATCCTGACCGACCCGTCTTATGCCGGCCAGATCATCACCTTCACCTTCCCCCATATCGGCAATGTCGGTACCAACGAGGAAGATCTGGAAAGCCTGGTTCCGGCCGCCCGCGGCCTGATCCTGAAGGCGCCCATCACCGAGCCGTCGAGCTGGCGCGCCAGTTCGCACCTGGACCGCTGGCTGAAGGCCCGTTCCCTGGTCGGGCTGGCGGGGATCGACACACGTCGGCTGACCCGCCGCATCCGCGATGGTGGCGCCCCCAATGGCGTGATCGCCCGCTCGGCTGAAGGCCGCTTCGACATTGCCGCCCTGGCAGCCGAGGCTGCGGCCTGGCCCGGCCTTGAGGGCATGGATCTGGCACTTGGCGTCACCGGCCGCCAGACCGTTGCCTGGGACGAAACCCGCTGGACCCTTGGCAAGGGCTATGGCCGTGTGATGGGCCCGAAGGTCCATGTGGTTGCGGTGGATTTTGGTATCAAGCGCAACATCCTGCGCTCGCTGTGTGCCACTGGCGCCCGGGTGACCGTGGTTCCGGCCACGACCACAGCCGACGAGATCCTGGCCCTGAAGCCCGATGGTGTGTTCCTGTCGAATGGACCGGGAGATCCGGCGGCGACCGGCAAATATGCCGTGCCGGCGATCCAGGGCGTGCTGGCGTCTGGCGTGCCCCTGTTTGGCATCTGCCTTGGCCACCAGATGCTGGCGCTGGCGCTCGGCGGCCGCACGTCAAAAATGCCGCGTGGCCATCGCGGCGCCAATCATCCGGTCAAGGATCTGGCCACGGGCCGGGTCGAGATCACCAGCCAGAACCATGGCTTTGTGGTGGATGCCACCAGCCTGCCGGCCAATGCCGAGGTTACCCACGTCTCCCTTTTCGACGGTTCGAACGAGGGCTTTCGTCTTACCGACCGCCCGGTCTTCTCGGTGCAGTATCACCCGGAAGCCTCGCCAGGGCCGGAAGACAGCCACTATCTGTTTGACCGCTTCATGGACCTGATCGCCCGACATGCCTAAGCGCACAGACATCAAGTCCATCCTGATCATCGGTGCCGGCCCGATCATCATCGGACAGGCCTGCGAGTTCGATTATTCCGGTACCCAGGCCTGCAAGGCCCTGAAGGCCGAGGGCTATCGCATCGTCCTCGTCAACTCGAACCCGGCCACCATCATGACCGACCCGGGTCTGGCGGACGCCACCTATATCGAGCCGATCACGCCCGAGATCGTGGCCAAGATCATCGAGAAAGAGCGCCCGGATGCCCTGCTGCCCACCATGGGCGGCCAGACGGCGCTGAACACCGCCATGGCGCTGGCCCAGAACGGCACCCTCGAGAAATACGGGGTCGAGCTGATCGGGGCCAATCGCGAGGCCATCGACAAGGCCGAAGACCGCCTGAAGTTCCGCGACGCCATGGCCACCATCGGCCTTGAATGCCCGCGCTCTTGCGTTGCCCATAACATGGCCGAAGCCATGGAAGCGCTGGCCGAGATTGGCCTGCCCTCCGTCATCCGCCCCAGCTTCACCCTGGGCGGCACCGGTGGCGGCATTGCCTATACGCGCGAGGAATTCGAGCGGATCGTGGCTGGCGGCCTCGACGCCTCGCCCACCACCGAGGTCCTGATCGAGGAATCCGTGGTCGGCTGGAAGGAGTATGAGATGGAGGTGGTCCGCGACAAGGCGGACAACTGCATCATCATCTGCTCCATCGAGAACATCGATCCCATGGGCGTGCACACCGGCGACAGCATCACCGTGGCGCCGGCCCTGACCCTGACCGACAAGGAATACCAGATCATGCGCAACGCCTCGCTGGCGGTGCTGCGCGAGATCGGCGTCGAGACAGGCGGCTCCAACGTTCAGTTCGCCATCAATCCGGCAAACGGCCGCATGATCGTGATCGAGATGAACCCCCGCGTCAGCCGCTCGTCGGCGCTGGCATCCAAGGCAACCGGTTTTCCCATTGCCAAGGTCGCAGCCCGCCTTGCCGTGGGTTACACGCTGGATGAGCTGACGAACGACATCACGGGCAGCACGCCGGCCTCGTTCGAGCCGACCATCGATTACGTCGTTACCAAGATCCCCCGCTTCACCTTCGAGAAGTTCCAGGGCTCCGAGCCGCTGCTGACCACCTCGATGAAGTCCGTGGGCGAAGTGATGGCCATTGGCCGCACCTTTGCCGAGAGCCTGCAAAAGGCCCTGCGCGGTCTGGAAACCGGCCTGTCCGGGCTTGATGAAGTGCCGATCCCCGGCCTTGACCCCGATGGTGTGGTCGAACGCGACCTTGTGCGCGCCCAGCTTGCCCGGCCGACACCTGACCGTCTGCTGGTGGTGGCCCAGGCCCTGCGCCTTGGCCTGAACGTCGACGAAGTGGTGGCCGCCTCCCAATACGACCCCTGGTTCGTGCGTGAGATCGAAAAGATCGTGGCGGTTGAGGCAACGGTCAGGGCCGATGGCCTGCCGGCTGACGCCGCCGGCCTGCGCGCACTGAAAGCCATGGGCTTTTCCGACCGCCGCCTGGGTAATCTTTCAGGTCGCACAGAGGCTGATGTTGCGGGCCTGCGGCGTGGCCTTGGCGTGCGGCCGGTGTTCAAGCGGATTGATACCTGCGCCGGCGAGTTCGCCTCTGACACGCCCTATATGTACTCAACCTATGAGGCGCCGGCCGATGGCCATCCGCCCGAGTGCGAGTCCGAGCCGACCAACCGCAACAAGATCATGATCCTGGGCGGCGGGCCAAACCGCATCGGCCAGGGTATCGAGTTCGACTATTGCTGCGTCCATGCTGCCTATGCCCTGTCAGAGGCCGGGCGCGAGACCATCATGGTCAACTGCAATCCCGAGACCGTCTCGACCGACTACGATACCTCCGATCGCCTCTATTTCGAGCCGCTGACGGCCGAGGACGTGCTGGAAATCGTCCATGCCGAGACGACGGCAGGCACCCTGGATGGCGTCATCGTGCAGTTCGGTGGCCAGACGCCGCTGAAGCTGGCCCATGCCCTGGAGGCGGCGAAGGTGCCCATCCTTGGCACCTCCACCGATGCCATCGACCGGGCCGAAGACCGCCGCCGCTTTCAGGAACTGCTGCACACCCTTGGCCTGCGCCAGCCCGAGAACGGCATTGCGACGAGCCTTGAAGAGGCCCGCGCGATTGTCGAGCGCATCAGCTTTCCCGTGGTCATCCGCCCCAGCTATGTGCTGGGCGGCCGCGCCATGGAAATTGTGCGCGACCAGAAGAACCTTGAGCGTTACATGCGCGAGGCGGTGATCGTCTCTGGCGACAATCCGGTGCTGATCGACCGTTATCTGCAGGATGCCATCGAGGTGGACGTCGACGCCCTTGCCGACAGGCAGACGGTGTTTGTGGCGGGCATCATGGAGCACATCGAAGAGGCGGGCATCCATTCGGGTGACAGCGCCTGTTCTCTGCCGCCCCACAGCCTTGATGCCGAGATGACCGCCGAGATCGCCCGCCAGACCGAGGCGCTGGCCCGTGGCCTCGACGTGATCGGCCTGATGAACGTGCAGTTCGCGATCAAGGACCGGGACATCTATGTGCTGGAGGTCAATCCGCGCGCCAGTCGCACGGTGCCCTTCGTTGCCAAGGCCATTGGCCTGCCCCTGGCCAAGATCGCCAGCCGGGTGATGGCGGGTGAAAGCCTTGCCTCCTTTGGTCTGGTCAACAAGCCGCTGGGCCATGTGGCGGTGAAAGAGGCCGTGTTCCCCTTTGCCCGCTTCCCCGGCGTCGACATCCTGCTTGGCCCCGAAATGCGCTCCACCGGCGAGGTGATGGGCCTCGACGTGACGTTCGAGAAGGCCTTCCTGAAGAGCCAGATCGCCAGCGGCACGCGTCTGCCCACCGCCGGAACCGTGTTCATTTCGGTGCGCTCAAAGGACAAGGCCGCCATGGTGGCGCCCGCCGCCCGGCTGGTGGAAATGGGCTTCCGGGTGATTGCCACCCAGGGTACCGCCCGCTTCCTTGAAGAGCGCGGCATTCCCGCCACCCCCATCAACAAGGTGCTGGAAGGCCGGCCCCACATTGTCGATGCCATGAAGAATGGTGATGTGGCGCTTGTCTTCAACACCACCGAGGGGGCACAGGCCATTGCCGACAGTTTCGAACTGCGGCGCACGGCCCTGATCAATCGCATCCCTTATTATACAACCGTCGCTGGCAGTATTGCCTCGGTTCAGGCAATTGCGGCCTTGCGCGAAGGTGGCCTTGAAGTCGCCCCTCTCCAATCCTACACTTGACGGTCCGAGCCAGCCTGCGGGGACAAATGTCTCCGTTGGGTTGGTTTTGGCTTTTATCTCGGGCGAGATATCTCGCGAATCGGGATGGCAGGAGATCACGTGGCTATAGAGAAAGTGCCCATGACCGTCGAGGGCTACAGCGCGCTTGAAGCGGAGCTGAAGCGACTGAAGACGATCGATCGACCGGACGTGATCCGGGCGATTTCGGCGGCGCGCGAGCACGGCGACCTCTCCGAGAATGCCGAATATCATGCCGCCAAGGAGCGTCAGAGCTTCATCGAAACCCGGGTGATCGAGCTTGAGGACAAGATCAGCCGTGCCCAGGTGATCGATGTCTCCAAGCTGTCCGGCACGATCGTGAAGTTCGGCGCCCATGTCACGCTGGTCGACACCGAGACCGACGACGAGCAGATCTTCCAGATCGTCGGCGTTGACGAGGCGGATGTGAAGAACGGCCGTCTTTCTGTGTCATCCCCTGTGGCGCGCGCCCTGATCGGCAAGAGCGCAGGTGATGAGATCGAGGTGACCACGCCCGGCGGACACAAGTCCTACGAAATCCTGAAAATCTTTTACAAGTAAGATCGCCTGCCGGCGACTTGGCCTTTACCCCGCGCGACCGCGCGGGGGAAGGTCGAGCGGCACACCGGGCGCCACCTTGGCAGCCCGGATGGTGAACGACGTCTTGACGCTGGCCACGTTCGGCGCGGGCGTCAGTTCCGAGGTCAGGAATGACTGGAACTCTGACAGGTCGCGGGTGACGACCTTCAGGATAAAGTCGATCTCGCCGTTCAGCATGAAGCACTCGCGCACCAAGGGCCAGTTGCCCACCCGTGCCTCAAAGGCCTTGAGGTCTGCCTCGGCCTGGCTGTGCAGACCCACCATGGCAAACACCGTTACCTCGAAACCAAGCAGGGCTGGATCAAGGGCTGCGTGAAAGCCACGGATATAGCCGGCTTCCTCAAGCGCCCGCACACGCCTCAGGCAGGGGGGCGCCGAGATGCCAACCCTGCGGGCAAGTTCCACATTGGTGATGCGACCATCATTCTGCAGATGTTCCAGGATGAGCCGGTCAATGGCATCCAGTCTGACCTTGTTCATGAGCGTCCCCCGGCGTTGCCCGAGTGTATCGCGTCGCGCCCGCCGTGCTAAGTGTGCCGGGCAGATCGCCTGAACAGGCGCAAATGGATGAAAACCAATTGACCATGCAGCTTTTGGATGAAACCTGGGTGCTGAGTGACGGCAAGCCCGGCATGGAAAATCAGGCCCTTGGCCTGGCCGAAGCGGTTGGGCTGGCCAACAGAGTGGTGCGGGTGGTGCCGCGTGCGCCCTGGCGGTTTCTGGCCCCCCTGCGTCTGGCCGCCCGACTGGCGGAAAACGGTCTGGCCAGCCCCTGGCCACGCCTGCTGATCGCCACGGGTCGCCAGAGCGTGCCCTATTCCCTGGCCATCAAACGGGCCTCGCCGGCGACGTTCACGGTGCAGATCCAGAGCCCGGGCATTGCGGCGCGGCACTTTGGCCTGATTGTGCCGCCCCGCCACGACCGCCTTGCCGGTGCCAATGTCTTGCCAACCCGCGGTGCCCTGCACCGGGTAACGCCCGCCCGCCTTGCGGCCGAGGCGGCGCGCTTTGCCCCCGCCCTTGCCCATCTGCCCCACCCCCTGGTGGCGGTGCTGATCGGCGGCGACAATGGCGTCTATCGCCTGACCGACGCCGTGGCCGACCGCCTGATCGCAGGCCTTGAACAGCTTGTGAAGACCCAAGGGGCCGGCCTTGCGGTTACGGCGTCGCGGCGGACGTCTCCGGCCATCGTGGCACGCCTGCGCCAGGCGCTGGCCAATCTGCCCGCCGTGATGTGGGACAATACGGGCGACAATCCCTATTTCGGTTATCTGGGCCTTGCGGACCATGTGATTGTTACCGGCGACAGCGTCTCCATGGTTTCGGAGGCCTGCGCCACGGGCAAGCCAGTGCATGTGGTCGACCTTGAAGGCGGCTCGCCCAAATTCGACAGTTTTCACGCCGGCCTGCGTGCCGATGGCCTGACCCGTGCCTTTTCCGTCCCCCTTGCCAGCTGGTCCTATGCCCCGCTCAACGACACGGCCCTTGTGGCGGCCGAGGTCCGCCGGCAAATCGGCCTTGCCTGATCTGTTCCCAAGGGGCGAGACCGCTATCCGGACTGTGCCTATTGGACACAGACACAGGCAGCCCCATTTCTGGACATGGCTGCCGCCCGGTGTTACCGGATGCTGAGGTGGCCAAATGGCGGAAAACCGATTGCAGGGGAACAGGCTCATGGTGCATGGGGCAGCAGAGGCGGCACAGGCGCAGGCAGGCGGAAACGCCGCCATGGCGGCATCCCCCTTCGATCTGGCAAGGCTGGCGGCAACGCCCCTGGCGCGCGATCCCTATGACCATCTGATCGTTCCCGGCTTCGTTACGGCCGAGGGGCTGGAGGATATCCACCGGGATTTCCCCGTGCTCGACAAGCCCGGCAGCTTTCCCTTGATGGAAGTCAGCTACGGCCCCGGCTTCGCCCGACTGGTAGAGGCGCTGGACGGGCCAGCGTTCGAGCACCTGGTTGAGGAAAAGTTTGGCCTGTCCCTGTCGGGCCTGCCCACCATCACCACGGTGCGCGGCCGCTGCCGCGCCAGCGACGGCAAGATCCACACCGACACCGCCTCCAAGGTGATCACGGTTCTGATCTATCTCAATCCGGCGTGGGAGGCCCCTGGCGGTCGTCTGCGCCTGCTGCGCTCCGGCACGGATCTTGAGGCTGTGGCGGCAGAGATCCCGCCTGTGGCGGGCACCCTTCTGGTATTCCGCCGTTCTGAAACATCATGGCATGGTCATGAGCCCTTCGAGGGCCAGCGCCGGGTCATCCAGTTCAACTGGGTGACCGAGCAGCGCTGGATCGACAAGGAAGTCCGCCGCCACCGCCTGTCCGCTTTGGTCAAGCGTCTGAACCCCTTCGCCTGACAGGATCGGCGCACCATGGCTCTTGTGATTGATACCTTCACCGCCCTGCGGCCAGGCAGCCCCGTGCGCCCGGGCGGCAATGCGGGCGGCATGAGCCTGTTCAAGGCCCTGGGGCACCCAATGGTGGCGCGCCTCGCCCAGGCCCTGGTGGCGCGTCTGGCAAGCCTTGGCCCTGTTGCCGTGGTGGATGCCCATGGCCAGGCCGTGCCCTTTGCCGCCCTCTATCCCCTCGACGGCGTGGAACTGGCCTCGCTTTATGTGCAGCAGAGCGAGGAGATCGGTCATAGCCGCCTCGGCCTTGTGGCCCACCCGATCACAGGCCTGCGGGCAGACCGCCCGGAGACGGTGCTCGTCGCCAGCTTTGATGCGGAACGGATGGTCGCGGCCGTCCGCGCGCTGGTGGGACCCGACCCCCTTGTGCTCTCGTTCGATGATCTGCGCCTGCCAGCCGACATGCTGGCCAACCCCCGCCTCTACCTCGACCCCCTCAATTTCGCGACAAACTTTGCCCTGTTCCGCGATAGCGAGGGCCTTCACACCCGGGTGACCAGCGCCAATTACTGGGGCCTGCACGGGGCAAAGGCACCCCGCCTTTTCCTTGCCCTCCATGATGAGGCGGGCAACAGCCTGGCCCAATGGACCGAGGAGCTGCCGGTGGCCGGTGGCGGCTTCACCATCGACAGCGCCGAGGTCAGGACGCGCTTCGGGCTCGACGCCTTTACCGGCTCGCTCTTCATCCACGCCCTGGGGGCGGCGGGCCACGACGTGGTCAAATATGCCCTCGACCTTTATGGCGCAGAGGCCTCAGCCCTTACCTGCAGCCATGACGCCAATGCCTGGCCGGCCGATCTTTATGCCGGCCTGCCGGCACCGGCGCCGGGTGAACAGGTGCTGCTCTGGATCCAGAACAGCCATCCTGTCGCCATACCGGATGGTGGCGTCGGCCTGAATGCCATGGGCTCGGACGAGGTGGTCTGGCTGGAGGGCGAGATCCCGGCCTTTGGCACCCGCGCGGTCGATGTGGGCGCCCTGCTGCCAAATCTTGCCTGGCCAGACCAGGTGGAGGTGCAGGCCGGGCGCTATTTCGTGCGCCCGCGTTATGAGATCACCGATGCCAAGGGTCGGCGTCACATGGCCCATGCCAATGTCGAGCGGACGGATCTCAAGCCCGACCCGGACCTGCCCGGCCTTGGTGCCATCATGGGCAAGGGCTACATCATGCCCCTGCCGGTGCTGCCGCTGGCGGACTTTGCCAGCCTTGGCCTGCCCACGCCCATGACCACGGCGCAGACGGAACTGCCGATCTCCGTTTCGCTGATCGATGCCTCGGGGCAGACCGTGGCGGAACACTTCATGGGCCGTCTGGCGCGCAGTGCCAGTGTGCCGGTTGATGTGGACGCCTGGCTTGCCGAGGCGGCCCTGCAACTGCCCTCTGGCTTTGGGCACCTGGAATTCCGTTATGATTTTCGTGACGGCGGCAGTGGCGACGGCTGGCTGCATGCGCTTGGCCGCTATACCCAGCGCAGCAGTGGCCATAGGGCCGATACCTCGTTCGGGGCGCATATCTATAACACGGCCCTTGTCTACAAGGACGAGCCGCAAAGCTATAATGGCAAGCCGCCGGGGCTGACCACGCGCCTGTTCCTGCGCCTGGGACCCACCTATGAAACGCTCTGCCACCTGATCTATCCCGCCTCCCTGCCCTGGCATGACGCCTCGTCGACGCGGCTGGAACTGAAGGACGGCACCGGCCGGACCGTGGCGACAGAGCAGGTGGCGATCCCCTGTGGTGGCTCGGTGCACCTGCGGATGCGCACGCTCTTTGGTGTTGCGGCACTGGCTGCGGCGGGCGCGAACGCCTATGTGGTGGTGGATGACCGCACCTGCCGCCTGTTCGGCTTTCATGGCCTGATCGATGGCGACCGGGCCTTTTGCCTCGATCACATGTTCGGTTTCTGACCACCCCCTTCCCTGTTTCTCGTTCCTGCAACTGATGAGCCACCGATGTCTGAGCGCATTTCCTCGAAAGTCCTGATCATCGGCTCTGGCCCCGCCGGCTACACGGCGGCGATCTATGCCGCCCGCGCCATGCTGGAACCGGTGCTGGTGCGCGGCCTGCAGCCAGGCGGCCAGCTGACCATCACGGCCGATGTCGAGAACTATCCAGGCTTTGCCGATGTCATCCAGGGCCCCTGGCTGATGGAACAGATGGAGGCCCAGGCGCGCCATGTTGGCACGCGGATCATTGATGACATGATCGTGGACGTGGATCTGGGCAAGCGGCCCTTTGTTGGCATTGGCGATGGCGGCACGGAATATGTGGGCGAGACGGTGATCATCTGCACCGGTGCCCAGGCCCGCTGGCTGGGCCTTGAGTCGGAAAAGCGGCTGCAGGGCTTTGGCGTGTCGGCCTGCGCCACCTGCGACGGCTTTTTCTATCGCGGCAAGGAAGTGGTGGTGGTGGGCGGCGGCAATACGGCCGTGGAAGAAGCCCTGTTCCTGACCAATTTTGCCAGCCACGTTACCCTGGTGCACCGTCGCGACTCCCTGCGGGCCGAGCGGATTCTGCAAAACCGCCTCTTTGCCCATCCCAAGGTCTCGGTGGTGTGGAACGTTGAGGTGGACGAGATCCTGGCGGAAAGCACGCCTGCGGCTGTTACCGGCGTGCGTCTGAAGGATCGCCTTACCGGCGAGATGCGGCAGATCAGTGCCGACGGCGTCTTCATCGCCATTGGTCACAGCCCCGCCACCGAACTCTTCAAGGGCAAGCTGCCCATGGATGGCGGTTATCTGGTGACGGCGCCGGATTCCACGGCCACTGCTGTGCCCGGCGTGTTTGCCGCCGGCGACGTCAAGGACCAGGTGTTCCGCCAGGCGGTGACCGCCGCTGGCATGGGCTGCATGGCAGCCCTTGAGGCCGAGCGGTTCCTGGCCGGCCACGGCGCCAGTGCCGTTGCAGCTGAATGACGAGCCATACCACAGCCTGAGGGAGGCGGTTGCGCGGCAACCGGGATGATATGGATTGGGACAAGCTCAGGGTCTTTCACGCCGTTGCCGAGGCGGGAAGCTTTACCCATGCGGGTGAAGAACTGGGCCTGAGCCAATCCGCCGTCAGCCGCCAGATCAGCGGGCTTGAGGAAAGCCTGAAGGTGCCCCTGTTCCACCGCCATGCCCGGGGTCTGATCCTGACCGAGCAGGGCGAGTTGCTGTTTCACACCGCCCACGAAGTATTCGCCAAGCTCGCCATGACCGAGGCGATGCTGAAGGATTCCAGGGACAAGCCAAGCGGGGAACTGCGCGTTACCACAACCGTTACCTTTGGCATGATGTGGCTGACCCCCCGGATGAAGGAATTCCACGAGCTTTATCCCGAGATCGAACTGAACCTCATCCTCGATGACGAGGAACTGGACCTCGCCATGCGCGAGGCTGACATTGCGATCCGTTTCCGCGCCCCGATCCAGCCAGATCTGGTGCAGCGCCGCCTGGTGCCGGTGTCCTATCACCTCTATGGCACGGCGGCCTATCTCAAGAAGCGTGGCACGCCGATGGTGGTTGCCGACCTCGACGCCCATGACCTCATCGTCTATGGCGAGGGAGCACCCCAGCCCATCAGCGAGGTGAACTGGCTGCTGAACGCGGGCCGCGCCGGCGCCCCTCCCCGTGTGCCGGTGATGTCGATCAACAATATCTATGCCCTGCGCCTTGCCGTGGAAGCGGGCATGGGTCTGGCCTCGCTGCCAGATTATGTCGCACGCGGAAATACGGATCTGGTTCAGGTACTGCCCGATCTGGCCGGCCCCACCTTCCAGACATATTTTGTCTATCCGGAGGAATTGCGGGATAGCAAAAGGGTAACGGTGTTCAGGGAATTCCTTGTGCGGAAGGTCGCGGAAGCCAAGACCTGAGGCGCCAAGACCTGAGGCGCCAAGACCTGATGCGAAAGACATTAACCATGCGCTTTCTGCATGGCCGCACCCCGTTTATGGGGGTGGTAACAACGAGGTCGGCACCTTAAGTACTCATTCATGATTGCTGCGCTGCAGTGATCAGCCCGATTCGCCATCCCCCCGGCGAAAAGGGCATGTCGGCCGGGTGCGTCCCCCGCCCCTGCCGATCTTCACGCTTCGGCGTGAAACCTCCCTGTTAGACTCGCCCCGGTGGAAACACCGGGGCTTCTTTTTTCCAGCTAGCGGAATTCGATAGGAATGACATAGGTGCGCTGGGCATCGGTGCTGTTGGCGGGCGGCAGCGGGAAGGCCGTTTCGCGCACAAGGGCAAGGGCCGACGCATCCAGCTCAGGCTTGCCGCTGCTGCGGGCGATGCTGCCCGTGCGCACGCCGCCTTGCCCATCAAGACCAAAGGAAATTTCCACACGTCCCTTTGGCCCCGCGTGGTCCCGCGCCGCCCGCCCAAGGGCGAGACGCACGGCCAGGGCATAGTGCGCCATTTCCTCGTCCACAGCCGCCGCCACAGGGCTGGCAGTCAGTACTGGTGCAGGTATGCCCTCAGCCACGGCTGCTTGTGGTGAAGGTGGGGGTAGGGGTGGGGCGGCCTCAGCCACGGCCTGGACAGGCGCCACGACAGGGTTGGGTAGCGGCCCGGGCCTTGCCGGGGACCTCGGGGCCTTGGCAGGGACCACGGGGGTCGTTGCCTGCGGCACTGCTGGCCGGGTTTCCGGCACGACCAGGGCTGGCGCGGGCGGCACAACGGGTGCGGGCGTATCGGGGGCGACAAGTTCGACAACCATGAGGGGGGCGGCCGGCGCGCTCGCCCGGGTCTCCCAGATGCCAAGGCCGACGCCAGCCAGCGCCAGATGCAGCACTGCGGAGAGCAACGCTGCATGCCGGCCCCGGCCCTGCCCGCCGGACACCCGCAGGCGCCCAGCAGACAGGTTTGTGTCGGCAAGCATTACCACCGGTAGCGAATGCCCGCATAGGCAGCGCGACCACTGCCCGGCTCGAACAGGTTGGTCGTCGCCGCATTTGCGACATTGGTAATACCGGTGCTGGCGATGTAGTGCGTGTCGGCAAGATTGCGTGCCTCGGCATAGACCGAGAGGCCGCTGCCAGTATCATAGCCCGCCTTCAGGCCGATCAGGGCATAAGAGTCGGTCGAAAGGCTGTTCTGGCTGTCGACAAAATAGGACTGCGGCGACCACTCCACATCGGGGCCCGCATAGACGCCGGACGGATGGTGATAGATGGCCTCGGCCTTCACCACATGTTCCGGTGCACCGGGCAGCCTGTTGTCGCCATAGACCGGGTCTCCATCAAAACGGAAGTCGTTCCAGCTATAGGCAAGGTTCACCGTAATCCGGTCGGGCGTGCCTTCCGTCACCATCAGCCCACTGATTGCCGTCGCGCCAAAGCCCAGTTCCAGGCCTTGGTGCACCGTGCGGTCGGCATTGCGGACAACGCAGAAGTCGGCAACGCCAAAGGCAAAGGTGCACTGCAACTCGTTGTCGATGTTCGAGCGATAGGCGGTCACGTCCCAGCTGGTCTCGCCGCTCTCACCGCGCGTGCCGATCTCATAGGTGGTGGCCTTCTGCAACTTCGCATCGAAGGCCGCCGACGAGGCATAGCTGTTTTCCCCAAAGCTTGGGGCCTCGGCACTTTGCGCAACATTGGCAAACACCTGCCAGTCGCGCCCGGCCTCCCACAGCACGCCTGCCTTGGGGCTCCAGCGGGTGAAGGTGCGGCTGCCCGACTGGTCGCCATCAGAGAGGAAGCGATCGTCAAGCTTGCGCCGGGCACTGAGGAACTGGCTGCCTGCCACCAGTGCCACCTGTGGCAGCACATAGAAGGCATCCTCCACATGTACCGTCACGTTCCTGGCATCATTGCGCGAGCTTGACAGCAGCGCCCCCTTGAGGCCCCCGCTGTTTACATATTGGTCAGCATCCGTTGTGCCCTCATGGAAATTGACGCCGATGTTCAGGCGGTTGCGCTGGCCCAGCACCTGACGCTCGTCGCTCAGCCGCGCGAAAGTGCCGTAGTCCTGATAGGTATAGTCAAGCCATTGATAGATCGGGTGTTGCAGATGGCGCTCCACATCAAAGACACCCACTTCCAGGGCGGTGCCGGGGGCCAGCCTGATCGTGGTCTTGTTGGCCATGCGCACCGTATCGATGTTGCGCTGCCAGTTGCCGCTGAGATTTCCTGCCGCCGCCGTCTCTGGGCTGCTCAGAGCCACGTCACGGGTCACACTGCCGGGAATATGCTGGCGTACGTCATTGGCGTTCAGGTAGAAGCGCGTCTCCACGTCGTCCGACAGGCGGATGCCAAAGTTGGCGCTGCCACGCCAGGCAAAGCCCTGGCTGTGCTCACGGAAACCATCCTGCCGCTGCCATGAGCCGGTGACGAAATAGTCATAGGCGCCAGAGGCACCCGCCGTGCTGGCCTGCTCACGCACAAAGCCGAAGGCGCCGATATCGCTGCGCGCATCCAGTGCCGGGGCATCGCGGCCACTGGGCGTGACGAAATCGATGGCGCCGCCAAGCGAGGCGCCGCCAAAGCGCTGGCCATTGGCGCCCTTGTAGACATCAATCTGGCGATAGGCCGTGGGGTCGATTTCCTGGAAATCGCCAAAGCCATCGGCGGTACTGATGGGCACGCCATCGAGATAGAGTTCAACCCCGCGCAGGTGATAGTTGCGCGACAGGCCAGAGCCACGGATGGACAGGCGCGTATCCTCGCCCCATTTCGGCTGGGCAAAGACGCCGGGCACGTAATTGAGGGCATCCTGGATGGTGCGGGCCGACGTGGTGGCACGATAGGCGGCACTGTCCACCACCGTCACCGCACCAGCCACACCGGCCTTTTCGCGCTTGTTTTCGGCAACCGTCGGCACGGTCAGGCTACCGATGCGGCTTGCGGGGCCTGCACCCGTCAGGGCGTCTGGCTCCAGCACCAGCGCCGGCAGGGGCGTTGCCGAACTGTCGGCCTGGGTTTGTGCAACAGCCAAGCTTGGGAGGGCCGCCAGCAAGGTGGCAAAGACGATGGTGGCCGGGCGCCAGCTGGCATGGAGCGTGGGCATGCTGCCCTGTTTGGCGAATGTCATGGGTTGACCTGTTTCCTGAAATGTCATCGATCCGTAGTCCCCCTTTCCCTCGGGAAGGGCGTGGGGGCGACGGCACAAGCAAGGCGATGAATTTCAGGCAGGAGGCCCGCGCACAGGCGGCCGCTCTGCCCCTTTATGCCATTGCAGCGGGAAGGAATTCCCAAGCGCCGCCACGATCACAGGCCCGGCCAAGGGTGGCCGCAGCACGGCCGCATCCGGCCCCGGGCCTGTGTCTGCCAGGGCGCCGGGGCAAGCGGGGCAGAGGCCGCAATGGTTCTGTGATGCCGGATGTCCCGCCGGGCGTGGGGCAGCGGGCAGGCTGTCGGGCTTTCCAGCCAGGCGGGCCGAACAGATGAGTGACAGGGCCTGTGCCAGATCCTGTCGCGGCGATATCTGCGGCAGGGTGGCTGGCACCACACCCGCCAGCGCCATGCCCAACACCACAAGCAGGGCAGGCAGACGCGCCCACAGCCCTTGCCGTGGCATCACGCCCCTGTGCAGGCTCCCCCGGTGCAGTTTCCCCGTCATGGCTCAGGCAGTGCCCCGCCGCCAGCGTGGCGGCAGCACACGGTCCAGCACGATGAACAGCAGCACGGCGAGGCCCGTGAGCGGAAAGGCCAGGCAGACAAGGCCGGTGATCACGGTGGCGCCCACAGGCCCGCGATAACCGGCGGCGATCATGGGCGCGCCAAGCCGGCCCGAGGGCCGCCGGCGCCACCACATGACAAGGCCAGAGACCGCCATGAAGACCACACTCAGGCAGACCAGCGTGTCCAGCACCAGGTTGCACAGGCCCAGATAGCCCTTGTGCAGGGCAATGCCCACGGCCATGGCGCGGCCGCCCGGGCCATAGTCCGCGAAACGGACATCAGCCAGAACCCTGCCGCTGTGCTGGTCAAGGTGCACCGTGCGGTCGCCGGTCGGGCTGGGGGAATCACCTTCCATCGAATTGCTGGAGATGGTGAAAACCCCACCATGGTCCCTCGGCAGATTGACCTTGAACCGCCCCTGAAATCCCGCCTGCCGGGCAAAGGCGACAACGTTTTCGAGGTTGACCGCAACGCCTTGCGGGATCCCCTCGGTACCAGCGGCGGAGCCAGACAGGGGCAGCGGTGTCTGCTCCAGCGCCCAGGGTTGCTGCTTGAGGGCGCCATGATTGAGGCTGGCATGGGCGCTGCCCGACAGAGGGGCCGGCGCCATCTTCTCCGCTGGAAAGGTACCCCAGGCCTGAACGATCCGCCCGCCCCAGACCCCAGTCCAGGCCATGCCCGAAATCAGGAAGAACAACAGCAGCAGGCCAAGAGGCAGGCCCAGTTGGGCATGGATTTTCCGCACGCCCGCCCTGGCGAGGCGGCTTGCCCCCATGGACAGATGACGCCCACCTCCCGACAAGGTCCACAGCCAGAGGCCGCTTGCCACCGTGATGATGGCAAGGCCTGCCACGACCTCGAGGATGACGTCGCCCACCTCACCCAGCAGCAGCGTGCCGTGGATCGCCGTCGCCAGATGCACCACCGTGTCAGACACGGCCTGTACAGTGTGCACGGCGCCCGTTGCCGGGTTGATGGTGACACGCAGCGGCCCATCGGCCCCTGCAAGCATGAACACCACCGGTTCTTCCGGTGTGGCGGGCACCTGCACCGTATCAACCCTCGCTCCCGGCACCGCCTGTGCGGCCGCCTGCAGTTGGAGGGAAAGCGCGGTGCTGGCGCCCACCGCCGCCGGGGCGGGCGGGGGCAGACGCCAGTTATCCAGCCCCTCGCCATGGGCAATCAGCAGGCCGGTGAGGGCCAGCGTCACCAGAAAGGGCGCCACAACCAGCCCGGCATAGAAGTGCCAGCGCCAGACGAGGCGATAGAAGGGGGCCACGCCGGGGTGCGGCACGCTGTGTGTCGTCATGGGAAATCCATTCCGTCAGGGCCACGCGGCCTAGTTCGCCGTGGCGGCCTCGACCATGAACATCACGGGCAGGCGCCCGGC
>CANCOY010000058.1 GCA_947379865.1 Acetobacteraceae bacterium
TGAGGGCCTGTCTGCCAGCATCACCAGCCATCAACTGCCCTGGCATGTGGTGCGGGTGGGCGCCCGGGTTGAGTTCATCTGCGCGCCCGGCCCGCTGCGTAACGGTACCGAGGCCGAGGCGGCCCATGCCGGCCCGCTGGAGCATGCGGTGCACCTCGGCCTGCTCAATCGCGGCTGCCTGATTGCGCCCTTTCACAACATGATGCTGGTCTCCCCCGCAACCTCTCAGGCGCAGGTGGACAGGCTCGTCGCCGCCTTTGCCGAGGTTGTGGCGGGCCTTGCTGCCTGAGGTGACATGATGAGCCATTCGCCCCCCCTTGGTGCTGATCCGGCTGAGGCCGAAGAGTTTCTGGCCCGCCATCCCGAGATCGAGGCGATCGACATCGTCCTGGTCGATGTGCACGGCGTTGGCCGGGGCAAGATCATCCGGCGCCATGAACTGGCCGGGCTCTATCGCGAGGGGCGGCACCTGCCAAGTTCCATCCTGGGTCTTGATCTGCTGGGCGAGGATGTGGAGGAAACGGGCCTTGTCTGGCAGGTGGGGGATGCCGACCGGCGCGCCTGGCCGGTGCCGGGAACCCTGGTGCCCCTGCCGTGGACCACGCCTGCCCGGGCGCAGGTTCTGGTCACCCTGCATGAACTGGACGGCAGCCCCATGGGCGCCGACCCGCGCCACGCGCTCTCGCGTCAGATTGCCAGCCTGGGCCGGCAGGGGCTGCGGCCAGCGGGTGCCTTTGAACTGGAATTCTATCTGCTGGATGCCACCTCCGGGCCGGATGGCCAGCCACGGCCTGCGGCGGCCAGCCTCGACGGGCGGCGCTCTGGCGGGGTGCATGTCTATGGGCTTGATGAACTTGATGGCCAGCAGCCCCTTTTTGCCGATGTCTATGCCGCTGCCCGCGCCCAGGGCCTGCCGCTGGAAACCCTGATCTCCGAATATGCGCCGGGGCAGTTTGAACTGACCCTGCATTACCGCACCGACCTTGTGCGCGCCGCTGATGATCTCGTCATGCTCAAGCGCCTGGTGCGGGCGATTGCGCGGCGCCATGGGGCGGTGGCGTGCTTCATGGCCAAGCCCTTTGGTGAACATGCGGGCTCTGGCATGCACCTGCATGTCTCACTGGCCGACGTGGCCGGGCAGAACGTGTTTGCCGATCCTGCCGGGGCAGGGGGGGCGCTGGCAGATCCCCTGCGTCATGCCATCGGCGGCCTTGCCCGCACCATGGCGGAATCCATGCTGGTGTTTGCCCCCCATGCCAATTCCTGGCGGCGCTTTGTGGCGCGCAGCTATGCCCCGGTTGCCCCCACCTGGGGGATCAACAACCGCTCGGTGGCCCTCAGGGTGCCGGCCGGCAGCAGTACGCAGCGCCGCATCGAACACCGCCCGTCTGGCGTGGATGCCAATCCCCATATGGTGGGGGCGGTGGTTCTGGCCGGGCTTGCCCTTGGCCTTGCACAGGGGATCGACCCCGGCCCGCCGGTTGGCGGCAATGGCTATGAGGGGGGCACAGGTGCCTTTGGCCTGCTGCCGCAGGACTGGCGGGCGGCCATTGAACTGGCACGGGCCTCACCCTTCCTGCAGGAGGCTTTGGGGGCGGACCTTCACCGTGTGCTGCTGGCAGTAACCGAGGCTGAGGCGCTGCGCTTTGCCACCACGGTGACCGAACTCGACTACCGCCTTGGCCTGCATACGGTCTAAGGTCTGGCCGGACAATCAACGGGCGGGGCAGTGAGATGAAGAACAAGGTTGTGGTGATCACGGGGGCCACATCTGGCATTGGCCAGATCGCGTCTGAAACCCTTGCTGCCAAGGGCGCGCGTCTGGTGCTGGTGGCGCGCGATGCTGCCCGTGGGGCCGACGCCCTGGCGCGGCTGAAGCGCCTCAACCCCGCTGCCGAGCATCGCCTGCATCTGGCCGATCTCTCCGACATCAGGGACACCCGGCGGGTGGGGGCGGAGATTGCGGAGGCTGAGCCGCGTGTGGACGTGCTGGTCAACAATGCCGGCGCCCTGTTCAACCGGCGTGAGGTGACGGCCGAGGGGCTGGAGCGCACCTTTGCCACCAACCACATGTCCTATTTCGTGCTGACGGAAGCCCTGCGTGAGCGCCTGATCGCCACGGGCGGCGCGCGGGTTGTCTCCACCGCCTCTGGCGCCCATCGCGGCGCCCGCCTCGACCTCGACGATCTTCAGGCGGTGAAGGGCTACAAGGGTTTTACGGTCTACTCGAACTCCAAGCTGCTCAACATTCTGTGGACGCGGGAACTGGCGCGCAGCTTTGCCGGCACCGATGTAACCGTCAGCTGCCTGCATCCGGGCTTTGTCGCCACCCGTTTTGGTGACAACAGCGGCGGCCTGCTGCAGCGGCTGATGCCCCTGGCCAAGCGTTTTGCCATCACGCCAGAGAAGGGGGCCGAGACCATCATCCATCTGGCCTCAACAGCGGATGGGGCCAATACCACCGGCGGCTATTGGTACAAGTGCCGCCCTGCCACGCCCACCCCGGCTGGCCAGAATGATGTGGCTGCAAAGCGCATTTGGGCCGAGAGCGTTCGCCTTGCCGGTGGCTGAGCAATCTCTTAAGTACCAAGCTGTGCGGGCAGCGACAGGAACCCCCTGAAGCGCGCCCGCCCGCCGCGCACTGGCTGGCCCTTCAGCTGATAGTCGGGAAAGCGCGCCAGAAAGCGCGACAGCGCCACGCGGCCTTCCAGCCGCGCCAGGCTAAGCCCGGCGCACTGGTGGGCGCCCAGGCCAAAGGCCAGGTGCCGGTTGGGGGTGCGGCCCACATCCAGCCGCTCAGGCTCGGCAAAGGCGGCGGGGTCGCGGTTGGCGGCGCCGATGCACAGGGTAATCCGCGTGCCGGCCTCAAGAGCCACGCCCGCAATCTCGGTGGCAGCCGTGGTGCTGCGGTTGCCCAACTGGTTTGAACTCTCGAAGCGCAGCATTTCCTCCACGGCCGTGCGGATCAGCGCGGGGTCGTCCACCAGCCGTGCCCGCTCGCCCGGCCACAGGGTGAGGGCGTGCAGGCCATTGCCGATCAGGTTGGTGGTGGTCTCGTGCCCCGCATTCAGAATGAAGATGCAGTTGTGGAGCAGCTCACGCTCCGACAGGCGCTCGCCATCAGCCTCGCCCAGGATCAGGCGGGTCAGCACGTCGTGCTCAGGGTCGCCGGGATGGGTGCGGCGGTCGGCCACCAGATCCCGCAGATAGGCCAGAAAATCCGTGACCGCCGCATTGCCCGCCGCTTCCTGTGCGGGTGACAGGCGGGGTTCCAGTGCGCCAAGGATGGCCAGCGACCAGCCACGCAGGGGGCCACGGTCGGCGTGGGGGACGCCCAGCAGATTGCCGATTACCTCAATGGGAATCGCAGCCGCAAAGTCCTCGATCAGGTCAGCCTCGCCGCGCGCCGCCATATGGTCCAGCAGGCCATCCACCAGGGTAACCAGGCCGGGCTCAAGGTCGGCCAATGCCCGTGGGCTCAGGGCGCCGGCGATCAGGCGGCGAACGCGGGTGTGGAGCGGCGGGTCGTTGAAGACCAGGCTGGTGGTGTGGTGCTCGAACAGGGGCGTATCGCCGTATTTGGGGGCGAACTCGGCGCGCTTGTCGGAACTGAAGGTGCGGGTATCGCGATAGACCGCCTCGCAATCGGCATGACGGGTGAGGAAGATCGCGCCATCAGGCATCCGGTGCACGGGGTCATGCAGGCGGAGTGCCCGATACCACGGGTACGGATCATCGGTGAAGCCCGGCGGCAGGGCCGACAGGCCGAAGCCTGCCACCTCTGCCGCGCTCGGGTCGGTGTTGCGGGCCTCACCCATGGGCCTCAGACCTCTGCCGCGCCGCCGTCACACGGCACCACGGCGCCGGTGGTATAGGCCGAGGCGCGCGAGGCGAGGAAGATGGCAACGCCTGCGATATCCTCGGGCGTGCCGATGCGGCCGCGCGGGTTGCTGGCGCGGATGGCATCGCCATGGGTGGCGAGCGTTGCCGCCATCATCTGGCTCTGGAAGGGGCCGGGCGCAATGGCGTTGACGAGGATGTTCTCGGCCGCCAGACGCTTGGCGAGATGGCGGGTCAGCATGATGCAGCCGGCCTTGGACGAGGAATAGGCAAAGGTCTCAAGCTCGGGCGGCACGATGCCATTGATCGAGGCGATGTTGATGACCCGCGCCGGGCTGTCGGCCGTGGCGGCGGCGCGCAGCAGGGGCAGCACCTTCTGGGTCAGGAAAAAGGGGCTCTTCATGTTGAGATCAACGACCTTGTCCCAGCCGCTCTCGGAATAGCTGTCGATGGGCTCGCCCCAGGCCGCACCCGCATTGTTGACCAGAATGTCGAGCTTGCCTTCGCGCTTGCCAACCTCGGCGGCCAGGGCGCTGATGCCCTCCAGCGTCGAGAGATCAAAGGGCAGGGCGATGCAGGTGCCGCGCGTTGACAGCTCTGCCGCAATCCCCTCACAGACCTCGCGCTTGCGCGACGAGATATAGACCCGGGCGCCGTTCTCGACGTAACCGGTGGCGATCATCTCGCCAATCCCGCGTGAGCCGCCGGTGACCAGGGCCACCTTGCCCGCGATGTTGAACAGATTTTTCATGGGGTGCTCCTCATAACAGGGAATAGGGGTCTCAAAGCCCGGCCTCGTCGGCAAGCCGCAGGATCTCGGCGCGCGCGATGTCGGGGTGTTCCATGGGCAGGAAATGGGTGGCGCCTGGCACCAGCACCCGCCTTGCGCGGCCGATGCGGTCGATGGCGGCAACCGAGGCGGGGGAGACGGGGCTCATCCGGTCGCCATGCAGGATGGTGGCGGGGCGCTGCAGCCGCTCCAGCCCCTGCCAGAAGCGGGTGGAGACGGCGTGATAGGTCTTGCCTTCCCAGAGGGGCTCGCAGGCCAGATGCCATTCACCGCCCACCTGCTTCAGGCCAGCCGCGACAAAATCCTCCAGCCACGCGTCGTCCCAGGTGGCAAAGGCACCCCGCCCGCGATAGGCCTCCACCGCAGTGGCGGGGTCGGGCCAGATGGCGCGGCGGCGGCTGGCGCGCTCGCACATCTGTTCCTCGATGGGGCGGCTGCGGCCCTCGGCGCGCAGGGCGTTCAGGCTGTCGATCTCGTCTTCCGGCACCAGGGGCGGTTCCAGCACCATCACGGCCGCTACCAGCTCAGGGTGGGCGGCGGCCATCTCAAGGCTGGTGATGCCGCCCAGCGAATGACCGGCCACAAGGGCAGGCCGGCCGAGCGAGAGATGGCGGATCATCCGCGCCAGATCATCAACATAGGGCTGCCAGTCGATCAGCTTGGCAGGATCGGCGGGCAGGGTGGTGCCGCCATGGCCCCGGGCATCCCAGGAAACGATCCGGAAGCGGCTGGCAAGCGGCTCCAGCAGGCGGGCATAGGTGCGGCCATTCAGGCCGGTGCCATGGGCAAAGTGCAGCAGGGGCGCGTCGGGACCGGGGCCAGCCCATTCCACGCAGGATATGGCGCCTTCATCGAAACTGATCGTCCGCGCGACGAATCCACCCATCTGCCCGTATCCCCGCCTTGTGGCCACCTTGCCGCTGCCCGCAGTCTCCGGACCCATGGCGCCCCGTCAAGCATCCAAGGTGGCAAGCATCCAAGGTGGCAAGCATCCGGGATTTGTTACCGTGACGCGGGTCAGCTAGGTTCTGTCGCAACAGGGAGGAAGAACCATGTCAGACGCACCCCAGACCCGGCTGTTGTTTGTCGCCACTGTCGAGGTGGGCGCGCCGGTTGATGGCGGCGCCACGGCGCTGGGGCGCAGGCGCTATGTGCCGATCACTGGCGGGCGCTTTGCGGGACCTGCCCTGTCTGGCGTGATCCTGCCGGGCGGCGCCGACTGGCAGTTGATCCGCGCCGATGGCGTCGCCGAAATCGCGGCGCGCTATGTGCTGCAGGCCGATGACGGCAGCCTGCTGACGGTCAACAGCAATGGCTTTCGCCACGGGCCCCCCGAGGTGATGGCGGCCTTGGCCTCTGGCGTGCCCGTTGATCCGGCAACCTATTATTTCCGCACCGCCATTACCTTTGAGGTGGCGGGCGAGGCCCATGCCTGGCTCGACCGCACGGTCTGCTTTGCCCTTGGCGCCCGCCGGGCGGCGCAGGTTGAACTGGCCTTTCACGCACTGCTCTGAGGGATTTGTCATGGATGTGATCATTGCAGGGGGCGGTATTGGCGGCCTCACGGCAGCGCTGGCGCTGCATGCCGGCGGGCACGACGTGCGCGTGTTCGAGGCGGTAAACGAGATCCGGCCGCTAGGTGTGGGCATCAATGTGCTGTCCCATGCGGTGGCGGAACTGGCCAAGCTGGGGCTGCTGCCCGCCCTTGCCGCCACGGCCATCGAGACCCGCGAACTGCGCTTTGTCAGCCGCCATGGCCAGACCATCTGGAGTGATCCGCGCGGCCGCTTTGCCGGCCTCGACATGCCCCAGTTCTCCATCCACCGGGGCGATCTGCAGATGATCCTGCTGGATGCCGCCGTGGCGCGCCTGGGGGCCGACCGCATCCGCACCAGCCATGCCTTCCAGTCGTTCGAGATGCGAGGCGACCGGGTGGCGGTAACCTTCATCGACCGCGAGACCGGGCGCGAAGCGGCGACGGTGGAGGCCGACGTGCTGATCGGCGCCGATGGCATCCATTCCGCCGTGCGCCGGGTCTTTCATCCAGATGAAGGGCCGCCGCGCTGGAACGGCATCCTGATGGGGCGCGGCGTGACCGAGGCGGCGCCGTTCCTTACGGGCGATGTGATGATCCAGGCGGGCTATGCCGGCCGCAAGTTCGTCTGCTATCCGATTTCCCGCCGCCATGCCGACGCGGGCAAGGCGCTGTTGAACTGGATCTGCGACCTGCGCACCGGCCAACCCGGCGCCCCGCCCGAGCGCGAGAGTTGGAATCGCCCGGGCAGTCTCGACACCTTCCTGGCACCTTTTGCGGACTGGCAATTCGACTGGCTTGATGTGCCGGCCCTGATCAAGGGGGCAGAGTCGATCTATGAATTCCCCATGGTGGACCGCGACCCGCTGGCGCAGTGGAGCCATGGCCGTGTCAGCCTGCTGGGCGATGCGGCGCACCCCATGTATCCCATCGGCTCCAACGGGGCGACCCAGTCGATCCTGGATGCGGCGGCGCTGGCCAAGGCGCTGGGCGCGACCCACGATGCCGTGGCCGCCCTGCGCGATTACGAGACCGCCCGGGTGGATATGGTGGCCCGCATTGTCCACATGAACCGTCAGGAGGGGATCGACCGCATCCTCGACATCGTCGAGGCCCGCGCACCCGAGGGCTTTGCCGATCTGGAAGCCGTGCTGCCCCGGGCGGAGCTTGAGGCCATCGTGGGCGACTACAAGCGCGCCGCCGGCCATGCCGCCGCCCCAAGGCCCGCCGTCTGAGGGGATGCAGATCCGTTTGCCCCGCAGGCCCCGGCGGTATAGCCTTGGTCGCAAGGTTGGAGGAGAAACCCCATGGATACCAAGACTTTTCCCACGGTCTTCACCGATGCGGAATGGCGCCAGCGGCTGACGGCGGAGCAGTATCATGTGATGCGCGGCCATGGCACAGAGCGCCCGGGCAGTTGCGCCCTCAACCACGAAAAACGCCAGGGCACCTTCACCTGTGTCGGCTGCGGCCAGGACCTGTTCCGCTCGGGCGGCAAGTTCGAAAGCGGCACCGGCTGGCCCAGCTTTGATACCCCCGTGGAGGGGTCGGTTGAGACCAGCACCGACCGCAGCCATGGCATGGTGCGGATCGAGGTGCATTGCGCCGGCTGCGGCAGCCACCTTGGCCATGTCTTCAACGATGGCCCGCCGCCCATGGGCCTGCGCTATTGCATCAATGGCGTGGCGATGAATTTTGCGGCCGACTAGGCGGGCACCTCAGCCGATCACAGCGGGGTCGCGGGGCTCGGCATAGAGCCGGGCCACCAGATCGGCGCGGGCTTCCAGCACGGCGCGCTGGTTCACATAGCCCTTGTCGGTAATCTCGTTTGCCTCCGGCGAGGGAGGGGTGGCCAGCAGCAGCACCCGCGCAATCCGGGTGGCGCCGCCATCGGCCGTGCGGTTATAGGCGGCCAGCGCCCCGGCCACGGCCTGCCGCACGGCGGTGGCGGCGATCACCTCAGCAAAGGCTGCGTCTGGCTTAAGATCCGGCGCCAGCGCGTGGCAGGCGGCGACATTGGGGAAGGCCAGCACGGCAATATCATCGCGGTCGTGCCCGGCCACCACCACGTCGTCTACCAGGGGGGCAAGGCCGGCAATGGCGGCAATCCGCAGGGCGCCCACATTGACCCAGGTGGCGGACGACAGCTTGAAGTTCTCCGCCAGTCGCCCGTCAAAGATCAGGCCAGCTTCCGGCCGCTCCGGGTCGGCCAGACGTCCGGCATCGCCGGTGCGATAGAAGCCCTCTTCATCAAAGGCCTCACCATTCAGTTCTGGCCGCCCCCAATAGCCGGGCGTCACGTTTGGCCCGCGCACCCGCATCTCCAGCTTGCCGGCAACGGGGGCCAGTTTCAGTTCCACCCCGGGTACGGGCACACCGATGTTGCCGGCCCGCTCCAGCCCGTAATGTACGGCGGTCACCATGGGCGCCGTCTCGGTCATGCCCCAGGAGGTGACAAAGGGCAGCGCGCTGTCCCGTGCGGCGGCAACCAGGGCCTGCATGCGGGTCCACAGGCTTTGGGGCAGTGCGGCGCCGGAATAGAACAGCAGATCCAGATTGCCGAAAAACCGTTTGGCCAGCGCCGGGTCTTTCTCAAGCTCTTCGGCCAGCATCCCGTAGCCGCGCGGCGCGTTGAAATAGAGGGTGGGCGAGACGCTGCGCAGGTTCTCGATGGTGCGGCCAATGGCAGACGGCACGGGGCGGCCATCGTCGATATGGAGGGTGCCCTGGTGGCGCAGCACCAGATTGAAATTGTGGTTGCCGCCAAAGGTGTGGCTCCACGGCAGCCAGTCGAGCAGGACCGGCGGTCGGTGGCTGACACCTGGCCAGACGCTGGCCAGCATCTGCTGGTTGGCCAGCAGCATGCGGTGGGTGTTCACCACGCCCTTGGGGGCACCGGTGGAGCCAGAGGTGAAAAGGATCTTGGCAATGCTGTCCGGGCCAACCATGGCCGCAGCAGCCTCTGCCGCAGGTCCCCACTGTGTTGCTGCAAGCTCAGCAAGGGATATGGCGCCCTGTGCATCTGTAATGGCGGCCCCCGTCACAAGCCGGGCGTCGTGCGTGTGTGCAATGGCCTCGGCCGCCAGCAGGCGCGACGGCTGATCCACAAAGACCATGCCCGGGCGGATCTGGTCGGCGATGGAGGAAAGCTTGGCGCTGGGGCCGTCGGGCCGGGCATAGGCCGCCGAGGCCGGGGTCATGGGCACCCCCGCCAGCATGGCCCCCAGCATCATCAGCCCATGGCCGATGCCATTTTCTGCCAGCACCAGCAGCGGGCGTTCCGGTGACAGGCCAAGGGCAAGCAGGCCCGCCGCAATGCCACGCGCCTGTGTCCAGGCCTCGTTATAGGTTACATAGCGCCAGCCCTCACCCTGTCGCTCGGCCAGAAAGGGCCGGGCGCCTGCCTCGGCCACGGCGGTGGCGAACATCTCACCCATGGTCTGGGCATGGTCGCCGAGCGCCACGGTGGACCGCAGGACCATGCTACCATCGGCGCGATGGGCGGCGGTGATGCTGGCGGGGGCAAAGAAGGGGCGGGTCATGCTTTGCCTCCGGCATCCATGTCGTCTTCGCGGGCGCGCAGGCGGAAGCGCTGGATCTTGCCGGTGGCGGTCTTTGGCAGATCGTCGACGAATTCGATCCAGCGGGGATACTTATAGGGTGCCAGGCGGTCCTTCACATGGGCCTTGAGGGCGGCCGCCAGGGTGTCGTTGCCAATCACACCGGGGGCCGTCACCACAAAGGCCTTGGGCTTGATAAGGCCGGCTTCGTCGGCCCGGCCGATCACGGCGGCCTCAAGCACCGCTTCATGGGCCACCAGGGCCGCCTCCACCTCGGCGGGGGAGACATAGATGCCGCCCACCTTCAGCATGTCGTCGCTGCGGCCGCAGTAGATGTGGAAACCATCCGCATCCAGACGGTACTTGTCGCCGGTGCGGGTCCAGATGCCGGCAAAGGTATGGGCACTGCGGGCGCGGTTGTTCCAATACTGGATGGCGCTGCTTGGCCCCTGCACCTGCAATTCGCCCACCTCGCCAGGCGCCACGTCATTGCCGGCATCATCGACAATGCGCAGCGTGTAACCGGGTACGGCGCGGCCCGTGGTGCCATAGCGCACCTCGCCCTCAGCGTTCGAGAGGAAGATGTGCAGCATTTCGGTGGAGCCGATGCCATCGAGGATGTCGACACCAAAGCGCGCCTGCCAGCGCCGCCCGATATCTTCGGGCAGAGGCTCCCCCGCCGAGGTGCAGCGGCGCAGGCGCAGTTCATCAGGCGTGGGCAGATCGGGTGAGGCCAGCAGATTGGCATAGAGCGTGGGCACGCCATAAAAGATGGTGGGCTGGTGGCGGCGCAGGGTGCGGCAGACGGCCTCTGGCGTGGGCCGTTCGGCCAGCAGCACGGTGGTTGCCCCCACCGCCAGCGGGAAGGTGAGGGCGTTACCCAGGCCATAAGCGAAATAGAGCTTGGCGGCGGAATAGACCACATCGTCTGCCGTGATCCCCAGCACCGGCCCGCCATAGCAGTCGGCGGTGGCCAGCAGGCTGCCATGCACATGCACGGTCCCCTTGGGCCGGCCTGTGGAGCCCGAGGAATAGAGCCAGAAGGCGGGCAGATCCGGCCCTGCCCTATAGGGCTCGCCCTGGGGTTGGTGCTGCGCCAGAAGATCAGTCAGGCCCTGATGGCTGGACGCACTGCCGCCCGAGACGATCACCAAGGGGCGCGGCCCCTCAAGCCGGGACAGCGCCTCTTCCATCACCGGCAGCAAGGCGGCAGAGACGGCGACGGCGCGGGCCCGGCTGTCGGCCAGCATGTAGGCATAGTCGTCGGCCGTCAGCACGGTATTGACGGGAACCGGAATGATCCCGGCCAGGATCGCCCCGAGGAAGACCGTGGGAAAATCCACCGTGTCCTGCAGGCAGAGCAGCAAGCGCTGTTCCGGCATCAGGCCAAGCGAGGACAGGGCCGTGGCGGCGCGGGCGGCACGATCCGCCAAGGCGGCAAAGCTGAGGCTGGTGGCGTCGTCGATATAGGCGGTCCGTTCGGCCCGGCCCGGCACCAGATTGCGGGAAAGAAGGTCGGCAGCAGCGTTATAGCCCGGCGCTGCGGTGGGCATTCCTGTCATCACCTGTTTCCCCCAGCCCAGTTATTTTTTTGATTATGTAGCGTCAGATGCCGCCATGGCGTCTTCCACCCAGCCATCAACCCAGGCCACGGCCTCGTCTTCGGCCATGGTGCCCTCACTGGCATCGTGGAGGAACATCTCGCCCACGCGCCGCGCCCCCAGCTCGCTCAACAGCGTGTCGAACTTCAGGCCGCCGTGGCAATAGGTGGTGGCATAGGTCCTGTCGCCAAGGGCCACAAGACCAAAATGGACGGCAGACAGATCGGGTCGGATTGCCTCCAGCCGCTCCACAAAATCCCGGGCATTGTCGGGCACGTCGCCCTGGCCATAAGTGGAAGTGCAGATGAGGAACAAGCCGCCCTGGGCAAAGACCTGTTCGTCGAGCCGGTCCATCTGGATGACCGAGGCGGCAATGCCGCGTTGGCCAAGGCTTGCCTCAACCTCCTGTGCGACGAGGTCTGCCGTGCCTGTCATGGTGCCAACCAGAATGCTGAGCGCCCGCGCCATACCCTGTTCTCCCGCTCAGCCAAAGGTCAGGCTTGTCGCCCTGTGCATTAACGTTCATGCTTGAACATGTACGATAATGCAGGTTCCCCCAAGGTCAAGCGCAAGCAGGCAGGGGTGCACCCGGATAGGCAACAAGCCATGACCGCAAGGACTGAGACAGACAACCATGTTCTGCCTGCCCATGGGGCGGACGGGGATGATGGTTTTCTGGCCCGCCTTGGCCAGCGGGTGCGTGAGGCGCGGACGCGGCGGGGCATGACGCGGCGCATTCTGGCCCGGGATTCGGGCTTGTCGGAACGCTATATCGCCCAGTTGGAGGCGGGACGGGGCAATGTCTCCATCATCCTGCTGCGCCAGCTTGGCCGCGCCCTGCATCTGCCGCTTGAGGATCTGGTGCGCGACGGGGGTGAGCCTGCGGTGGATCTGCGGCTTGGCACCGAACTGCTTGCCCGCCTGGGGCCAGAGGATCTGGCCGAGGCGCGCCGCCTGCTGGCAGACCGCTTTGGCCCACCCCGGCAGGATGCGCGCGAGCGGCGCATTGCCCTGATCGGCCTGCGTGGGGCCGGCAAAAGCACCCTGGGCCGTGCCCTGGCCGCCGCGCGGGGCCTGCCTTTCGTCGAACTGGATGCAGAGGTGGAGCGCCAGTCCGGCATGTCGCTGGCCGAGATGTTTGCCCTTTATGGCCAGAGCGCCTTCCGCCGCTGGGAGCGTCGTTGTCTGGACACCCTGATCGAGGCGCACCCAGGCGGCGTGGTGTTTGCCACGGGCGGCAGCATCGTGTCCGAGCCCGCGACGTTCGAGCGTCTCCTGTCGGCCTGCCACACCATCTGGCTGAAGGCAGCGCCCGAGGAATACATGGCCCGGGTGGTTGCCCAGGGCGACTTCCGTCCCATGGCCGACAATCGCGAGGCGATGGAAGACCTGAAGCGCATTCTGGAGGCCCGCACCCCCCTTTATCTCAAGGCTGATGCTGTGGTTGATACCGCCGGGCGCAGCGTGGATGAGACCTTGGCAGTCCTTGAGGCCGCCGCACCACACCAGCCCGATCCAAGAGCAAGATGAATTATTTTGCTTGAACCGAGATCTTTCAGCATTATCCTGCCACAGCGGTCGCAAGGACCCCCATGGCCTGAAGGCACCCGATGATCACGTTCGACACCGATCCCTCCCGCTATCGTCACTGGAAGCTCAGCTTCGAGGGGCGGATCGCCACGCTGGCGCTGGATGTGGCCGAGGATGGCGGGCTGAAGCCTGGCTACAAGCTGAAGCTGAATTCCTATGATCTGGGCGTCGACATCGAACTGCATGATGCCCTGCAGCGCATCCGCTTCGAGCACCCGGAAGTGGCCACGGTGGTGGTGACCAGCGCCAAGGAGCGCATGTTCTGTTCCGGCGCCAACATCTACATGCTGGGCCTCTCCAGCCATGCCTGGAAGGTGAATTTCTGCAAGTTCACCAACGAGACGCGCAATGGCATCGAGGAGGCGAGCGCGCATTCCGGCCTGAAGTTCGTGGCGGCCGTCAACGGCGCCTGCGCCGGGGGTGGTTACGAGCTGGCGCTGGCCTGCGACGAGATCGTCATGGTGGACGACCGCTCCAGCACCGTCAGCCTGCCCGAAGTGCCCCTGCTGGGTGTCCTCCCCGGCACTGGCGGCCTGACCCGGCTGGTGGACAAGCGCCATGTGCGCCGCGACCTGGCCGATGTCTTTTGTACCACCGCCGAGGGTGTGCGGGCCGACCGCGCCAAGGCCTGGGGCCTGGTAGACCATGTGGCGGTCCCGGCCCGCTTCCGTGAACGCACGCTGCAACGCGCCGAGGCCCTGGCGGCCGCCAGTGATCGCCCGGCCGATGCCACGGGCATAGAATTGACCCCGCTCGACAGGGTGCTGGATGACGCTGGCTATCATTATGGCCATGTGGACGTGGCGATTGACCGTGCTGTGCGCACGGCAACCATCACGGTTCGCGCGCCTGCCGCAGCGGGACCGGCTGATGTGGCGGGCATTCTGGCTGAAGGGGCGCGCTGGTGGCCGCTGGCCATGGCGCGCGAGCTTGACGATGCCATCCTGCTGCTGCGCGCCAACGAGACCGGGATTGGTACACTGGTGCTGAAAACCGAAGGTGATGCGGCCCATGTGCTGGCCGCAGACGCAGCATTGGCGGCCCATGCCAACCACTGGTTCGTGCGTGAGACCCTGAACATGCTGCGCCGGACCCTGCGCCGGCTGGATGTCTCGTCGCGCAGCCTGTTTGCGGTGATCGAGCCGGGCTCGTGCTTTGCGGGCACGCTGCTGGAACTTGCACTCGCCTCCGACCGCTCTTTCATGCTGGCGCTGGAGGATGGCGCCAATGATGGGCCGCAGCTGAGGCTGGGCGCCATGAATTTTGGGCCGCTGACCATGGTGAACGGCCTCACCCGGCTGGAAGGCCGCTTTGCAGGCGATGCCGCCCCGGTGGCCGCTCTCGCCAATCGGCAGGGCGAGGTGCTGGATGCACAGGCGGCCCTGGACGCCGGCCTGATCACCTTTGCGCCTGATGACCTCGACTGGGAAGACGAGGTGCGCCTGGCGATCGAGGAGCGCACCAGCCTGTCCCCCGATGCCCTGACGGGCATGGAGGCCAGCCTGCGCTTTGGCGGGGCCGAGACCATGGCAACCAAGGTGTTCGGCCGCCTGTCGGCCTGGCAGAACTGGATATTCAACCGCCCCAATGCGGTGGGAGAGAAGGGCGCCCTGAAGCTCTTTGGCAGCGGCACCAAGGCCGCCTTTGACTGGGAGAGGGTGTGACCATGGCCATCGACTATACGAGCCGGATTCCGAACAACGTCGACCTCTCGGACAACCGCACGCTGCAGCGGGCACTGGAGCATTGGCAGCCGGCCTTCCTCGAATGGTGGAAGGAACTGGGGCCAAGCGACTTCAATGCGTCCGAAGTCTTCCTGCGCACTGCCACCTCGGTGGATGCCAAGGGCTGGGCTACCTATGGCGAAGTGAAGATGCCCGATTATCGCTGGGGCATCTTCCTGGCCGACCGGGACGAGGCGCGGACCATCGGCTTTGGCGATGAATACGGCAAACCCGCCTGGCAGCAGGTGCCGGGCGAGCACCGCTCCACCCTGCGCCGCCTGATTGTAACGCAAGGCGATACTGAGCCGGCGTCGGTGGAGCAGCAGCGCCTGCTGGGGCTTACGGCCCCCTCGCTCTATGACCTGCGCAATCTCTTCCAGGTCAATGTCGAGGAAGGCCGCCACCTTTGGGCCATGGTCTATCTGCTGCACGCCTATTTCGGCCGCGACGGCCGCGAGGAGGCGGAGGAACTGCTGCACCGCCATTCCGGCGATGCCGACAAGCCGCGCATTCTCGGCACCTTCAACGAGCCGATTTCCGACTGGCTGTCGTTCTTCATGTTTACCTATTTCACCGACCGCGACGGCAAGTACCAGCTCAAGAGCCTGGCCGAGAGCGCCTTTGATCCGCTGGCGCGCACCTGCTCGTTCATGCTGACCGAGGAGGCCCACCACATGTTCGTGGGCGAGACGGGCATTGCCCGGATCATTCGCCGCACGCTGGAGGTGATGAAGGAGGTGGGCGACGACCCCGAAGCGGTGCGCCGCGCCGGTGCCATCGATCTGCCGACCCTGCAGCGCTACATGAACTTCTGGTTCACCTCCTCGCTCGACCTATTCGGCGCCGATATCTCCTCCAACGCCGCCTCCTATTTTGCCAATGGCATCAAGGGCCGCCCGGACGAGGAGCGTTATGAGGATCATCTGGCGCTCGACCAGACCTATTCCCTTGAGCTGCCTGACGCGGCGGGTGGTGTGCGCACCGACGAGGTGCCCATGCGCAATGCCATGAACGAGGTGATGCGCCAGGCCTATGTCAAGGATTGCGAGATCGGCGTGGTGCGCTGGAACCGCCTGATCGCCCGGGCTGGTGTCGATTTCGAGGTCAAACTGCCGAGCCCGCGCTTCCGCCGTACCATCGGTTCGTGGGCCAACCAGTTCATCGATCCCTCGGGCCGTCCCATGTCGGCCGAGGCCTGGATGGCACGCCAGAACGACTGGCTGCCGACCGAGGCAGACCGCGCCTTTGTGCACAGCCTGATGCACCGGGTGACGGAGCCCGGCAAGATGGCGGGCTGGATTGCGCCGCCGGATCGCGGCATCAACAATCTGCCCGTCGAATACGAATATGTCCGGTTGAACTGAGCCCATGACTGCCGCCATTGCCGTGGTCGGAAGCGGCCCCGCCGGACTTTATTGTGCCGAGCGTCTGGCCCGCGAGCTCAGCGGCGCCCGCGTGGATGTGATCGAGCGCTGGCCCACCCCCTTTGGCCTTGTCCGGGGGGGTGTGGCGCCCGATCACCAGGTAACCAAGTCCATTACCCGGGTGCTGGACCGGCCACTGGGCCTTGGGCGCATCGGCTTCTTTGGCAATGTCGAGGTGGGTCAGGACGTCAGCCTGGATGAACTGGCAGGCCTCTATGATGCTGTGGTGCTGGCAACGGGTGCGGGCAGGGATCGCCGCCTCGGCGTGGCAGGGGAAGACCTGCCTGGCGTGGTCGGCTCCGGCGACATGGTGGCCTGGCTGAATGGCCGGCCGGATGCGGGTGATCTGGCGGCGGTGGTCGGCCGCGCGCGCTCGGTGGTGATTGTCGGCAATGGCAATGTCGCCCTCGACATGGCGCGCCTGCTGGCCAAGGCACCGGCGGAGTTTGCCGGGTCCGACCTTGATCCCGGCGTTGCCGCCGTGCTGGCGAGCACGCCGTTGCGCACCATCTCCATTCTGGGGCGGCGCAGCGCCGCGCAGACGGCCTTTTCCCCGATTGAACTGGCCGAACTCGGCCAGCTCGCCCATGCCCTGCCCCAGCTTGAGCCGACCGACCTGCCACTGGATGGCGAGGCTGATGATCCCGTCCTGCGGGTGTTGCGTGATTTCGCCAGTACCTCGTCCGGCGATGCTGCGGTGCGCATTCAGTTCCGGTTTGGCCGCCAGGTTCTTGCCTTCAGGGGCCATGGGCGGCTTGAGGCGGTGGAGATTGCTGGCCCAGACGGGGCGGCGGATGTCATGGCCGCCGATCTGGTGGTTACCTGCATTGGCTACCACGCCGAGGCGCCGGGGCTGGTACTGACCGATGGGCATCTGGCCAATTCAGACGGGCTGATTGCCCCCGGCCTCTATGTGACTGGCTGGGCGAGGCGCGGGCCATCAGGCACCATCGCCACCAACCGCGCCGAAGCCCATGAAGTGGCCCGCCGGATCGTGGCCGAGCTTGTTCCTGCGGGCCGGGCAGGCGGTGTGGGGCTGGCCGCTCTGTTGCGTGACCGGGGCATTGATGTGGTGGATTGGGCCCGCTGGAAGGCCATTGATGCGGCTGAACTGGCAGCGGCAACGCCCGGTCGGGTCCGTACCAAGTTCAGATCCGCTGCCGACATGCTGGCCGTCCCAGGGCTGTGACCCATAGGGAATAACAATGACGACTGACATCGTGGCAGGCGGCCATCGGCTGGAAACCCTGCTGATCCCGGCGACCCGACCAGCAGCGCCCGCCCTGGTGCTGCTGCATGAGGGCCTTGGCTCCATCGCCCTCTGGCGTGACCTGCCGCAGCAACTGGCCAAGGCGACGGGCTGCGCCGTGCTGGCTTATTCCCGCCATGGGCACGGCGCGTCCGACGCGCTGACGGTTCCACGCACCGTTTGCTATATGCACGACGAGGCGTTGTTGGTGTTGCCTGAGGTGCTGGCCGCCTTTGGCATCGAACGGCCCATCCTGATCGGCCATTCCGACGGCGCCTCCATCGCCCTGATCCATGCAGCCTTGGGGGCGGGGCAGGGGGCGCACCCAGTGGCCGGCCTCGTGCTGCTGGCACCCCATGTCTTTGTGGAGGACATCACCATCGCCAGCATTGCCGCCATCGGCCGCACCTTTGCGGAAACCGACATGGGCGTACGCATGGGCCGTTACCATGCGGATCCCGTGGGTGTCTTTCAGGGGTGGCACCGCATCTGGCTGGACCCGGCGTTCCGCGCCTGGAACATCGAGGCAGGGCTTGGCGCCATCACCTGCCCGGTGCTGCTGATCCAGGGCGCAAATGATGAATACGGCACGCTGGCCCAGATTGACGCCATTGGTGCAGCCGTGTCGGGGCCGGTGGAGCGCCTGGTGCTGGAGGCCTGCGGCCATTCCCCCCAGCGCGACCAGCCGGACGCCACCCTGGGTGCCCTAAGCGCCTTTGTGGCGCGCCTCAGTCGATAACGAAGTTGGCCTGCCGATAGCCCTGGAAATAGAGCAGGGCTGTCAGGTCGCCATGGTCGACCCGTGCCCTGGCGGCGGCGGCGGTTTTCGGCTTGGCATGATAGGCAACGCCGAGGCCAGCGGCCTGGATCATGGGAATGTCATTCGCACCGTCGCCCACAGCCAGCGTCTCGGCGGGGCCAAGGCTTTGGGCGGTGCGGAATTCCTCCAGCGCGTGCAATTTGGCTTCGGCCCCCAGGATGGGGCGGGCAACCCCCGCCAGCCGGTCATCCTCGAACAGCAGGATATTGGCGCGCTGCACCGTGAAGCCCGCCATTGCGGCCACCCGCTCGGTAAAGAAGGTGAACCCGCCTGAGACCAGAGCGGTAAAGGCGCCATGGGCGCTCATGGTGCGCACCAGGGTGCGGGCACCGGCCATCAGGCGCACCCGCTCGGCGTGGCAGCGTTCCAGATCGGTGCGGGGCAGGCCTTTCATGCGGGCGATACGCTCGGTCAGGGCCTGTTCGAAATCCAGCTCGCCGCGCATGGCACGCTCGGTGATGGCGGCAATCTCGTGCTTGATGCCGGCGAAATCCGCCAGTTCATCGATGCATTCGATGGTGATGATGGTCGAATCCATGTCGGCGATCAGCAGAGCCTTGCGCCGCCCGGCCATTGGGCCGGCGTAAAGGTCCACGGCATGGGCGCCGATCGACTGGCGGGCAATCTCTTCCGCCTGCGCCGCCGCCAGGCCCGCAAACCCCAGATCGCAGGCGATGCCGGGGGCCAGCCAGTCGGCCTCGCCCACCTGGCCGCCTGCGGCCGTGAGCGCGGCTGCGACGGACGCCACCAGGGCCGCGTCGAGGGGGGAGGCGGCCGGGTTGCCGACCAGGGTAAGGACATGGTTCATGGGCTGACTTCAGTTTTGACGGTGAAGAGCATGGGCGATGGCAAAGAGCCCGTCAGGACGATCCTGATCGCAGGTCCGACGGCCAGCGGCAAGTCTGCCCTGGCGCTCGCCCTGGCGGAACGGCTTGGTGCCGAGGTCATAAATGCTGACAGCATGCAGGTCTATGCTGCCCTGCCCCTGCTCACGGCACAGCCCTCGGCCAGCGACCTTGGCCGCGCACCCCATCGCCTTTACGGCACACGCCCGCCTGATGACCCGTGTTCGGCGGCGCGCTGGGCCGTGCTTGCGCGGGCTGCCATTGCAGATGCCCATGCCGCCGGGCGCATGGCGCTGCTGGTGGGGGGCACGGGCCTCTACTTCCGGGCGCTGGTGGAGGGACTGGCCGAGATCCCGGATATTCCGGCCGACGTGCGGGCCGAGGTTACCGCCCGCCATGCCCGCCTTGGCGGGGATGCCTTCCGGGCTGAACTGGCGCTTCACGATCCCCGGCTTGCGGAACGTCTTGCGCCTGGCGACACCCAGCGCCTGATCCGGGGGCTGGAGGTGTTTCTTGCCACCGGCCGTCCGTTGAGTGACTGGCAGGGGGCGGGGCGCGCCGGCGCCCTGGACGTGCCCTGGCGCGGCCTGGTGATGGCGCCGCCCACCGACGTGCTGCGGGCGCGTTTTCTGCCCCGGCTGCAGGCCATGGCCGAAGCCGGGCTCGTGGCCGAGGTGCAGGGTTTCCTGGCCACCTGCCCTGATGCCCTGCTGCCCCTGTCGCGTGCCGTAGGCATGGCGCCGCTGCGCCGCCATGTGGTGGGTGAAATTGGTTTGGCCGAGGCGCTGGGCCTCGCCGAAATCGACACCAGGCATTATGCCAAGCGCCAGCTGACCTGGGCCCGCAAGCACATGATCGATTGGTTTTGGCCTGGTTTTGCGCAACAAATGGAAAGTCTTGTTGCTGAATCCTTGGCATTTATTCGAAATTAGAGCTTGACCGCGTAATTTTCCATGTATAGGTTCCGCGCCTCCGCCCGGCGCTCCCGCTCGGCGAACCACAGGGATTTGCGGATCCCGCAGCGTGGGGCCTTACATGCCCCAGGAAGGTACTGTCATGGCGCAGCTTCAGATGACCGGGGCGGAAATTGTCCTCAAGGCTCTGGCCGATCAGGGCGTGGACACGATTTTCGGCTATCCCGGCGGCGCCGTGCTGCCGATCTATGATGCCTTGTTCAAGCAGAACAACATTCGCCATGTTCTGGTCCGCCATGAACAGGGTGCCGCCCATGCGGCCGAGGGCTATGCGCGCTCCACCGGCAAGCCCGGCGTGCTGCTGGTCACCTCTGGCCCCGGCGCCACCAATGCCGTCACCGGCCTGACCGACGCCCTCATGGATTCCATTCCCATCGTCTGCCTGACCGGGCAGGTCGCGACCCATCTGATCGGCAATGACGCCTTCCAGGAGGCGGATACGGTGGGCATCACACGGCCCTGCACCAAGCACAACTGGCTGGTCAAGGACATCAACGACCTGGCCCGGGTGATGCACGAGGCGTTCTATGTCTGCAAGGCCGGCCGTCCCGGCCCCGTGGTTGTCGATCTGCCGAAGGACATCCAGCTGCAGACCGGCCCCTATGTGCCGCCGACCCAGGTGCAGCACAAATCCTATCGCCCCCAGATCAAGGGTGACCTCAACAAGATCCGCGAGGCGGTGGAACTGATCGCCAATGCCAAGCGGCCGATCTTCTACACCGGCGGTGGCGTGATCAATTCTGGGCCGGCGGCCTCGCAGCTGCTGCGGGAATTTGCCCGGCTGACCGGCTATCCCGTGACCTCGACCCTGATGGGTCTGGGGGCCTTCCCGGCTTCGGACGGGCAGTTCCTGGGCATGCTGGGCATGCACGGCACCTATGAAGCCAATAACGCGATGCATGACTGCGACGTGATGATCAACATCGGGGCGCGCTTCGATGACCGCATCACCGGCCGCGTCACTGCCTTTTCGCCGGGGTCAAAGAAGATCCACGTCGATATCGACCCGTCGTCGATCAACAAGAACATCCGTGTCGACATCGGCATTGTGGGTGACGTCGCCCATGTCCTTGAGGACATGATCAAGGTCTGGAAGTCCAAGGTTTATCGCCCCGACAAGGAAGCCCTTGGCGAGTGGTGGAAGCAGATCGAGACCTGGCGGGGCCGCAACTGCCTGCGCTATCGCCAGACCGGCGACATCATCAAGCCGCAATATGCCCTGCAGCGCCTGTTCGAGCTGACCAAGGGTCCGAACACCTACATCACGACCGAAGTTGGCCAGCACCAGATGTGGGCGGCCCAGTTCTATGGCTTTGACGAGCCGAACCGCTGGATGACCTCGGGCGGTCTGGGCACCATGGGCTATGGCCTGCCGGCCGCCATTGGCGTGCAGGTTGCCCATCCCGATGCCCTGGTGATCGATGTGGCCGGCGAGGCGTCCATCCTGATGAACATCCAGGAGATGTCGACCGCCGTGCAGCACCGCCTGCCGGTGAAGATCTTTATCCTGAACAATGAATATATGGGCATGGTGCGCCAGTGGCAGGAACTGCTGCATGGCGGGCGCTATTCCGAGAGCTACATGAACTCCCTGCCGGATTTCGTGAAGCTGGCAGAGGCCTTTGGTGCCGTCGGCCTGCGGGTCTCCGACCCCACAAAGGTGGATGATACCATCCGGGAAATGGTTGATATCAAACGCCCCGTGATCGTCGATTGCCTGGTGGACAAGAACGAGAACTGCTTCCCCATGGTTCCCTCGGGTGCGGCCCATAACGAGATGCTGCTTGGCCCTGAAGACCAGGCAAATGTCTCGGAAGCAGGTGCGGCGCTGGTCTGATCGGACCCCGGGGCTGCTGCGGCAGCCCCGGCCCGGTTCAGTCTTGCCTGTTGCGACAAACGATTTATCCAGCTAAACCCCCGACGCCCGGGGTATTCCCCGCGCGCGAGAGACAAGGAACCGCCCCGTGGACGGCGTTCGCAGCCATACCATTGCCCTTCTGGTCGACAACGAGGCCGGCGTGCTGGCACGCGTCATCGGCCTGTTTTCCGGACGGGGCTATAATATCGAGAGCCTGACCGTCGCCCAGGTTGACGGCAGCCGAAACCTGTCCCGCATCACCGTGGTGACGTCAGGCACCGAAATGGTGATCGAGCAGATCAAGGCCCAGATTGATCGCCTGGTTCCCGTTCACAAGGTAACGGACCTGACCATCGGTGGTCCGAGCCTTGAGCGTGAACTGGCCCTGATCAAGGTGGCCTCCACCGGCGAGAAGCGTGTCGAGGCCCTGCGCCTTGCCGATGCCTTCCGGGCCCGGGTGGTGGATTCCACCAGCCAGAGCTTCGTGTTCGAGCTGACCGGCTCAACAACCAAGATCGACGCCTTCATCGACCTGATGAAGGGTCTTGGCCTTGTGGAACTGTCGCGGACCGGTGTGGTCGCGATCGCCCGCGGCGCCGAACCGCTGTAAAGACAAACAGACCCAGGAGAACAGCCATGCGCGTTTATTATGATCGCGACGCAGACGTCAATCTGATCAAGGGCAAGAAGGTTGCCATCCTTGGCTATGGCAGCCAGGGCCACGCCCACGCGCTGAACCTGCGCGACAGCGGCGTGAAGGAAGTGGCCGTGGCGCTGCGTCCCGGTTCCGCCACCGCCAAGAAGGCCGAGGCCGAGGGCCTGAAGGTCTATTCGCCCGCCGAAGCGGCAAAGTGGGCCGACGTCATCATGGTGCTGGCGCCCGACGAACTGCAGGCCGCGATCTATCGCGACCATCTGCACGACAACATGAAGCAGGGCGCTGCCCTGGCTTTCGCCCACGGCCTGAACATCCACTTCAAGCTGATCGAGCCGCGCGCCGACCTTGACGTCTACATGATCGCGCCCAAGGGCCCCGGCCACACGGTGCGCTCTGAGTACCAGCGTGGCGGCGGCGTGCCCTGCCTCGTGGCGGTGGCCCAGAACGCCTCGGGCAATGCGCTTGAGATTGCCCTGTCCTATGCCTCGGCAGTGGGCGGCGGCCGCGCCGGCGTCATCGAGACCAGCTTCAAGGAAGAGTGCGAGACGGATCTGTTCGGTGAACAGGCCGTGCTGTGTGGTGGCCTGTCGGCCCTGATCACGGCGGGCTTCGAGACCCTGGTCGAGGCCGGCTATGCGCCGGAAATGGCCTATTTCGAGTGCCTGCACGAAGTGAAGCTGATCGTCGACCTGATGTACGAGGGCGGCATTGCCAACATGCGCTACTCGATCTCGAACACGGCGGAATACGGCGACTATACCCGTGGCCCCCGCATCGTGACGCCCGAGACCAAGGCCGAGATGAAGCGTATTCTTGAGGACATCACCTCTGGTCGCTTCACCCGTGACTGGATGCTTGAGAACGCCGCTGGTGCCCCGAGCTTCAAGGCCACCCGCGCCAACCACGCCGGGCACCAGATCGAGGAAGTCGGCGGCCGTCTGCGCGCCATGATGCCCTGGATTGCCCGCAACAAGCTGGTCGACAAGGCCAAGAACTGAGCCTTGCAAAAGGCTTTGACAGAAGAAGGCCCGTCCACCCGGACGGGCCTTTTTCGTCTGTCGGGGTCGATCAGAAGCGGGCTCCAGCCCGGCCCGTTTGCGCTGGGGTGATTCGCGCCATGCGGGGTCGCGGTTGGCCCGGTTTGGTCACCGGGAGACGCTTCAGGGCACCTTGGGGGCTGCCTCAGGTAGGCGAAGACGTAATTTAAAGCTGTGAACGATACAAAAGCCTAGGAATTTAGGCCTAAACTGCGTCGTCAGAGGCCGGCAAGCCTTGAGCGGACCGGCGCCAAGGTCTACACATTTTAAACCAACGCACACATCGGACACACGACCACCGGCCCCGGCTTTCGGCCCGGCAGCAGTTCAAGCACGGAGCGCGACGTTCATGTTCTCAAAGCTGCTCGGCATGCTTTCCGCCGACATGGCCATCGACCTTGGCACCGCCAACACGGTTGTCTATGTCAAGGGCCGTGGAATCGTTCTGAACGAACCGTCAGTGGTTGCCATGGTCAACAACCGGGGAAAGAAACAGGTCCTCGCGGTTGGTGATGAAGCCAAGATGATGCTGGGCCGCACCCCAGGCAATATCGAGGCTATCCGCCCCTTGAGAGACGGCGTCATCGCCGACTTCGAAGTGGCGGAGGAAATGATCAAGCATTTCATTCGCAAGGTGCACAACCGCCGCTCCTTCGCCAGCCCCCAGATCGTGGTCTGCGTGCCCTCCGGCTCCACAGCCGTCGAGCGCCGCGCGATCCAGGAAAGCGCCGAGAGCGCCGGTGCGCGCCGCGTCTATCTGATTGAAGAGCCCATGGCCGCCGCCATTGGCGCTGGCCTGCCCGTTACCGAGCCGACCGGCTCCATGGTTGTCGACATCGGTGGCGGCACGACCGAGGTCGCGGTGCTCAGCCTTGGCGGCATCGTCTATTCGCGCTCGGTTCGCGTCGGCGGCGACAAGATGGATGAGGCGATCATCGCCTATATCCGCCGCAACCATAATCTGCTGGTCGGAGAATCGTCTGCCGAGCGGATCAAGAAGGAAGTTGGCAGCGCTGCCCCTCCCGAGGACGGCCACGGGCCGACCATGGAGATCAAGGGCCGCGATCTGATGAACGGCGTTCCCAAGGAACTCATCATCAGCCAGCGCCAGGTTGCCGAAAGCCTTGCCGAGCCGGTCTCCGCCATTGTCGAGGCCGTCAAGGTGGCCCTGGAACACACGGCGCCGGAACTGGCGGCCGACATCGTCGACAAGGGCATTGTCCTGACCGGTGGTGGTGCCCTGC
>CANCOY010000059.1 GCA_947379865.1 Acetobacteraceae bacterium
GGCCCGGGGCAGCGCCTATCTGATTGGCGACAGCCTTACGGCGGCGGATTTTTACTGGGCTGCTTTCAGCAATCTGGTGCTGATCCAGTCCCTCGAAGAATGCCCCCTGGCGCCCGAGGTGCGGCCCATGTTCGAGCATACCTCGCCAGAGGTGGCGGCCGCCGTTGATCCCATCCTGATCGCCCACCGCGACCGCATCATGCGGGCACATTTCAAGCTGCCCATGGAACTCTGACCTCCGGCCCTCTCATCCTGAGGATTTCTCCGCCACCGCCTCCGCTATCATGCGGCGCAGGATGTCCTTCTTGATCTTGCCAGAGGCGGTGCGGGGGAAGTCGTCCACCAGTTCCACGCGCTCGGGGAATTTCTGTTTGGCAAGGCCCTGCGCCTCCAGGAAGGCGGCAAGCTCGGCCAGGTCGGGCCGGGCGGCGCCCTCGGGGATGACATAGACGCACACTGTCTCACCCAGGCGGGCATGGGGCATGGAGACAGCGGCGGCCTCGCGCACGCCGGGGTGGCGGTGCAGGGCGTCCTCAATCTCCTTGGCCGACAGGTTCTCGCCGCCCCGGATGATCAGGTCCTTCTTGCGGCCGGTGATGACGACGGCGTTTTGCGGCGTAACAAAGCCGATATCGCCGGTGCGGAAATAGCCATCCGCATCAAAGGCCTCGGCGGTTTGGCCGGGATCGGCATAGCCAAGGAACAGGGCGGGACCGCGCGTCAGGATCTCGCCCTCGCTGCCGCGCTCAAGGGTGGCGCCTGCGTCATCCACCACCTTCACCTCAAAGTCGATCAGTTCGCCATCGGTTTCCGCCGCCAGATCGCCTTCACTGGCGCCGACAAAGCCCTGGGTGATCATGGGTGCCTCGGTCGAGCCATAGACGCGGCAGACCCGGCAATTGGCAAAGGCGGCGGTCGCCCGGCGCACCACCTCGGGCGGCACGGCAGCACCGCCACAGGCAAAGATCCTGAGGGAGGGCAGGGGGCGGTTGTGGCGGCGCGCGGCCTCGGCCAGTTCCTGCAGGAAGGGGGTGGCGCCCACGGTGGCATTAGCGCCATGGGTGTCGATCTCGTCCAGCGCCGCCTCGGCATTCCATTTTTCCATCAGCACGGTACGGGTGCCGCAGAGGAACGGCATCTCGATGCCGAAGGAAAAGCCGGTGACATGGGTGACGGGCGAGGGCATCAGGAACACCGCGCCCCGGTCTAACTGCCAGTGCCGCGCGCTGGCCTCAAGCGCACGGCGCAGGGTCTCGTGGCTGTGCAGCACGCCTTTGGGGCGGCCGGTGGTGCCGGACGTGTACATGATCAGCTTGGCCGCCTCGGGCGCCACCTTTGGCCAGGGCACATGCACGCCACGCCCCTCGGCAATCAGGCTGGTGAGGTCGCCCGCCTGGGCTGTAGCGGGGCGCACCTGAATCACATGGGTAAGGTCTGGCAGGCCGGGGCGCAGGCGCGCCAGCATGGCCACAAAGTCGAGGCCCCGGAAGCTGTCGGGGATGAACAGCACCCGCGCCCGGCAATCCTTGAGGATCAGCCCCACCTCGGCATCGCGATAGATCGGCACGATGGGGTTGACCACAAGGCCGATCAGCACCGCCGCCAGATCGATCACCACCGCCTCGCGCCAGTTGGGCAGCTGCAGGCTGGCCACATCGCCGGGGCGCAGGCCGCGCGCCCAAAGGGCCGCCGCCAGGGCCTCGGCATCGGCCAGCAGGCCGCCCACCTCATGGGCGCCGGTGCCATCCCAATGGGTGATCCGCTCAGGCTCGGCCTCGGCCAGGGCGCGGGCCTCGTCGGCCAGGGTGCGGTTGCGCCAGGCGCCAGAGGCGCGGCGGGTGGCAATTTGCCCGGCATCCAGACGCAGGGTCCAGCCGCTGATGTCCTTCATGGCACTGCCTTTTTTGAGCGTTTCCGGAGTTGAGGATAGGCGGGGGCGCAAGCCTGCGTCCAGCGCGCCCAGCGATCGGAATGGGCGCGATTGACCGCTGGCACGCCTGCCCAGCATCATGCGACCCGGAATGCAGTGGTGATGGGCCAGCACAAGGTCTGCACCCCGGGGAGAGCACAATGACCGACCACACAAGCACGCCAGCCCTGGCGCCCGATGATCTGGCGCGCGCTTGTGCCGAACGGATGTGGGCGGATGATCCCGCCTCGCGCGGGCTCGGCATGACCATGGAGGAAATCGGGGCCGGTCGTGCCACGCTCGCCATGCAGGTGGGCGACAGCATGGTGAACGGCCATGGCATGTGCCACGGCGGCTTCATCTTTACCCTGGCGGATTCGGCCTTTGCCTTTGCCTGCAACACCTATGACCGCCGCACGGTGGCCCAGCATGCCGCCATCACCTTCGTCGCCCCGGCGGCGCGGGGCGACCGGCTGGTGGCAGCGGCGGTGGAGCGCCAGCGCCGGGGACGTTCCGGCATCTATGATGTTACAGTCACCACCGGTGCCGGGGTGACCGTGGCCGAGTTCCGGGGGCATTCCCGGGTGATCGATGGCGCCATTCTTTCTGCCCCTACCTCCGCCAAAACCTGAGGCAAGACCATGAAGCGCAATTCCGGCCCTGCCGTGCTCGACCCCATCGAAACCGCCTCGCGCGACGAAATCGCCACCCTGCAGGTGCAGCGCCTGAAATGGTCGCTGGCGCACGCTTTTCAGAACGTGCCGCACTACCGTGCCGCCTTTGAGGCCGCCGGGGTGCACCCTGATGATTTCCACACCCTGGCCGATCTGGCGAAGTTCCCCTTCACCACCAAGCATGATCTGCGGGCGAACTATCCCTTTGGCATGTTTGCCGTGCCGCGCAGCGAGGTGTCGCGCATCCATGCCTCGTCCGGCACCACGGGCAAGCCCACGGTGGTGGGCTATACGCGCCGCGACCTCGACGTCTGGGCCGAGGTGATGGCGCGTTCCATCCGCGCGGCGGGTGGGCGGCCGGGCGACCTGCTGCATGTCTGCTATGGCTATGGCCTGTTTACCGGTGGCCTTGGCGCGCACTATGGGGCAGAGCGGCTGGGTTGCACCGTGGTGCCCATGTCGGGCGGCCAGACGGAGCGACAGGTGCAGCTGATCCAGGATTTCCAGCCCCGGATCATCATGGTCACCCCCTCCTACATGCTCTCAATTCTCGACGAGTTCCGGGCCGCTGGTGTGGACCCCAGGGAGAGTTCCCTTGGCATCGGCATCTTCGGGGCCGAGCCCTGGACCAATTCCATGCGCGAGGAGATCGAGGCGGCCTTTGGCATGCACGCCATCGACATCTATGGCCTGTCAGAGGTGATGGGGCCGGGTGTCGCCCAGGAATGTGTGGAGACCAAGGACGGCCTGCACATCTGGGAAGATCATTTCTATCCCGAGATCATCGATCCCGTAACCGGCAAGGTTCTTCCCGATGGCGAGATGGGGGAACTGGTCTTCACCTCCCTGTCCAAGGAGGCCATGCCCGTGGTGCGCTATCGCACCCGCGACCTCACCCGGCTGCTGCCGGGCACGGCGCGCAGCATGCGCCGCATGGAAAAGATCACAGGTCGCTCCGACGACATGCTGATCATCCGTGGGGTGAACGTGTTCCCCACCCAGGTGGAGGAACAGATCCTGCGCTGCGCGGGCCTGGCCGGCCATTACCAGATCGAGCTGACACGGGAAGGCCGCCTCGACGAGATGCGCGTGCTGGTGGAAGCCCGCGCCGACCATGCGGACGAGGCATCGCGCACGGCCTCAGCCGGGCTTTTGGCGCACCGGATCAAGGAAATCATCGGGGTTACTGCCGCCATCACGGTAACGGATCCGGGCGGGGTTGAGCGTTCGCAGGGCAAGGCCCGGCGGGTGGTGGACCTCAGGCCGAAAGCCTGAGATCCACCCCGTCTGCCAGAGCTCAGGCGCGCTTGGCGCGATCGTCGGCGATGCGCTTGGCGATGGACCAGCGGTGTACTTCCGACGGGCCGTCATAGATGCGGAAGGCGCGGATCTCGCGGAAGATCTGCTGCACCGGTGTATCGCCGGTGATGCCAAGGCCGCCCAGGATCTGGACGCAGCGGTCGGCCACGCGATAGAGCGCTTCCGAGCACGCCAGCTTGGCAAGGCTTGATTCCGCCGTGCCCCGCGCGCCCTGGTCCAGCACCCAGGCGGTATAGTCGATGGTCTGCAGGCACTGCTGCAGGTCGACCATATTGTCGGCCAGCATGAAGCCGATGCCCTCGTGCTCGATCAGCGGCTTGCCAAAGGCGTGGCGGCGGCTGGCGTAATCCACCGCAATGTCATGGGCGCGCTGGGCGCTGCCCCACCAGCGCATGCAATGGGTGAGGCGGGCCGGCGCCAGGCGCACCTGGGCATAGCGGAAGCCCTGCTCCAGCTCGCCCAGGATCTGGTCGGCCGGCACGCGCACGTCTTCCAGCTTCACCACGGCATGGCCGCCGGGCATGGACTGGTCGATGGTGTCGAGCACGCGTTCGATGACGATGCCGGGCGTGGTCATGTCCGTCAGGAACATGGTGGCGCCGGTGGCGGTGCGGGCCATGATGATGGCGCAGGTGGCGCCCTCTGCCCCGGTGATCAGCCATTTGCGGCCATTGATGACCCAATGGTTACCATCCAGCCGCGCCGTGGTCTGCATCATGGAGGGGTCGGAACCGGCGCCATTGTCGGGCTCGGTCATCAGGAAGGCAGAGCGGGTGTGGCCCTCGGCCAGGGGGCGCAGCCAGCGTTCCTGCTGCTCGGGCGTTGCCACCTTGGCCAGCAGGTGCATGTTGCCCTCGTCCGGCGCCATGATGTTCATGGCCACGGGGCCAAGCACGGAATAGCCCGCCGCCCGGAACACGGTGGCCGTCTCGCGGTGGTTGAGGCCAAAACCGCCAAAGCGTTCCGGCAGCTGCGGCGCAATCAGGCCGACGGCGCGGGCCTTGGCCTGCATCTCGGTGCGGATCTCTTCCGATGGCCCGTGGCCGCCCAGCCGGGGATCGCGCTCATAGGGGATGATCTGGTCACGAATGAAGTCGCGCGTGCGCGCCTCCAGCTCCAACTCGCGGGCGCCGCGCGTGAAATCCACCATTGTGCCGTCTCCTTCTTGTCCGGGCCTATGCAGCCCTGGCCTGTGCAGCCCTGGTTCCCTGTGGCGGGACCATGGCAAGGATGCGGGGCCGCTGCAATGTGCCATTGGCACCCCCGCCTGCCTGCGCTAGGTCTGTGTCATGACCCATGATCCCACGCGTCTTGCGCCCCTCTCTGGTCAGCCGCCTCGCCGGTTGGTGATGTTGCTGCATGGCTATGGCTCTTCGGGGGTGGAGATGATGCCGCTGGCGGCCGAGTGGCAGGCGGTGTTGCCCGATGCGGCCTTTCATGCGCCAAACGCGCCGGAGGTGGCGGAAGGGGAGGCGGGGCTGTGCTGGGCGCCGCGGCGCTCGGCGCGGGATGGGCGGCTGGCGGGGGAAATTGCGGCGGCGGGCCTGGGGGTGGAGGATCTGTGCGCGGCAGAGCTGGCGCGCCTTGGCCTGCCGGCCTCGGCGCTGGCTTTGGTTGGCTTTTCGCAAGGGGCGGTGCTGGCCCTGCGGGTGGGGCTGCTGCGGGCGACAGCCCCGGCGGCGGTGCTGGCTTATGGCGGTGGCCTGGTTGGCCGGGCGCGGCTGGCAGAGGAAATCCGGTCGCGGCCGCCGGTGCTGCTGGTCAATGGCGAGGGCGATGAACTGGCGCCGGTCTCTGGCCTGGGGCCAGCGCTTGAAGCGCTGCGGGCACTCGACGTGATGGCCGAGGGCGTCGCCCTGCCGGGCCTGGGGCACGAGATTGATGGGCGGGCGATTGCGCTGGGCGGCCGGTTTCTGGCCTCGGCCTTTGCTTATGCCGACAGGCTGGCCGCCTCGTAACGGCGCAGGGCCTCGGCCAGCAGGCGGGCAAGGCGCATGGCCCAGGCCTGCTGCCCCTCGGGGCTGGTGATCAGGTCCTGGCGGATTTCCAGTTCCACATGGGGCAGGTTGCGGCGTTCGCCATGGACGGGGATGGTGTAATCCGTCGCATCGCTCACGGCATAGGGGGCGTTGTCGCCCACCTCAAGGTCGCCTTCGGCCCGCAGCAGATCCAGCATCAGATGGGGAAAGGCGGTGTGGCGGTTATAGAGCACGCCGGCGTGCAGGCTGCGCGCCGCCCCCTTGAAAACGGGGGTGAAGCTGTGCACCGCCACCAGCACCGTGGGCTGGCGCCTTGCCTTGCGGCTGTCCAGTTCGGCGGCAAGGCGGCCGTGATAGGGGGCGTGGATCGCCGCCACCCGCGCCGCGCGCTCTGCTTCCGTCAGGCCCAGGTTGCCGGGGATGGGCGTGTGCTCGCTGATCTCGGGCATGGCGCTGGGCACCGCGGGGTCGCGGTTGCAGTCGATGACGAGGCGCGAATAGGTCTGCAGAATGGCAAAGGCATCGAGCCGCTCTGCAAGGTCGAGGGTGACCGCCGCCGCCCCGATGTCCCAGGCAATGTGCCGCTCCCGCTCCGCCGCACTCACCCCCAGATCCCCCAGCCGGCGGGGGATCAGCCGTCCCGCGTGGTCGCAGGCCAGCAGAAAGGGCGAGCGGCCCATCGCCCGTGCCACGGTGAACACCGGCGGCTCGTCTGGGGCCAGCAGGGGCGGGCAGCTCTGGGCATCCACGGCCAGTCTCCGGTTGGGCGAATCGGGCCTCCATGATCAGCGCCGGCGGCAGCGGACGCAATGACAGAGGCTGGCGCCGGGGCTTGCCGAGGCGGCCCTGGCCGGCCCAAATTGTCGCATGACACAGACCAACTCCCCCTCCCAACTGGCGCCCGAGCCCTTCATCATTCCTGCCCGACATCGGGGGCCGCCGGAATCCGGCAATGGCGGCATTGTCTCGGGCCGCCTGGCGGGCCTGCTGGCGCCGGGGCCGGTGGAGGTGACCTTGCGGGCGCCCATTCCCCTCGACCGCGCCTTGCAGGTGGATCTGCGCGAGGGGGCGGCCGACCTGCGGGATGGCGAGACCCTGATTGCCGAGGCGCGGACGGCGAGCCTTGATCTGGAGGCGCCGGGGCCGATGAGTTGGGACGTGGCCGAGGCGTGCAGCCGGGTTGGTGGCTCTGACGCGCAGTCGGACTTCAACCATTGCTTTGCCTGCGGGCGGGGGCATGGGCCGAAAGAGGGGCTCAGGGTCTGGGCCTCGGCGGTGCCGGGTCGCGACATGGTGGCGGCGGCCCTGGTGGCAGACCCAGTTCATGGTGACGCGGATGGCTTCCTGCCCGCTCCCCTGCTGTGGGCCGCCATCGATTGCCCGGGCGCCATTGCGGTGGGCGCCAGCCAGAGCCGCATGATGTTGACGGGCCGCATGGTGGCCGAGGTGACGGGCCGGGTGCGCACCGGCGAGCGGGCCATCGTGGTGGGCTGGCCGCTGGGTGAAGACGGGCGCAAGCTCTATTCCGGCACCGCCATATACAATGCGTCGGGCGAACTGGCGGCCCGCGCCCGCATCACCTGGATCCTGCTGAAGCAGGGCTGAAAGGACGACCCATGGAAACGGATCGGCTGAAGGGCGCTGTGGCGCTGGTCACCGGCGGCTCGCGCGGGATTGGCGCCGCCATTGCCGAGGCTTTTGCCGCACGCGGCATGCATGTGGCGGTAAATTTCCGGGTGGCGCGCGACGAGGCCGAGGCGGTGGTGGCCCGGATTGCCGCCAGCGGTGGCCCGAAAGCGGTTGCCCTTGGCGCCGATGTCTCGGACGCGGCCGAGGTGGAGCGGCTGGTGGCGGAAACACGGGCAGCGCTGGGGCCGATCACCGTGCTGGTGAACAATGCCGGCATCGCCCGCATGCAGCCGTTCGACACCATCACCGAGGCAGATTTTGATGATCTGATCCGGGTGAACCTGAAGTCGGCCTTCCTGGTTACCCGGGCGGTGCTGCCCGACATGCGGGCGGTTGGCTTTGGCCGCATCATCAACGTCTCGTCCGTGGCGGCGCAGACGGGCGGGGTGGTAGGCCCCCATTATGCGGCGTCCAAGGCCGGCATGATTGGCCTGACCCATTCCTATGCCTCGCTGCTGGCCAAGGAAGGGATCACGGTGAACGCCATTGCACCCGCCCTGATCGAGACCGACATGATGCGCGGACGGCTGGACCTGGCGGCGCGCATTCCCATGGGCCGGGTGGGCCATGTGGACGAAATGGCGTCGATTGCCCTGATGCTGGCCGGTAACGGCTATGTCACCGGCCAGACCATCGGCGCCAATGGCGGCATGTACATGTCGTCTTGAGATGATCCTTCAGATGGCGCGGCCGGCGTTCGCCCAATAGGGCTCACGCAGCTTGCGCTTGAAGATCTTGCCGGAATCCTCGCGCGGCAGGTCGTTGGCAAAGGTCACCAGACGGGGGATCTTGTAACCGGCCACGCTCTGCCGCAGGAAGGTGCGCACCTCGGCCTCGCTGAGAGCCACGCCCGGCTGGGGCTGGATCACGGCGCAGATGGCCTCGCCATATTCCTCGTCCGGAATGCCGAACACGGCGCAGTCGGCAAGGCCCGGCATCTTGTGCAGCTCCGCCTCGATCTCGGCTGGATAGATGTTCACCCCGCCAGAGATGATCATGTCCTTGATGCGGTCGCAGAGGTAGAGGAAGCCGTCTTCGTCGAAATAGCCAACGTCCCCGGGCGCCACGCCATCGGCCTTGATGGCGGCCCGCGTCTTGGCCTCGTCGCCATGATAGTGGAAATCACCAAAGGCGCGGATGCGGCCCACCACCTCGCCCACGGCGCGTACGGGCAGGGGGTTGCCCGCCTCGTCGATCACCTGCACCACGGCTTCGGGCACGGGCTTGCCCACGGTGCCGGGATGGGCCAGCCATTCCGCTGAGGTGCAATGGGTAACGTTACCCATCTCGGTCGCGCCGTAATATTCGTCGATAATTGGCCCCCACCAGTCGATCATGGCGCGCTTGGTGGCGGGCGGGCAGGGGGCGGCGGCATGGGCGACATAGACCAGCGACGACAGGTCATAGCGCCGCTTCACGTCTTCGGGCAGTTTCAGCAGGCGGTTGAACATGATGGGCACCATGTTCAGGTGCGTTACCCGGTGCTTCTCGATCAGGCGCAGCAGGTCTTCGGGGTCGAAGCGCGGCTGGATGATGACATTGGCGCCGATGCGGGTTGCCATGTTGGAATGGGCATAAGGCGCTGAGTGATAGACCGGCCCCACCACCGCAATCGTGATGCGCGAGGGATCAGCCAGATAGTCGAGGAAGCCATAGGAGCGGCCCAGCAGGGTTGATACTGCGGCGGCCCGTTCCTCGGTAAAGGGCGGGCGGCGCACGCCCTTGGGCCGACCGGTGGTGCCAGAGGTATAGATGATGGCCATGGGGCCGGTGGCAGGCGGCGCCTCACGCACGGGAAAGCTGTCACGCCAGGCATTCCAGTCGGTCATGCCGGGCGGCACCCGCGTTTCCTCGGCCGACAGGCCATAGGCAGAGCGCACCTCGTCGGGGACGGGGACCACCAGGATCTGAACCCCGGCGGGCACGGCGGCGCGGATCGGCGGCAGCAGGTCGGCAGGGATGACCAGGGCCTTGGCCCCTGAATCGACGAACAGATAGCGCGCCTCATCCTCGGTATAATGCCAGTTCACCGCCACGGGATAGGCGCCCAGCATGCCGGCGCCGATATTGGCCTCGAAGAAGGCGATGTCGTTGCGCATGTAGAGGGCAACCGTATCGCCGCTGCCAATCCCAAGGCTGGCCAGCCCCGTGGCCACCTGGGCCGCCCGGCCCATCAACTGTTCGGTTGTCAGCGACCGTTCGCCGCTCCAGATCATGCCCATGGCATCCTCCCGTTTGTCCTCGTGGCCCCGCTCTTGGCGGCGGGGGTTCCGGCCAATAGTTGATCATGCCGCACCCCTTGAGTCCAAGTGGGCGCATGTACGAAGGGCGAAAGCCTCCTGTACAATCCTTCCGCCCCACGGGGCCAATCAGACGAGGGAGAGGAATGGCCATGCGCATGAAAGACAAGATCGCCGTCGTGACCGGCGGCGCTTCCGGCATCGGCAAGCGGGCGGTGGAGCGGATTGTGGAAGAGGGCGGCCGTGTGGTGATCGCCGACATCCAGGACGACCGCGGCCTGCGCATGCAGGAGGATATGGGCGACGCCGTGCGCTACATCCACTGCGACGTCACCGCCGAGGACGATATCAAGGCCGCCATTGCCAAGGCTGTCAGCACCTGGGGCCGCCTGGACCTGATGTTCAACAATGCCGGCACGGGCGGCGATCCGGCCCCGGTGGACGAGATCACGGTGGAGGGCTGGGATGCCACCCAGAACCTGCTGGTGCGCGCCGTGGTGCTGGGCATCAAGCATGCCGCCCATGTGATGAAGCCCCAGGGCTCGGGCGTGATCATCAACACTGCCAGCGTGGCCGGCCTGCTGCCGGGCTCCACCCCCATCGCCTATGCCGCTGCCAAGGCGTCGGTCACCTACATCACCAAGTGCGCCGCGCTGGAGCTGGCGCCCTTTTCGGTGCGGGTGAACTGCATCTGCCCGGGCCTGATCGCCACGCCGATCATCGCCAAGTCCATGGGCCTGGCCAGCCAGGTGGCAGACCAGACCATCGACGCCGTGGAAAAAGCGGGCGCCCTGTTCCAGCCCATCCCGCGCGGTGGCCGGGCTGACGACATCGCCAATGCGGTGATCTTCTTTGGTGAAGATGCGGCCTCGTGGGTGACGGGTGTGGTGCTGCCCATTGACGGCGGCATTGCCTCTGGCCGCGACCCGCGCGAGATCGGGCAGAACTGGGCCAAGATCGCCGAGGCCGTCGGCGGCGAATGGTCTGTCCAGCCCTGAGGCCTCGCCGTTTTGGCAAAGCTCGGTTAATCAGGGGGGCGCGGTCGGCGACTGCGCCCTCTCTTCACGCCCACCCCTGTTTCTGGAATCCGCCATGCTGCTCACCGAAACCCAGACCATGATCCGCGACAGCGTCCGCCGCCTGGTGGCCGAACGCATCACGCCAGAGGCCCGGCGCTGGGAGGCGGCGGGCGCCTATCCCGAAGGTCTGTGGACGGAACTTGCCGAACTGGGCCTGATGGGCATGACCGTGCCCGAGGAACTGGGCGGGGCTGGCGCCGACTATGTCTCTTATGCGCTGGCCCTGATCGAACTGGCCGTTGGTGATGGTGGTCTTTCCACCGTAGTCAGCGTGCATAATGCGCCGGTGCTGGCCGCCCTGATGAAGGACGGGACCGAGGCGCAGAAGCAGCGCTTCATGCCCGGCCTGTGCGCCGGCAAGGGCATTGGCGCCTTCGCCCTGACCGAGGCGGAGGCTGGTTCCGACGCATCGGCCCTGCGCACCCGTGCCACGCGGGTTGACGGCGGCTGGCGCCTGGATGGCGGCAAGCAGTTCATCACCTCTGGCCGCATTGGGGCGCTGGCCATCGTCTTTGCCGTGACCGACCCCGCCGCTGGCAAGAAGGGCATGTCGGCTTTCCTGGTGCCAACCGACCGCCCCGGCTATCTGGTGGAGCGCAGCGAGGACAAACTGGGCCAGCGCGCGTCTGACACCTGCGCCTTGCGCTTCGAGAACCTGTTCCTTGAAGATGACCTGCTGCTGGGCCGCGAGGGCGAGGGCTATCGCATTGCGCTCGCCAATCTGGAGGTTGGCCGCATCGGCATCGGCGCCCAGGCCGTGGGCATGGCGGATGCCGCTTTGGGCATCGCCATTGCCTATGCCAAGGAACGGCGCTCGTTCGGCAAGACCATCATGGAGCATCAGGCCGTGGGTTTTCGCCTGGCCGATCTTGCCGCCCGGCTTGAGGCCGCCCGCCAATTGGTGCTGCACGCCGCCGCCATGAAGGACGCCGGGCTGCCCTGCCTGCGCGAGGCCTCCATGGCCAAGCTGGTCGCCTCCGAGACGGCGGAACTGGTGTGCTCTGGCGCCCTGCAGACGCTCGGTGGCTATGGCTATCTCGAGGACTATGGCATCGCCAAGATCGCCCGCGATGTGCGGGTCTGCCAGATCTATGAAGGTACGTCCGACATCCAGCGCATGGTTATCGCCCGCGCGCTCTGAACAACCCTTGTCCCAGGTGGATCCCGCCATGACCGAACGCACACGCCCCCTCGACGTCGCCCGTGATGGCCATGTTGCCATCCTCAGCCTGAACCGACCCGAGGCGGCCAACGCGCTGGACATTCCCATGGCCGAGGCTCTGGGGGCCGCCGCCCGCCGTCTGGCGGATGAGGGCTGGGTACGCGCGGTGGTGCTGCGGGGCGAGGGCAAGATGTTCTGCGGTGGTGGCGATGTGGCCGCCATGCGCGGCTTTGTCGCCAGCGGCGACGGGGTAGGGCTTGCCGGCTTCATTGATGATCTGGTGGGCCGCTATCATGCGGCGGTGCAGGCCCTGCTGGCCCTCGATGCGCCGCTGCTGGCAGCGGTCCATGGCGTGGCGGCCGGGGCGGGTATGAGCCTTGCCCTGATGGCCGACCTTGCCTATGGCACGCCCCGCGCCCTGTTCGTGCCCGCCTATCCGGGGATCGGCTTTTCGGCTGACGGCGGCATGACCCATTTCCTGCCGCGCATCGTGGGGGAGCGGAAGGCGGCGGAGCTGATTCTGCTCAATCAGCCCATCGATGCCCAGCGCGCTGCCGGGCTTGGCATTCTGACTGGCGTGATCGAGGCTGAAGGCGAGGCCTTTGAGGCCGAGATCATGACGCGCGCCCAGCAGCTCGCCGCCGGACCCCGCCGGGCCTTTGGCAAGGTGCGCCAGCTGTTGCGCCAGAGCAGTGAAACCAGCCTTGCGGCGCAACTGGATGCAGAAGGGGTGGCGATGGTTGCGCTGGCCCCGGGCGCGGATGTCGCCGAAGGCCTGACGGCCCTCGGCGAGAAACGCAAACCCCGCTTCAGCGAATAGGCGCAGGCGGCCTATTCGCCCGCCAGCGTCTCGCCCAGGTGGCGGACGGCGGCATTCCACTTGGCGCCGTCATAGGCTTTTTCGCTGGCAATCGCGCTGTAGACGATGTCGAGTGCTGCATTGGCCGCGCTGGTGTCGCCACCGCTTTCCTGCATGCCCGCCACGATGGCGCCAAGGCCCATGGTGGCCTGTTCGGCAACCGCATAGTCAGACAGCCGCCCATTACCGGCTTCTGCGACAAAGGCAGCCGCCAGCCGGCGACGGCCTGCCGCATCATAGCTGCGCCCGGCATAGCCAGAGGCAGCACCAAGGCGCGAGCGCACGGCCGAGGCAGCGCCTGCCACGGCGCCAGCACCCTTGCGAGAGGCGGCGTGGAGGTTGACCCAGTCAGCCCGCAGGGCCTCGGCCGCCTTGGGATCAAAGGCCTGCAGCAGAACCCGCACCATTACCAGATTGGCGTCGGCAAGCCTTGGCACGCCGGGGCCAATGCCCCGGCCGGCGGCGGCATCGAAACTGCCGGGCATCATGGGCTTGTGGCAGGCGGTGCAATCAAAGACGCCAAGCTCGGGCATGCCGCCCTTGCCGGCAAAGCGTGAACCGATGAGGGCCAATGTCTTGTTTGCCGCCTCGATCTGGCCGGCAGCCCAGGTGCCGACCCGGTCGGTCGTGCCCTTGCGGGCACGGTAGTCGGCATCAATCCGCCAATGGGGCGGCTCGGTGTTGGTATAGGTATCCAGTTCGAAGCGCAGGCGCGGATGGCCAGCGGCCATAATGTCATGCGTTACAAAACGACTGCCGTCACCGACATGGCAGCCAAGGCACATGTTGGCGCGGGCCTGTGGCTGCTCGGTGGGATAGAGGCCGGCGGCGACATTCTGGGCATGACTGGCAATGCCCGAGGCATGCAGGCCAAGCCAGGGGGCAGAGGCGCCATGACAGGCTTCACAGCCAACGCCGTCGCTGATGCGGAACATCTGGCCCCGCTGACCAGCGGGAGCATTATCCGTGTGGCACGAAAGGCACTGTGCCGACGAACCGGCGTCGGCGATGCCAAGATTGCGGGCGATTCGCTGGCCGCGCGGCTCCTGCAGGGTCTTCCAGGCCCGGGCATGGGGGTCGCGGGCCCGCCAGATCGAAACTTCGTTCTGTTGCACGTCAGTTCTGCTGCTGGCCTCGACATTGCCGTGGCAGCCGCTGCCGGCACAACCTTCAACGCCTAGATGGATTGCAGGCGTCTGGGCGAGGGCTGGTGTGCTGAGGCCAAGGCCCGCAAGCATCACCGCGACAAGCATGGCAAAGCCGATACCCAAAGCCGTCGCCGCCTGTGCTGCGCCAGACCGGGATCCTGCCCGCCCTGCGGCACCCCGAAACAATGCCGCTTGCTTCACCATCCACCTCCCAAACCGTCAGTACGCTGCCGGATGACGCTACTATGCAGAAACCTGAGCAAAGGCTCAATATCATCAGGGGGAGGATATTAAAATAATCCTTCTACCGAACAAATCTCTGTCCGCCATGCAAGGAGTTTGATATACCCCTAATCACCCATTTATGCCGGCGTGCGAGCAATGGAGGGGGCCTTGTCTAGTTCAAGTAGCGTGTTCAGCTCCCATGGCCTGTTGGTCAGGGTATCATTTGCCCTGGCATTGATTGGGTTCGGCCTGACCTGTGTTCCCCTGCCGGCCTCTGCGGCATTGCCTGCCGCCGTGTCCCTCAGCACGTCTGATGTAAACACCGTTCTTGCCTACGCCGCCAATGAGGCGACGCGGCGGGGTGCGAACGCGACGATTGCCGTGGTTGACCGCGTGGGCAATGTGCTCTCTGTCATGCGCACATCGGGCCAGACGGTGCCGGTCAAGATTGGTGGTGGTCTGACCACAAGCACCGGCCTTGATGGTCTGGCGCTGGACGGCCTTGCGACGACGGATGCCGATGCCCTTGCCGCCATCGCCAAGGCTGTGACCGGCGCATATCTCTCCAGCAGCGGCAATGCCTTCAGCACACGCACGGCCAGCCAGATCGTCCAGAAATACTTCAACCCCCAGGAGACCAACCAGCCGGGCGGCCCCCTGTTCGGGGTGCAGTTCAGCCAGTTGCCGTGTTCGGATCTGTCGGTTCGCTTTGCCTCGGCCTCTGGCACGGTTGATCCCACTCTTGGACCCAAGCGCTCGCCTCTTGGCCTGTCGGCTGATCCGGGTGGCTTCCCGCTCTACAAATCTGGTGTCGTGGTCGGTGGCGTCGGGGTGATTTCCGACGGGGCCTATAATCTTGATGCCAATATTCTCAACGTCGATGCTTCGGTTGACGAGCTGATCGCGCTGGCCGGGACTTACAAGTTCCAGGCGCCAACGGCCATCATGGCCCAGGCTATTTCGGTCAACGGACGGTTCCTGCGCTTCAGTGATGTTGGTTATTCCAGCATCGCCCACCCCAACAGCACACCAGCGCTGCCGAGAGGGGTCACTTATCCGGCGGTTGATGGCTACACGGCTGGTGGGTCGACGGCCATCGCTGGCCAGATCTATGGCGTTGCCGCCTCTGGCTATACGTCGAATTCGTCTACGTTCGGGACCGAGGTAGCGATCCTGACCTCCGACTCGAGCGGCACAAACCGTTATCCGCCTACGGACTCGACCACACCGACGACGGGTTCAAACGGTGGCCTGACTGCCGCTGAAGTAACGCGAATCATTACGGAAGCCATCAAGGTGGCCAAATCCGCCCGCGCCCAGATCCGCAAGCCCGTAGGCAGCTTTGCCCAGGTGACGGTGTCTGTGGTGGACAAGGACGGCAACATTCTGGGCATTGCGCGCACGGTTGATGCGCCGGTCTTTGGCACGGATGTGTCCTTGCAGAAGGCACGCGGCGCCTTGCTGTTCTCGCGGCCCGACGCCGCGACGATCCTGAATACGGTGCAGACCAGCCAGGCGGTCCCCACGCTGTTTGCCGAGGTGCCGACCTATGTCACCCGTTTCAGGGGGTTCGTGCAGTCCAACGCCCTGTCAAACGGGGTTGCCTATTCCACGCGTGCGGTTGGCAATCTGGCCCGGCCCTTCTACCCCGACGGCTCGCCCGCCGGTGGCACCGGCCCGCTCAGCGCCACGAGCCTGGCGAAGTGGAGCCCGTTTGCCGATGGCTTTCAGCTTGACCTGATTGCAAATGATCTGGTCACCCATCTCAGCACGGCGTCGCGCGGTACCGAGGGCGACAAATGTGGTTCCACCCTGGCGACAACAACCTCGGTTGTGGCCAACGGGATCCAGATCTTTGCCGGTGGTGAGCCGATCTATCGCACCATTTCGGGCGTCTCGACACTAATCGGGGCGATTGGCATCTCCGGCGACGGTATCGATCAGGACGACATGATCGGCTTCCTTGGTCTCGCCAAGGCATCGACGGCCCTTGGCACCGGCTTTGGCCATGCACCTGCTGCCAAGCGTGCCGATACCCTGAGCCCTTCCGGCGTTCGCCTTCGCTACGTGAATTGCCCGTTCCAGCCCTTCCTCTCATCATCGACGCAAGACGCATGTACCGGTCTCTGACAGCCATCCTTCTCGCGTCTGCCGCCTTTGGCAGCCTTGCGTACGCCGATGAACCGACCGGCGTTGCCGGGCGGCCCATCGCCTCACCCTCCAGCGAGGTCAGCCAACCGGCGATTGCCGGTGAGGCATCCGCGACTGAGGAAGCGGGTTTCCTGACCCGACTGGCGCAGGTGTTCGAGCCAAGCGTGTTCGAACGCCGCCTGCCGGGTGCCGAAGCTGTGGAGCCACTGCCTGTGGACCCCAGTTCCGTGCCGCCGCCGCAGCCGAACCTGCCGGGCGAGTCCATTCCGGTGCCGGATCGCTGGCGGATCGTGGAGACGCTTGGGATCAATACCAACATATTTGATCCCTATAATCGCAACACGCTGAAGGGTGATCGCCCGCTTTTTGACGACTGGTTCGTCAATCTGGGCATGATCTCGGACTCGATCGCGGAACCACGGGCCTTCCCGATCCCCACTGGCTTTACGGGAAGCAATCATTCGGGCGTGCACTCTACCTTCGGGTCGACCAACTCCCTGGTTCTGGCTGAGACGGCCATCTTCTCGATGTCGTTCATCAAGGGCGACACGGCCTTCATGCCGCCGGAGTACGAGATCCGTTTCGTGCCCGTGGTGAACTACATCTATGCCAATATCGCCGAGCGCGGCATTCTGCGCGCCGACCCAGCCCAGGGTTATTCGCGCACGACCCACTTTGCCGGTCTGCAGGAAGCGTTCTTTGACTACCATCTGCGCAATGTGTCGGATCGTTATGATTTCGACTCGCTGCGTATCGGCATCCAGCCGATTTCGGCCGACTTCCGAGGCTTCCTTTTTCAGGATGCACAGCTTGGCGTCCGCCTGTTCGGTAACCGTGCCAATAACAGGTACCAGTACAATATCGGTTACTTCCGCCGGATCGAGAAGGACACGAACAGCGGCCTGAACGACATCACCAAGCCGCTGCGTCGCGACGACATCTATCTTGCAAATATCTACATGCAGGATTTCCTGGTTCCCGGCTTCACCGGTCAGGCAACGGTGATCCACAATCAGAACCATGACGGTTTTGAGGGGGGCGGAGAGCCCTATTTCGACGAGAACGGGTTCCTGGTGCGTCCGTCGCAGATTGGCGATGGCCGGCCCCATTCCTATCAGGTTACCTATTTCGGCCTCAACGGCGACGGCCACTTTGGCCGCTTCAACCTGACGGGTTCGGGTTACTTCGCCTATGGCGCTGCTGACCACAATCCGTTCACCCTGACGCTGCCGAGCAACTCCTCGCGCACGACGATCGGGGCCTGGTTCTTTGCGGCGGAGCCGTCGTATGACTTCGACTGGATCCGCCTGCGGGGCTCGCTGCTGTATGCATCTGGCGATGGCAATCCGTCTGACGGTCATGAAGGCGGCTTTGATGCCATTCTCGAGAATCCGCAGTTTGCCGGTGCCGACTCCAGTTTCTGGATCCGCCAGCAGGTGCCGCTGATCGGTGGTGGTGGCGTTGCCCTAACCGGGCGCAATGGTCTGCTGCCGTCGCTGCGGTCATCCAAGGATGAAGGCCAGTCAAACTTCATCAATCCAGGGCTGATGCTGATTGGTGTGGGCGCTGACCTTGATCTGATGCCTGAGGTGCGCCTTAGCCTGAATGCGAACCATCTGTCCTTTGACAACACCTCTTCCCTTACCCAGTTGACCACGGCCGGATCGAAGATCCCGCGCGAGATCGGTTACGACCTGTCGACCTCGGTGATCTACCGGCCGCTGTTTACACAGAACGTCGTGTTCCGCCTGTCCGGTGCGGCGCTGTTGCCCAGCGACAGCTTTGCCCGTCTTTACGATGAAAATGCCTCTCCGGGAGTGTTCTATTCCGTATTGGCGAACCTGGTGCTGACATACTGATGCGCACGTTCCGCTCCCTTCTGGGCATCCTTACCCTTGGCGTCGTTCTGGTTTCAGGTGCAGGCAATGTGCCTGCGTCGGAAGCGGAGGCGCCCGTTGAACGCACCTATGTAACAGCGCCCCCTGCGCCTTTTCAGCAGGACCCGGCCGCGGCCGCCGCCAAAAGTGCTGGCTGCGTCAGCTGCCATGCGCCCATGGACCTCACCTCCATGCACGAAAGCCCCGCCGTGCACCTTGGCTGCGTGGATTGCCATGGTGGCGATGCCTCCGTGATCAAGCCGAGCGGCAGCACCTATGTGCCTCCCGAGGTGCATGGCCCGCGCGACAGCATGAAGCACGGCGAGGAACACGGAGAGGAAGAGGCCTATTCGGACGCCGTGGCTGATCCCTCTTATGTGGCAGCCCGCAACCGCGCCCATGTCCTGCCGCGTTATCCCAAGGCCTGGTCCTGGCCCTCGGCTGCCAATCCGGTGCGCGGCTATACGCTACTGAACCGCGAGGCCCCCGAATACGTCCGCTTTGTCAATCCGTCCGACTATCGCGTGGCGCGCGAATCCTGCGGCGCCTGCCATCTGCCAGTGATTGTGGCGGCCGAGCGCAGCCTGATGGCGACAGGTGCCATGCTCTGGGGCGGCGGTTCGTATAACAACGGCATCCTGCCCTTCAAGCGTTACATTCTTGGCGAGTCCTATACCCGCGATGGACAGGCGGCGACCGTCGTCAATCCCGTGGTACCCGACGCCAAGATGGAGGCGCGCGGCATTCTTCCCAATCTCACGGCGCTGCCAGCCTTCGAGACCATGCCGCCGTCCGACGTCTTCCGCGTTTTCGAAAAGGGTGGCCGGAACATCGTCACCCAGTTCCCGGAAATTGGCCTGCCCAATTCGCTTGGCCAGATCCAGCGCATCGAAGAACCGGGCCGCCCTGACATCCGCCAGTCAAACCGTGGTCCGGGTACCGGCCTGCGTATCGCGGTCGCGGTGCTGAATATCCACAAGACCCGCCTGAATGACCCGAACATGTGGCTGATGGGCACCAATGATCAGCCTGGTGACTATCGCTCCAGCGGTTGCGCGGGTTGCCATGTGGTCTATGCCAACAACCGTGATCCCCGTCATTCCGGGCCCTATGCCATGTTCGGCCACACTGGCAAGAGCGCCAGCGCCGATCCGACAATCTCGAAGAGCGAAGAGGGGCACCCGCTGAAGCACGCCTTCACGCGGGCCATTCCGACCAGCCAGTGCATGGTCTGCCACATGCATCAGCCGAACATCTTCGTGAATTCGTTCCTTGGCTTCACCATGTGGGACTATGAATCCGACGCGCCCTTCATGTGGCCGAAGGAACAGAAGAACCCGACCGACGAAGAAGCCTTCCATACCCTCAGCCGTAACCCGGAAGAGGCGTCCATCCGTGGCAACTGGTCGGAACGCGAATTCCTCGATCAGGTCTCGGAGTTGAATCCGAAGCTGAAAGACACTCAGTTTGCCGATTATCACGGCCATGGCTGGAATTTCCGCGCCGTCTTCAAGCGGGACCGCAAGGGCAATCTGCTTGATGCCAAGGGCACCATGGTTGACGCCCTTGACCCGGACAAGTTCAAGAAGGCCGTTCACCTTCAGGACATCCACGTCGATTTCGGCATGCATTGCGTCGACTGCCATTTCGCCCAGGACGGCCACGGCAATGGCCACCTCCATGGCGAGGTTGCCGATGCCATCGAAATCGGCTGCAAGGACTGCCACGGTACGACCAGGGAATTCCCGACGCTCCGCACCTCCGGTCCCGCAGCCCGTCCGGGTGGCTATGACCTTACCCTTCTGCGGACAGAAGATGGTCGCGCCCGTTTCCAGTGGCGCGGCGATCAGCTCTATCAGCGCTCAGCCCTCGATCCCAATCGCGAGTGGCGCGTGAAGCTGGTGAAGCACACGGTTACACCGGGTGACGAGGACTATAATGAAAAGGCCGCTCGTTCCAAGCTGATGTCCAAGGACCCGGCGATGAAGTGGGGTCCGGGTGTTGATCAGGCCAATCTCGCCCACAAGGACAGCGAGATGGCGTGCTTTACCTGCCATACCTCATGGACCACCAGCTGCGGTGGCTGCCATCTGCCGATCCAGGCCAACTGGAAAACCGAGCGCCACCATTATGAAGGCGGCGAGACGCGAAACTTCGCCACCTACAACCCGCAGGTTGCGCGCGACGACATCTTCCAGCTGGGCATTCACTCCACGGTGAAGGGCAACATCATCGCGCCGATCCGCTCGACCTCGGCACTTGTGCTGTCGTCGACCAACATCAACCGCGAGCACATCTATATCCAGCAGCCGCCAATTGCCGCCTCGGGCTATTCGAGCCAGGCGTTCGCGCCTCACTTCGCCCACACTGTGCGCACCACCGAGACCAAGACCTGCTCGGACTGCCATCTGTCGGAGAAGGACGACAACAACGCGATCATGGCGCAGCTGATGCTGCAGGGGACCAACTTCGTCAATTTCGTGGGCTTCAATGCCTGGGTTGGTGGCGAGGGTGGCATCCAGTCGGTCCAGGTGACCGAATGGAACGAGCCCCAGGCCGTGATCGGCAGCTTCCTTCACCGCTACGCCTATCCCGACAATTACGCCAAACATCTGGCCAACAACCGGGAAATCCTGGGCACGGACGAGGGCGGTGTTCATTCTCATGAGGGCGGCAACTCGCGCTGTCTTCAGCTGCGCGGCGAATACCTCTACTCAGCCGAGGGCGCCAATGGCATGCGTGTGTATGACGTCGCCTCGATTGCCAACAAGGGCATCTCGCAGCGCATCATCACCGCACCGTTCAGCCCCCTTGGGCAGGACACGCACATTGCCTCGACCGACGCCACCTGCGTGGTCCTGCCAACGGGCCAGCCGATTGCGCCGGAACGCAACCAGGGTGACCTGATGCGTGTCACCAACCAGGAGCAGCCGTTCCACGATATCTATCGCTACCTCTATATCACTGACGCCGTGGAAGGCCTGATCGTGGTCAACACGGCTGTGCTTGAGGACGGCAACCCGCTCAACAACTTCATGGAGCGGGCGGCAACCTGGAACGAGAACGGCATCCTTAAGGGGGCCCGTCACCTCGCCATTGCGGGTGAGAACTTCTATGTCTCGACCGACCATGGTGTGGTCGTGCTAGACATGCATGATCCCCTGAAGCCCAGGCTGAAGGCGACCATCGACCTGCCGGGCGTTACCTCGACGGCGGTGCAGTTCCGCTACCTCTTTGCCACCACGTCCCGTGGCCTTGAGGTTGTCGATATCACCCATGCCGATATGCCACGTGTGGTGCCCGGTGCCAGCGTTGCCTTGGGCGATGCACGCCGGGTCTACGTTGCCCGCACCTATGCCTATGTCGCAGCGGGCAAGGATGGCTTGGCAATCATCGACGTCGAGCGCCCGGAAACGCCGAAGCTCTACGAGATGTTCACTGCCGAGGGCAAGATCACCGACGCCAATGACGTGATCGTGGGCACCACCAACGCAACGGCCTATGCCTATGTCGCTGATGGTGCCAACGGTCTGAAGGTGATTTCCCTGACGGCGCCCGACCGCCAGCCGAACTTCTATGGCTACACGCCCGAGCCCAAGCCCATCCTGGTGGCCTGGAAGCAGACGCCCTATCCGGCGCTTTCGCTCTCCAAGGGCCTCGATCGTGATCGTGGTGTTGATGAGACGGGTGGGCAGATTGCCGTGCTCGGCCGTCTTGGCTCGCGTCCGTTCAACCAGCAGGAGATGGAAAGCTTCTACCTGCGCAAGGACGGAACGCCGTGGAAGGTCAGTGACGACGTCAGGATGCAGGATTTCCTGCGCGGTGACACGGCGCCGTCAGGCCTGCCAGCGGGTGATCCCACGGCACCGGCGCAGCGCCGCGTGGGTGAGCCGGTCCCCAAGAACCGCTAAGCCCGGTCAGGCCGCATAGAGCCAGACCAGCCAGCCAGCCAGCGCGAGGAACGGCCCAAAGGGCAGTTCCTCGTCCCGGGCGACAGGCCGCCGCAGGATGAGGCGGAGGGCGGCATAGGCAAGCCCTCCCATGCTGCTGAGCAGGATGACCCAGGGCAGACCCTGCCAGCCCACCCACAGGCCAAGGGCGCCAATCAGCTTCACGTCCCCCAGGCCCAGCCCCTCGCGCCCTTGCAGACGCGCGAAGGCAAAGGCAACCCCGGCCAGAACCCCTGCGCCCAGAGCGCCACCGATCAGCCTGTCGGCCACCGTCTCTGGCGCCAGCAGTATCCCGCCGCCAAGCCCGATCACGGCCACCGCCAGGACGAGGGGATCGGGCAATAGACCCGTTCGCAGATCGATGGCAGCCAGGGTCAGCAACAGCCAGCCAAGGGCACAGGCAAAGGCCAGCATCCAGCCCGTGAAGATCACGCCGGCCAAAGCGGCAAGCAGGAGGCAGCCGGCCTCAATGGCCGGATGAACCGGGTCGATCGCTGCGCTGCAATGCCGGCACCTCCCGCGCAGGGCGAGCCAACTGGCAAGCGGCACCAGTTCCAATGCCCCCAGTTGCGTGCCACAGCCATCGCAGCGCGACCGACCGGTTAGCACGGCGCCCATGGCAGGTGCCCTGACCACCAGCGTCGCGAGAAAGCTGCCCACGACCGGTGCCAGCAGCAGCGCCGCCAGCAGGTCCCCGTGCCCGAGTTCCGCCAGAACCGCTTCCAGATTGCCAATGCCGATCATTTGCCATTCTCCGCCATGGTCGGCCCGCCTGCCGTCACCGGTCAGGGAGTGAAGCCCGGGGCCAACGCCCGCGCAATCACCCCGCTTGCGCGCGGGAGGTGCATGGACCGTTTCCCTGCCCCCCGGCTCGACTAAGATGGCGCCCGGAGATGAAGGAGACGCCAGTGACCACGCGCACCGACGAAAGGCCAGAAAAGGCCCGCGGCCCGCTTGCCGGAATCCGCATTATTGATCTGACATCCGTGGTCTTTGGTGCCTATGCCACCCAGATCATGGGCGACCTTGGTGCCGATGTGATCAAGGTGGAGGCCCCGGCGCCCACGGGCGGTGGCGGCTTTGGCGGTGACATCATCCGCTGGGCCGGCCGCATGCCTGACGGGGCGGCACCCGATCTGGGGCCGATCTTCCTCACCATCAACCGCAACAAGCGCTCCCTTAAGCTCGATCTCGGCAAGCCTGCGGCACGCAAGGTGCTGATGAAGCTGATTGCCACGGCCGATGTGCTCGCCTCCAACATCCGCTATGAGGGCATGAAGCGCATGGGCCTGTCCTATGAGGATGTTAAGGCGGTAAAGCCCGACATCATCTTCGTGCATGCGGCAGGCTATGGCTCGGATGGCCCCTATGCTGGGGAGCCGGCCTATGACGATCTGATCCAGGCCAGTTCCGGCTTTGCTGACATCCTCGGGCGCATGGATGGCAATCCCAAGCCGCGTTACATGCCGACCCTGGTGGCAGACAAGACCTCTGGCCTGTTCATGACCTGGGCGCTGCTGGCGGCCCTGTTCCACCGTGAACGCACGGGGGAGGGGCAGTTTGTTGAAGTGCCCATGCTGGAGAGCGTCACCAGTTTCCTGTTGGCCGAGCAGTTCTATGGCCATGTCTTTGACCCGGCCACCGGCCCCTGGGGCTATACCCGCGTGCTCAGCCCCGACCGGCGGCCCTACAAGACAAAGGATGGGCATATCGGCCTGCTGCCCTATTCCGACCGCCAGTGGGATGATTTCTTTGTGGCGGCGGGGCGGCCTGGTGCGCTGGCGGCCGACCCGCGCTTTTCCACCTACAAGGCCCGCACCCAGAACATTTCCGAACTCTACGCCATGATCGAAGAGGTTACGGAAACCCGCAGCACCGAGGAATGGCTTGCCCTGCTGAAGCCCCTCAACATCCCCGTGGTGCGCATGAACCGGCTTGATGACCTGCCGGAGGACCCGCATCTGAAGGCGGTGGGCTTCTTCCAGCGCATGGAACATCCAGACGCCGGCCCCTATTTCGCCATGCGCCCGTCGGTGAAGTTCTCGGCCTCGCCAGCGGAACTGCGCCGCCATGCGCCGCGCCTTGGCCAGCACAATGACGAGATCCTGGCCGAACTTGGCCTCGACCCGGAAGACGCAGCCGCCTTCAGCGACGAAGCCGCGCAAGACTGATGAGGGTGTGAATGGTCAGCGTATCGGGTAACCTGATAGGTGGTATCCCGCTGTCGCGGGTAAATGCCATGCTTGAGGTTGAGCGGGGGCGCTATGCGGCAGCCCGCCCGCGCTCGGCAGAGCT
>CANCOY010000060.1 GCA_947379865.1 Acetobacteraceae bacterium
ACAGCATTGAAATTGTAGCTGCCCACCGGCGTGGCACCGGGTGGCGGTGTATTCATCAGGTTCCGGTTGCCAATGGTGACATCCGCGCGGTTATAGAGGGCAACGTCGGTTGCCGTATAGCTGGCGATGCCGGGGACATTGACCGGGTCCCAGATATTGCTGGTCACCGCCGCCGGCAGCTCGTCTGGCGAGGGTGGCGCCGTGTCGCGTTCGGTCGTCGGACTAAGCCCGGCACCAGCATAGCGCACGGGCGGCCGGGGATTGCCGTTCTTGCCTGGCCCCACATAGGCGATGGACAGGGCATGGTACATGGCCTCTGCCACGCTGGCAGGGCCATTGCGCACGGTGCCGGTGACGTTCAGGCGCCACTGGGTGCCCGGGATCAGCCGCTGGGCCGAGAAGGACAGCAGGCCACTGTTGGTTCCCTGTTCAAGGGAGACCGGCACCTTCATCACAAAACCTTCGGGAAAGAAACTATAGGCGCCGGGGCTGTGGTCGGGATCAGAAAAGACGAGACCCGAAAAGGTCATGTTAAGGGTGCGGGTTGAGAAATTCACGCTGGCGTTGAAGTCATAGGTGCCAATGGAAGGCCGGCCGGGGAAGGTCATGCTGGCCTGATCGGCGATCAGTTCGCGCGTGGGGGCATTCCAGAAATAATGCAGCGGGATCTGTGGCTGGCCATAGCTTGCGGTACCGGTCAGGCTGAGGATTGCCTCGGGGGCGGCCGCTTGCTGATAGAGCGTCGGATCAAGCACGACCCGGGCAAGTGGTCTCGGCGTTTCTATTGGCGCTTCTGTTTCTATCGGCGGCACAATGGCCGGATCGCCCAGGCCATAGTCAACGACGCCCTCATCCGGCGTGTCTTCCTCCTCAGTCTCTGGCGGGGCGGCAGGCGGTGAAGGTTCGGCTTGCGGAATATTGATGCCTGTCCCCGCATTGCCATAACTGGTGGCTTGGGTGTTCTCGACCTCGCGGAAGTCGGCCGCGACAACGATATCGGGCTTGCCAGAGGAAGACGCTGCCTGGCGTATGCCCTCGGTCAGCGGGGCGCCGGAATAGTCCACGGCGCTGGTCATCGCTTCTGCGGCGGCGGCAACCAAGGTGGGCGTATTCTGCGCCTCAGGTTTCTTGGCAACCGAGGCCGGGGCGGCGCTGTTTGCCCCCTTCATGACATCGCGCACGGTGGCATCGGTGTTGATCCCGTCGCGGGTCAGGCGATAGGCGATGTCGGCGCTTTCACTCTCCGTCAATCGGCGCGGCGTTGATATTGAGCCGTCGGGTGCAAAGACGGTGGCAAAGCCGGGCCGGGTAATCAGCACTGTGCCCTTGGCGGTGGTCACCTCCACCGAGCCCACCCGCTCGCGCGTGTCGGTGTTGGAGCCGGGGCCGCCCAGAGCCACAATCGTGCCCTCATCAGTGACCTGAATAAGAACGATGGTGCCCCTGATGCCAATGGTGGCGGTGGGGGTGCGGATCGTGGTGGCGGCGGGATTGAGCTCCGATATCCCCCCTGTCACCAGGCGGAAGGTGCCCTTGGCCATCCTGATATCAAGCTTGCCCTTGTTCTGGACGGGGTCATAGACGAATTCGTCCACCGCCAGTTCGGCAGCTTCGCCCACGGTGACCGTGGTCTGGTCCAGCAGCATCAACTGCATGCCGGCGGCCGGCGCACTCTTGATGCTGTTGCCAAGAAATACGGCGGCGCCATCATCCGCCCTGATGCCGATCATGTTGGGCTGGTCGATTTCCTTGAGCAGCACGGTGCCGCGCACTGCGGCAGAGACGCCGGCCTGCGGCCCCGTTGCGGCCCCGCCTGAGGCCGGCGCCAGCAACAGGCCCAGGGTGGCAAGGGCGCTGCCAATCTTGCCGTTCTTCGTGCGACGGGGCAGCGAACGTGCGCTGGTGAGGCATAAGGGCGCAACGCGCATGCGATATGCAACCATCATGAAAGGCCGGGGCACCATCCTCGTCAAAGGTCCCGCTGGGCTCAGAACTCCCAACGCTTGCTCAACAGCCACTGGCCGCGAATGGTTGAGTAGTCATAATTGTCGATGGAGGACTTTACCCGCTGGCCTTCCAGGCTGGTGGTCATCACCAGGCCGATCAGGCCGTCGGGCAGCGTGTCGTCAGGCAGCAGGTTTGCCACGGGCACGCCATAGGTGACGCGGCCAAGATAGGTCCAGTCACGGCGGGTCTTGGCGGAAATGAAGCTGTCTCTCTGGTCATAGATCTGCAGGCCGGCCTGGGCACTGCTCAGCAGGAACTGGCCATTGCCCAGCAGCCAGGTGTGAGACAGTTGCACGCCCTCGCCCTTATAGGCCTCATAGCCTGCTTCGGCGTTCTTCTCGGTCAGGTTGAAGGAGAGTTCCAGCTGATGGGAGGGGCTAAGGGTCCAGCGGCCACCAACCTCGGCATCAAAGCGGGCGCCCGTGCGGTTTGAGGCAAGCGGCGCCACGGCCGAGCCCTCCACGGTGGCGGAGATGTTATTGAAGTTCTGCCAGCGGTACTGCGCCTGGGCAAAGACATCGAACGCGGCATCAATGCGGTGCTGCAGGCGCGCCTTGGGGCCAAAGGCCAGCATATAGGGCCGGTCCTGCATGCGCATATGCTCCAGCGTCATGCTGGTGGTCACAGTATCCCTGGGCAGGTTCCAGTTGACGCCGCTCTCGAGCGAGTGGAACTGGAAGCTCTGGCGCCGCAGGTCCTTCTGCTCGTCCATATAGCTGGTGGTCTGGGCGAACAGGGTGTGACGGTCCTGGAAGCCGGGATCATGTTCCACCCGGAAGCTGCCGATGGCCAGCAGCGCCCCATCCGCCTTGGACTTGGCCACCTTCAAGGGAATGTCGATGAAGAGAACCTTGTTGTCGGTGGGGGTGGCGCTGCGATTGGTGTCGCCCTGAAAACCGACGGAAAGGTTGAAGGTATAGCGCGTGGTGCGGCGGCGCTTTTCAATGGCGGCGCGATAGGTCTCCACCTGGCGCTTGATCTCGGCCGGCAGGGTCATCTTCGACACGGCATCAAGCTCGCGCACGGCGTCCGTATCGCTGTCGAGGCGGTAGAGCACGATGGCATAGAGCAGGCGGACTTCGGCCAGATCGGGCTTGGCCAGCAGGATGCGGTCCAGCGCTGCGGATGCCGATTTCAGGCGGCCGGCGCGGATCTCGCTGAGGGCAAAGCGATAGTTGAGGCCAACATCCGCCGGTGCCTGCAGCACCTGGGCATAAGTGACGGTCTCGTTCGGGCCAAGGGGCGCCATCTGCGCCGCCTCATTGGCGCCGGCGGCGTCGATTGCGGCCCCGGCACCCCGCCGCGCCTGCGTTTCCGGCAAGTCGGCACTCTGGGCAAGGGCCGTCCCCGAGCCGAATGCAAGGGCAACACATGCGAGGCTTGTGCCGCGCAGCAGAAAGGTGAAGCGAGAATGTGCCACGATGAATCAATCCACATTTCAGATATGACAGTTTCTCCCATCAGGTGTTAATTTAGTATTTATTTCCCCTGAAAAGGCATATTTGATAGCCCTTCACCTCCCGTTGCGGGGGCTGGTCGCTCCGGGCTATGGTCCGGCGCTCATCAACGGTATTGAGGCGGGGCAGGGACCATGGCGGACGTCGGCGGTATTGCAGCAGACCAGCTGCGCCAGATCGTGGCGCGCATCGAGCGCCTGGAAGAAGAAAAGGCGGGCCTTGCCGCCGATATCCGCGATGTCTATGCCGAGGCCAAGGGTAATGGCTTTGAGGTGAAGATCCTGCGCCAGATCATCCGCCTGCGTAAGCTCGACAAGGCCGAGCTGCAGGAACAGGACGCCCTGCTCGACCTCTACATGCACGCCCTTGGCATGGATGCCGGTGGCGGTGGTGGCGGGGACGACGAATAGGGCCGGCTTCAGGCCCTATTCATTGTTGTCAGTGGCGAGGGACATGTCGCCGAGGATCCTCGCGGCACCTTCGAAGGTGGGCTGGCCCCCCTCGCTCATGGAGAGGGTGTGGCGCAGGTACTCCACCTTGTCATAAAGCACATTCCAGTCCGTAACGAAGCGGGTGCCGACGGTCGCTGAAAGACCGGGAACCGGCGTGCCGATGCCCGCGTCGCGAACGTCAAGCCCCGTGTCGCGATAGTCGAGCTTTGTGCCCGAGACGATGGCATGAAGGATCGCTGGCAGGTCAAAAGTGCCCGCCTGGCCCGCGATGGTCATGTTCGAGATCGTCTCGCGGACCTCGCGGGTATCGAAATCAACTGTGGCGGCCACATCATATTGGCCTGAGGGCACCGTAAAGGTGCCATCCAGCGCCTTGCTGAAGAGTTTGACGCCTGCCAGATCATAGCTTGCCTGGCCCGAAAACCAGGATGCGCCGGTGGCGGTGGATGTGAATTCAGAAAAATTGGGTGCGGCCCAGCCAGTGGCAGTGCCGTAAATGTTTGATGTGTTGCCGTAATAAGATCCGCCCTGCTTGAGCACCAGGGATTGCTCCAGCACACGGGCGGGATCCAATTCGCGGGAGGTCATGAGGCGGGCGGCCAGAAAGACCTTGGCCGTTGTGTTTGGCACATCCAGCGCGCTACTCCTGAAGGCCAATTCTCCCGCTATCGGGAAGTCGGCCGTGAGGGTCCCCAGTTCCGGCAGGATGATCTTGTCGTAGAGCCGACCATTGTAGAAACGGGCAACCAGCTTGCGGGCATCAAAATCAACGCTCGCCTGGAAATCATAGGTTCCCACGCCAGGTACGCCCACATCCCGAAACGAGCCCTCAAAATAGCCCCACCGATCAAGGCCGTTGGTGCTGCCGTCTACCTCTTGGATTGCACCTGGAGATGCCTTGTAGATTGGTATGCCAGTCGCAGTGTACTGAGCTGCTCCGCCCAGCCCTGAGAGGTCTGCAGCGCCGGTTGGCCACACCAAGTTTTGGCGCCCGACTATCTGGTTGTTTGTAATTTCACTGCCGCCATTCGGAGCGCTCCACGGCAGCGTGGGGTCGAGCGCCCAGGGGTTGGTCTCGCCATTGTCGGGCGTGACGCTATTGGGGTTGACATTGCTTGGGCCGCTTGTGGGCATCCGTCGCTGGCACATCTCCGGGTCGCAGGGATCGTTGAGGCTGCCGACGCGGCCACCGGCAGCACGGCTGGCACCGCCGGCATCGCCAGTCGCAGGCTTGTTGAAGGCCATGTTCATGCCCTGGCCGGCCTTCTTTGACAGGTCACCATTCAGGCTGGCGGATTCTTCGTCGGTCAGGGGGCGGGGGGCTTCAGGGGCCTTGCCGGGTGCCACGAAGGTGGCAAAGCCGGGGCGGGTCAGCACCACGCTGCCTTGTGGCGTTGTAACCTCAACGGCACCCACGCGGTCGCGTGTATCGGTTTCCTTGCCGGGGCCACCCAGCGCAATAAGGCTGCCGGCGGGTGTAACCCGTGTGAGCAGGATGGTGCCGCGCACGCCGATCACCGCAGTGGGTGTGCGGATTACGGTATTGGCGGGATCGATATCTGATATGGCGCCGGTAACCAGCCGAAAGGTGCCCCGGCTGATGCCAACCGCGAGCCGTGCCACGTCGCTGTTGGGGTCATAGACGAAATCGTCCACCGCCATTTCGGCGTTCTCGCCCAGGGTAACCGACGTCTGGTCCAGCAGCATCAGTTGCAGGCCCGAGGCATCGCCCGAGCGGATGGCATTGCCCAGAAAAACCTCGCTGCCGTCATTGACCGCCGTTGCTCCCGCCTCTGGCCGCCCGACCTCCGCCAGCAGCACCTTGCCCCGCACGGCCGCTGTCACCCCGGCCTGTGGCCCCAGGGCGGCTTGGGCGGCGCCGGGCAGCAGCATGGCGAGGACAGTGGCTGCCCAAAGGGCATGGGATATGGGGATGCGCAACGCGGGAACCTGTCATCAGCGGGATATCAAGCCTTATTACCTGCCCAAAATACTTAACATAGCATTAAGGCAGGTGAGTACCGTTCAGGGCCGAACCACATTTGTGAAATCACCAAGGAGCCGTGCCGTACCCTGATAGGCTGGCGTGCCATCTACCGAGATCTTCACTGTCTGCAGAAGCAGCCGGGCAATATCCTCTGGTGCACTTGTGACATTGCGCACCTGGGTGAAGATGTCGCTAATCATGTAAAGGCCATCGGGGCCAGAGCCAGCACTTATCTCCAGCGGTATGTCTGTTGCGAAAAAAGCCAGCCCGGACGTGAGCGAGTGAACAAGAGGGGTCGCGCCATAGGTATTCCCATCGCCCTGAAAGTGGAAATTTGTGGCGTTGATGACCATCTCGCGGCTGCCAAAATCAATCTGCACGCCGAGATCATAGGAGCCCGCGGGCCTGGCAAAGGCGCCATTGATATCGGCAATGTTCAGGGGAATGGCTGTCTGGGCAAAACTTGCCACGCCAGAAAACGCTGCATAAGCGCCGCCTTCGGTTGGTAAGCCAGGCGGGGCGGTGTCGAGGCCATTTGCCGTCGTGTCAATGGCGAGGCCTTCCCACATGGGGCCGATGCCCTTGATATTGGTGACGTTGCCAAAGACAGCGCCGCCTTGCTCGAGGATCAGGGTCTGGCGCATCAGGCGGGCGGCGTCGCCTTCGCGGCTGTTCATCAGCTCAACACGGGCCGTTGCAAGGGCGGTACTGTCGGCGACCGCTACATGGTCGGCCGTCCAGGTCAGGGGAGTGTCGTCGGCCAGGGTACCGCGCAGGGTGGCAATCTCGGCGATGCGGATGCGGTTGTCGAGCACGGCATTGAAGAAGCGCGCCGTAATGACACGCCGGTCAAAATCGACCGTCGCCTGAAAATCATAGGTGCCGAAGCGGTCAATATTGTCAAAATCCTGCAAGAAACCCCATGTGTAATCAGCTGGGTTGTTCGTGACCAGGTGATAGATGGGTATGTCGTGGCTCACATAGGTCGCGGTGCCGGAATAGGCAGTTAGGGCAAATGGGTCTGTTGGTCTAAAAAAATCGCGCATCCTTTTGAGTGACAGATTGGTGTCTTCGTTCCCTCCGTCCTGGGGAAACCAGGGCTGTGTCGGATCACCCTGGCCCTGAATATTTGACGGCGGGAAGCGTGGGTCATTTGGCGAGGGAAGCCTGCTGCTATTGCTGTTTTCAAGGGTCTGCGCGGTGCCTGTCGTGCCATTTCGGGTGCCCTGCGCCAGCCCGGTGCCCAGGGCTGTGGCGGTGGCGCTCGACCCTCTGCCGCTGGCAAGGGCACCCACCTGCATGCCGCCCATGGCCCGGCGGTCGCCCGCAGTGTCGCCCCGCCCCGTGGGGGCAAAAGCCATCACCTGGCCCCGGCTACCTTCGTGGGACAGTTCCTGGTCCAGGCTGGCGGATTCCTCTGGCGTCAGCGGGCGTGGTGCCTCCGGTGCCTTGCCGGGGGCAACGAAGGTGGCAAAGCCCGGGCGGGTCAATAGCACGCTGCCATGCTCGGTCGTTACCTCCACGGCACCCACGCGGTCCCGTGTATCGGTGGCGGCACCGGGGCCGGCAAGGGCAATCAGGCTGCCGGCGGGCGTTACCCGGCTGAGCAGGATGGTGCCGCGCACGCCGATGGTGGCCGTGGGGGTGCGGATAACGGTATTGGCCGGATCAACTTCGGAAATGCCGCCGGTGACAAGGCGAAAGGCCCCGTTGCGCACCGAGACTGCGAGTTGGCCGACATTGGCAGCGGGATCATAGACGAAATCATTCACCGCCAGCTCGGCATTCTCGCCCAGGGTGACGGAGGTCTGGTCAAGCAGCATCAGCTGCGTGCCTGCATCGGCACCAGAGTGGATATCATGGCCAAGATAGATGGCGGTGCCGTTTGTTGCTGTTTCGGGCGCCGCCTGTGGCTGGTCAATCTCGGTCAGCAGCACACGGCCGCGCACCGCTGCCGTTACCCCGGCCTGAGGTCCCAGCGCCGCTTCAGCCGGGCCAGAGCCCAGAAGAAAAGCGCAGCAGACGGCGGCAAGACCCCACGCTGTTCCAATAGCACGCAACCTGACGCTCCCACGCAACCATCCTTGCGGAGGTATCTGAGGAGAGCACAGGTTTAGATAAGGTTAATTTCCACCCACGCGCAGGTTTATTTGTTTCTCACGCGGCGCGCGCCAGCGTGCGTTCCACCAGCCGGGCAAAGAACGAGGCGCCAACAGGCAGGGCCGCGTCGTTGAAGTCATAGCGCGGGTTGTGAACCATGGCGCTGTCCTCGCCATTGCCCAGGAACACATAGGCGCCGGGCATGGCCTCCAGCATGAAGGCGAAATCTTCCGAGCCCATGGTGCGGAAACCATTGGCATGGACATTGGCATCGCCCACCACGTCGCGCATGGCCTCTGCCACCACGTCCACATGGTGCGGGTCGTTCACCAAAGCGGGATAGATCAGCTTGTAGTCGACGGTGGCGGTGCAGCCCATGGCGGCGGCGATGCCCGTCACGATGCGGTGCATGCCGGCATTGAGGGCGCCATCGACCCTCGACGAGAAGGCCCGGGCGGTGCCAGCGATGGTGCAGCTGTCGGGGATCACATTGAAGGCGTCGCCCGCATGGATGGAGGCGACCGTCAGCACGGCCTCGTCTTCGGGATTGGTTTCGCGGCTGACCAGGGTCTGCAAGGCGGTGACGATCTGGGCGGCGCAGACAATGGGGTCAACGCCGGTGTGGGGCATGGCGCCATGGGTGCCCTTGCCGGTAACGACGATCTGGAAGGTGGCGCTCGACGCCATCATGGCACCCGGCCGCACCGAGAACTGGCCCACGGGCAGGCGCGGCATGTTGTGCAGGCCATAGACCGCATCCACGGGGAAGCGCTGGAACAGGCCATCGTCGATCATCTTCTTGGCGCCGCCATAGCCTTCCTCGGCCGGCTGGAAGATGAAGTGGACGGTGCCATCGAAATTGCGCGTCTCGGCCAGATATTTGGCGGCGCCCAGCAGCACGGCGGTGTGGCCATCATGGCCACAGGCATGCATGCGTCCGGCATGGGTGGAGCAATGGGCAAAGGTATTGGCTTCCTGCACCGGCAGCGCGTCCATATCGGCGCGCAGGCCAATGGCGCCGCTCCCTGTGCCCACCTTCAGGGTGCCGACCACGCCGGTCTTGCCGAGGCCCCGGTGCACCTCGATGCCAAAGGCGGCGAGTTGGCTTGCCACCACTTCGGCGGTGCGCACCTCCTCAAAGGCGGTTTCGGGATGGGCGTGGATGTCGTGGCGCCAGGCGGTCATCTCGTCGGTGAGCGCGGCGATACGGTTGATGACGGGCATGGCTTTTCCTCCCTGGGGGTTTTGCCAAGCCTATCATGGCGGGATCGGGGGTAAAGCCCGGTGGCGGCTTGGCGCGGGGCGGTCGCCGCCCCATATTCACCGGGCAACACAAGTGGAGGTCGAGATGAGTGGTGAGGCGCTGGGCACATTGCCCGAATGGGATCTGGCCGACCTTTATCCGGGCATGGACGCGCCCGAACTCACCCGCGATCTCGCCAGCGCCGAAGCCCGCTCCCGCGCCTTCGAGGCCGCCTATGACGGCAAGGTCGCCGGCCTCGACGGCACCAGCCTGGGCGCAGCCCTTGCCGAATATGAACAGATCCAGGAACTGCTGGGCCGCATTGGCTCCTATTCCGGGTTGATCTATGCCGCCGACATGTCGGACCCGCGCATCGGCCAGTTCCACCAGACCATGCAGGAGCGGATGACGGATATCTCCAGTCATCTGATTTTCTTCACGCTGGAGTTGAACCGCCTCGACGATGCGGCCCTGGCCGAGAAGATGCTGGCGCCGCGCCTTGCCCATTATGGCCCATGGCTGCGCGACCTGCGGGTCTTCCGCCCCTATCAGCTGTCGGACGAGCTTGAAAAGCTGCTGCACGACAAATACGTCTCTGGCCGCGCCGCCTGGACCCGCCTCTATGACGAGACCATGGCCAGCCTGCGCTTTCCCTTTGATGGCCGCGAGCTGACCAGTGCCGAGGCGCTGAACCTGCTGTCGGACCGCGACCCCGAGGTGCGCCGCCGGGCGGCTGCCAGCCTGACCCAGGTCTTTGCCGCCAACATCCGCCTCTTTGCCCTCGTTACCAACACCCTGGCCAAGGACAAGGAGATCGAGGACCGCTGGCGCAAATATCCCGATCCCGCCACGCCGCGCCACCTTTCCAACCAGGTAGAGCCAGAGGTTGTGGCGGCCCTGGCCGGTGCCGTGCGCGACGCCTATCCCCGCCTGTCGCACCGCTATTACCGCCTCAAGGCCAAGTGGCTGGGCATGGACAAGCTGAACTTCTGGGATCGCAACGCGCCCCTGCCGGCCGACCTTGACCGCAGCATTCCCTGGGACGAGGCGCGGCGCACGGTGCTGGAGGCCTATGGTGCCTTCTCGCCCGATCTGGCGGCCATTGGCCAGCGCTTTTTCGACAATGCCTGGATCGACGCGCCGGTGAAGCCCGGCAAGTCGCCCGGCGCCTTTGCCCATCCCTGCGTGCCCTCGGTCCATCCCTATCTGCTGGTGAACTATCAGGGCAAGACGCGGGACGTGATGACGCTGGCCCACGAACTGGGCCATGGCGTGCACCAGGTGCTGGCGGGCGCCCAGGGCACCCTGATGTCCGACACGCCCCTGACCCTGGCCGAGACCGCCAGCGTCTTTGGCGAAATGCTCACCTTCAAGGCCCTGCTTGCCGCCGAACACGACCCCGTGCGCCGCCGCCTGCTGATCGCCTCCAAGGTGGAGGACATGCTGAACACCGTGGTCCGCCAGACCGCCTTTTACGAGTTCGAGTGCCGCGTCCACGCCGCCCGCCGCGAGGCGGAGCTGACGCCCGAGGCGCTCGGTGAGATCTGGCTGGCGGTGCAGCGCGAAAGCCTGGGGCCGGGGATCGAGCTGAGCGAGGGCTATGAGCACTATTGGTCCTACATCCCGCACTTCATCCATTCGCCGTTCTATGTCTATGCCTATGCCTTTGGCGATTGCCTGGTGAACTCGCTTTATGCGGTTTACGAGGGGGCGGCGCCGGGCTTCCAGCAGAAGTACCTCGACATGCTCAGGGCTGGCGGCACCCTGCGGCACAAGGAATTGCTGGCGCCCTTCAACCTCGACGCCAGCGACCCGGCCTTCTGGCAGAAGGGGCTGGGCGTGATCGAAGGGCTGATCGACCAGCTTGAGGCTGATTGAGGCCATGGCACAGAACGAGGACGACCGGCTCACGGGCCGGCTCAGCCGCTATGCCCGCGTCTCCACCGCCGTGGGCGGCATTGCGGCCCGCGCCGTGGGTGAGCGCTATCTGGGGATGACCGCCGACCCCGCCCGCAGTGCGGCGGAACTGCGCAAGGCGCTGGGCGGCCTCAAGGGGCCTTTGATGAAGGTGGCGCAGATCCTGGCAACGATTCCCGAGGCCATGCCCCAGGAATATGTGCAGGAACTCTCTCAGTTACAGTCCAACGCGCCCGCCATGGGCTGGCCCTTTGTGCGCCGTCGCATGATGACGGAACTGGGGGCCGACTGGCAAAGCCGCTTTGGCACGTTCGAGCGCGAGGCGGTGGCGGCGGCCTCGCTTGGCCAGGTGCACCGCGCCACCACCACCGAGGGCGCGCCGCTGGCGGTCAAGCTGCAATATCCCGACATGCAGTCGGCGGTGGAGGCCGACCTCAACCAGCTGAAGGTGATTTTTGGCATTCACCGGCGCATGGACCGCAGCATCGACACCAGCGACATGCACGCCGAAATCGCCGCCCGCCTGCGCGAGGAACTGGACTATGCCCGGGAAGCCCGGCACATGGCCCTTTATTCCCGCATCTTCCGCGACGAGCCGGGCATCCGGGTTCCAGACGTGGTCGCCACCCTCTCCACCCCGCGCCTGCTGAGCATGACATGGCTGGAGGGCCGGCCGCTGCTGGACTTCACCACGGCGCCGCTGGAATTGCGCAATACAATTGCCCGCAACATGTTCCGCGCCTGGTGGGCGCCCTTTACCGGACATGGCGTGATCCACGGCGATCCGCATCTGGGCAATTACACGGTGCGGCCAGAGGGCGGCATCAACCTGCTGGACTTTGGCTGCATCCGCATCTTCCCGCCGCGCTTTGTGGGTGGCGTGGTGGATCTCTATCGGGCGCTCTTGAAGAACGACGATGCCCTGGCCGTCCATGCCTATGAATCCTGGGGCTTTACCAACCTCACGAAAGAGGTGGTGGAGACCCTGAACATCTGGGCGCGCTTCATCTATGCGCCCATGCTGGATGACCGCACCCGCAGCGTCTCTGATGGCGAGCGGCCGGGCGATTATGGCCGCAAGCCCGCTTTGCATGTGCGCGAACGCCTGCAACAGCTTGGCCCCGTGAAGCCGCCGCGCGAATTCGTCTTCATGGACCGCGCCGCCATCGGCCTTGGTTCGGTCTTCCTGCATCTCGGCGCCGAGTTGAACTGGCACGACATCTTCAACCAGAATCTGGTCGATTTCGAAACCGGGGCGCTGGCCGCGCGCCAGGCGGCCGCCCTGGAGGCCGAGGGCCTGGCCCGGCCGGACTGACGGCTTTGCATCGCCCTGTCCCTCAGCTAAGGGAGGGGCAGGAGGTGCCCATGACCGATGACCTGACCGAGGCCCAGGGTGGCCAGATCCCGCCCGGCTTTGCCAATATGAACTGGACCCATGGCTTTGGCCGCTCGGTGGGGCCGCTGTTCGAGCGGGTCGAGGGCCTGTCCTATGTCCGCGCCTTCCGGGTCTCGGACCATCACACCAATGGCATGATGAATTGCCACGGCGGCATGCTGATGGCCTTTGCCGACGTTGCTTTTGGCCATGTGGTATCGCTGCGGGCGGGTGGCCGCTTCTGGGTGACGGTGCGCCTCCTCACCGATTTCCTGTCGGCCGCGCGCCTGGGGGACTGGGTGGAGGGAACCGGCGAACTGGTGGGGCGCGAGGGTGATCTATATGTGGTCCAGGGCCGTATCTGGTGCGGCGAGCGGACCATCCTGACCGGCACCGGCACGTTCAAGACGCTCGACGACCCGCGGATCGGGGGCTGAGCGGCGGAAAAGCTGGCCGGCTCTGTACCATTTGCCGCATGGTCAATCTTGATAGGGGCTGATCTTCGGCTATAGTGCGGCCTCGTTTACAGCACGTTCCCAGAGGCACGAACCATGGAAATCAGCGCGCAGCGTCACACTTACGATGGCTTCATGCGTTTCACGAAGCTTGGCATTGCCGGCACGGTGCTTGTGGTTGCGCTGCTGCTCTGGATTTATCTCCCCTGATCAGGGGCTAGGAACCGATCCTGCGGGCCGGCTAACGGTCGCAGCAGATCTTGAGGGGGGAGGGGCCATGCGGCCCCGGCCCGGTGCCCGCGCAGGGCTTCCGGGCGGACAGGAAGCGGGGACCCGTATCCATGAAGATCGCTATTCCCAAGGAACGCCGCCCAGGCGAGAAGCGCGTGGCTGCGACGCCGGAAACGGTGAAGAAGCTGGTGGCGCTGGGCGCCGAGGTGGTCGTTGAGGCTGGCGCCGGCCTGCTGGCGGCCATCCAGGACGATGACTACAAGACGGCGGGTGCCAGCCTTGCGGCCGATCCGGCCAGCACGCTGGGCAGCGCCGACGTGGTCTTCAAGGTGCAGCGCCCGATGACTGCTGCCGAGGGCCATGATGAGCTGGCCCTGATGCGCCGCGGCACCATGCTGGTGGCCATGCTGGCGCCTTATGCCGACCGCCAGGGCGTGGACGCCTATGCGGCGGCGGGCATTGATGCCTTTGCCATGGAATTCATGCCGCGCATTTCGCGCGCGCAGAGCATGGACGTGCTGTCGAGCCAGGCGAATCTGGCCGGCTATCGCGCCGTGATCGATGCGGCGGCCGAGTTTGGCCGCGCCTTCCCCATGATGATGACGGCGGCTGGCACCGTGGCGCCGGCCCGTGTGATGATCATGGGCGTGGGCGTTGCCGGCCTCCAGGCCATCGCCACCGCGCGCCGCCTGGGCGCCATCGTCTCGGCGACCGACGTGCGGTCGGCCACCCGCGAGCAGGTTCAGAGCCTGGGCGGCACCTTTGTGTTTGTCGACGACGAGGAGGCCCGTCAGGCCGAGACGTCGGGCGGCTATGCCAAGGAGATGAGTGCGGCCTACAAGCAAAAGCAGGCCGAACTGATCGCCACCACCCTGAAGAAGCAGGACATTGCCATCACCACCGCGCTGATCCCCGGTCGCCCCGCGCCCGTGCTGATCACCGAGGAGATGGTCAAGACCATGCGTCCGGGGTCGGTGATCGTCGATCTGGCGGTGGAACAGGGCGGCAACTGCCCGCTTTCGCGCCCGGGCGAAGTGGTTGAGGCTTATGGCGTCAAGATTGTCGGCCATCTCAACGTGCCCAGCCGCATCGCGGTGGACGCGGCAGCGCTTTATTCCAAGAACCTGCTGAACTTCATCACGCCCCTGATCGACAAGGGCACGAAGCAGCTTGCCATCGACTGGGACGACGAAATCGTCAAGGGCGTTGCCCTGACGCGTGGCGGTGCAGTCGTCCATCCGGCCCTTAAGGCCTCGTAGGGGAAACGCAAAATGCGCACCTTTGCCCTGATTGCGCTGGCCCTTGCCGGGCTGGCTCTCTCCCACCCCGGTCTTGCCCAGGATCTGGCCCCGGCGCTTGCGCCCGAGGCCCATGGCGAGATCGATCCGTTCATCTTCCGCCTCGCCATCTTCGTGCTGGCCATCTTTGTTGGCTATTACGTGGTGTGGAGCGTGACGCCTGCCCTGCACACGCCGCTGATGTCGGTCACCAACGCGATTTCGTCGGTGATCATCGTCGGCGCCCTGCTGGCGCTGGGCAACAAGGACGCGGCGCCGATCAGCCAGGGCTTCGGCTTCTTCGGTGTGATCCTTGCCGCCATCAACATCTTTGGCGGTTTCGTCGTCACCCGACGAATGCTGGCGATGTACAAGAAGAAACAACCCGTCAAGAAATAAGGGGGACCACATGGTATCGGCCAATCTCGCGGCCCTGGCCTATCTGGTCTCAGGGATCTGCTTCATCCTCGCCCTGCGTGGTCTCTCGTCGCCCGAGACGAGCCGCCAGGGTAACACCTTCGGCATGGTCGGCATGGCGATTGCCATTGTTGCGACCGTTGCCAGCCCTGCCGTCACCAGTGCGGGCCAGACGGCCATCGTGCTGATCCTGGTGGCGCTGGCCATTGGTGGTGCCATCGGCACCGTCACGGCCCAGCGCATCAAGATGACGGACATGCCCCAGCTGGTGGCCTTCTTCCACAGCCTGGTCGGCCTTGCCGCCGTGCTGGTGGCAGCCGGCGCCCTCTATACGCCTGATGCCTTTGGCATTCTGGTGGCGGGCAGCACCGACGTCATCAAGACCTCGTCCAAGGTCGAGATGGGTCTGGGTGTCGTCATCGGCGCCATCACCTTCTCCGGCTCGGTCATCGCCTTCTCCAAGCTCCAGGGCCTGGTTTCTGGCGCGCCGGTGGTGTTCCGGGGCCAGCACCTGCTGAACCTGGTGTTCGGCCTGCTGATTCTGGGCCTGCTGGGCTGTTTTGTTGCCACGGGCAGCCAGAACATCTTCTGGGCCATGACGGCGCTCGCCTTCCTGATCGGTTTCCTGATCATCATCCCCATCGGCGGCGCGGACATGCCCGTGGTGGTGTCGATGCTCAACTCCTATTCGGGCTGGGCAGCGGCGGGCATCGGCTTCACGCTGGAAAACAACGCCCTGATCATCACCGGCGCGCTGGTGGGCTCATCCGGCGCCATCCTCAGCTACATCATGTGCAAGGGGATGAACCGCTCGTTCTTCAACGTGATCCTGGGTGGTTTTGGCACCGATGCGGCGGGTGCTGCGGCGGGCGGCCCCGTGCTCGACCGGCCGGTCAAGCAGGGCAGCGCCGAGGATGCGGCCTTCATCATGAAGAATGCCGGCTCCGTCATCATCGTGCCGGGCTATGGCATGGCGGTGGCGCAGGCACAGCATGCCCTGCGTGAAATGGCCGACAAGCTCAAGGAAAACGGCGTCAAGGTCACCTATGCGATCCATCCGGTCGCCGGCCGCATGCCCGGGCACATGAACGTGCTGCTGGCCGAAGCCAATGTGCCCTATGACGAGGTGTTCGAACTGGAGGATATCAACTCCTCCTTCTCGACCACCGACGTGTCGTTCGTGATTGGCGCCAATGACGTGACCAACCCGGCCGCCAAGACCGACCCCAAGAGCGCCATCTATGGCATGCCGATTCTCGACGTCGAGAAGTCCAACACCGTGCTGTTCGTCAAGCGCGGCATGGCCTCTGGCTATGCCGGGGTGGAGAACGAGTTGTTCTTCCGCGACAACACCATGATGCTGTTCGCCGACGCCAAGAAGATGGTGGAAGAGATCGTCCGCCACCTCTAGGCCGGACGCACCTCACCAGCCAGACAGCGGCCGCCCCTCGGGGCGGCCGTTTTCGTTTGGGCCGCCGCCACTGGGCTAACCGTTAGGGCCGCCTTTTTGCCCCAAAAAAACCACCCGTTGATGTAGCGATAACGATTTATACACCAATTCCGCGCCAGACTGCCAACACGTGAGATTGGCTTGTCCGGGTGAGGCCCGGGCACCAGTGCGGGAGTTGCCCAGATGTCCGGTTGCGTTGTCCCCTATTACGGTGTCGTTCCCTCTGCCGACCAGGCTGGCCGCTCCACGCTTGAGCGTACGCTGCGGGCAACCCTGTTGGCGGGCGCCAGCGCCATTGCCCTGCTCTCCGCCCCGGGGGCGCAGGCGCAGGTGATCACGACCCAGCAGGTTGTTGGCAGCGGTGCGACACTGACCATCAACAATGGCACGACGGTCAACGTTGCGCGTTCCTCCGCGATCTCCATGAATTCGTTGTTATTGAAGGGAACCCTGATCAACAACGGATCGATCAACGGCACTAATGGCATCGACTCCGGTGGCGTCGCAAACATTGTCACCAACACCAATAGCGGCGTGATCTCGGCGACGACAGGCTACGCCGTGAGCCTGGCGAGCGGTGGCGTATTCTACAATCAGGGCACGGTCCGGACGACCGTCACGAACAAGTCTGTGGTTCGGCTGAGTTCGTTTTCAACCGTAACCAACACCGGCAGTATTTCTGCAACCGGTATTGGTGCTTATGCAATTCAATTCACGTCCGGTGGCATATTCACGAACAAGAGTGGTGGACAAATCAATAGCTCCGGGTCCGGGACTGCAGTACGGGCGGCGACCCCGTCTGGAAATTTCTCGCTGACAAACTACGGTACCATCCAGGCGACAGGCGGCGGTGCAAATGCCGGGGCGGTTTATTCTTCATCCGACGACCACGTCATCCTCAACAAGGGCGCCACCAGTCTGATTACCAGCACCAACGGCGTCGGCATTCTGACAAGCGCACCGAGGGTAACGGTGAATAACCAGGGTAAAATCACCGGCACGCGCGGCATCTATTTTAACGGTGGTGGTACCCTCATCAACCAAATAGGCGGGGTTGTCACCGGCACGGCTGGCGCCGGTGTCAGCGGTTCCGACAGGTACCGCGGTACCCCTACAACATCCATAACAAACAGCGGCACAATCGAGGGGAGAGGCACGGGAAACGGTATTTCTGTCTCCAGCGCCGCCTCCGGGGCACCCACCAAACTTTACGTTACCAACTACTCCGGCACGATTTTGGGCGCCAAGTATGGCGTCTACTTCGCATTCGGCGATACCGCAACCGTTACCAACAAGCTAAACCCCGCTATGGGCTCGGCGACGCCCATTATCAAGTCATCTGCCACAACCCCCAAGGCCGTGGTCTTCAAGAGCCTTTCAAACGGCGCCAGACTCAACGTGGAGGCGGGCGAAATCCAGGGCGGGGTTGAGTTCAATAACACCGCGGGCACCGTAACCGTCGGCAAATCGGGGATTTCAACACCTGTCGGCACCATCACGGGCTCTACAGGGGCGAATGGCGTCAATTTCATTGGTACGTATGCGGCCTTTGTTACCGTGTTCAACGGATCCACAATCGCCGGATCCAACGCGATCCAGACTGACAGATATGCAGGCACGATCATAAATGCGGGCGGCACCATCAAAGGTACCGGAACCGTTACCAGCACGTTCAACCCAACTGCCACCACCATCAACGGCACGGGCCATGCCATTGCGCTGAACCTGGGTGGTTATGTCAAGAACAGCGGCCTATTGCAGGGTAACAACACAGGTGCCGGCATTGCGGTGAAGGGTGGGGATGCCATCATCTCCAACACCGGCAGCATTGCAGCAGGGGGCGCATCGACCAATGCGGCTGTCTATATCTCCAACGCAACCAGCGGAACCTTTTCGAACGATGGTGCCGGCGCACAGATTTCCGGCGGCAAATTTGGTGTCTACTTCAACAAGGTTGGCGATGTTGTTGTAAATCTGGGTACCGGCAGCACCTGGCCCGCGAATGGCGGCACGATCGGGGGCAGTCAAAAGTCGATCTATTTTAAAGACATCACAAATTCTGTGAACGTGAACATAAGGGGCGCAGTCGTCCTGGCCAAGCCGATTGAGGTGGATGTCCTCAGCGATGCCAGGACTACATTCACCAGTGGCCTTACGCTTTCCGGCAATCGGGCCGGCACAACCACTTACACGCAGGACATTACAAATTTCGTCAGGTTCAAGACGATCAACGTCTATAGCGGAAGATGGGATCTTAAAGGAACTGCATCAATTACGGCTGCTACGTTCTATAACAATGGGACGTTGACCAACTCCGGCAGTACGGTAACCAATTTTGACGCGGCAACTCTCCAGAACAATGCCCTCATCAACACCGGCGTCGTGGCCACGAACGGTACGGTTAACCTGGCCAATGCCGGCACCATAACGCCTGGAACCAACGTCAACGGTATCAGCCTTACTGGCACGCCCCCCACAGGCAAGATGGCCACCGTTACAAACGACGGCAAGGTTGTGGTAACGGGGACGGGCCTTGCCTTTGTCTCCACTGGCAGCGTGAGCCTGTCAAACACCGGCACGCTCTCCAGTGCCCTGTCGCACGCTGTCAGGATCAACGGTGGCGGAACGGTTGACAATTCTGGTGCTATAAGTGGTTACACCAGCGGTCTATATCTGAATTCGGCCGTAAAGGTAGCAAATTCAGGTACGATCAAGGGACGTATGGGCCTGCTGGCCAAGGGGGCCGGGTCAACCGTCACCAATGATGGCGGATTGATTCAGGGCACGGCTGGCTATGGCGTAAAGCTGACTGGCAGCGGCAATCTTACCAATTCCAACAGCGGTTCCATCACGGGCACCACCGCTGGCGTCTATGCCTCGGCCCAGAACACCATCAACAATGTCAGCGGCACCATCAAGACGACTAACACCAGCAGCACGGGTGTGAAACTTGTGAATGGTGGCAGGGTCATCAATGGCTCTGCGAGCGATCCCAGTGGCTACATATATGGAAACAAATATGGCGTTTCCACCTCCGGCACCGGTACCGCCGTCCCCACGGTGAACAATTACGGGACCATCATCAGCATCGGTGGCACCGCGGTTAACCTGCAGGCCACAGCTGGCGGAACGGTGACGAACAACGGGACTGCGGCCCTGCTGAAGGCGAAGTATGCGGTGGTCGCAGGCACCGTCGCCACCGTGATCAACCAGGGAACCATCCAGGGATACAGCGCCGGTGTAGGCGTGAAGCTGACCGCGGGTGGACGTCTCACCAATACCAACACGGGATCGATCGTGGGTGGTTTCGCCGTTGAGGGTGCGGGTACCACGGCCGTCACCATTGAGAACGATGGCAGCATCAAGTCCACCACCACGGCAGCAATCAAGCTACAAACCGGCACCATCAAGAACAACGCAAGCGGACAAATAATCGGCGGTGGGGGTGTCGACGCCATCCAGACAACCGGCCTTGTTACCGTCATCAATAACGGCGCCATCGTAACGAATCCGGTTTTGACGTCCACCGCCATGGCGATCAAGCTTGGCGCGGCGGGCACCGTCCTGAACCAGAGAACCGGCGCGAGCATTGGCACCATCTCTGGCGGAACCTATGCCATTTCCGCATCGAACGCAGGGCTAACCGGCAGCGTTGTTGAGAACGACTCTCTCATCACAGCCAGAACCAAGGCCGGCATCTTCCTGGGCAAGGGGGGGACCGTTACCAACAAGGCAGGCGGCACAATCCAGGGTGCCACTTATGGCATTGATGTGGGGGTTGGCACGCACGATGCGACGGTCATCAACACCGGCACCATCCAGTCGACCGGCACCGGCAAAGCCATCCGCTTCCAAAATACCGGCACTGCGCTTCTGGTGCTCTATGCTGGCGCAAGTCTTGGAAGCAATACAGCCACCAATACGGCCACCGTCGTAAGTGGTGCCACCAGCAAGCTTGCTCTCAAGGGCACAGGCGGTAACCAGGACCTCGGCAAGCTTGTGGGCTTCAAGACCTTGCAGGTCTATAGCGGCGCAAACTGGGTCATCTCCGACAATGTCCTGAATTTCGCGAACGGTGTCACAAACAGCGGCACGCTGGCGGCAAGCCCCGGCAGCGTGCTTGCGCTGAGTGGCACGACGCCAAGCCTGTCGAACGCGGGTATAATCAACAGTCCCGTGTTGGCCCAACGCGGCATTTCGCTGGGCAATAGCGGTTCCATCATCAGCACCGCCGTTACAGGATCGACCGCACTCAAACTGAACGCAGGCAGCAACATCATCAACAACAGTGGTACGGCCAGCCTGATCAGCGGTGCCACCTATGGCATTTACCAGACCAGTCTGGGCATGCTGGATACGACTATCACCAATGCCGGCACCGTAAAGGCCACTGGTGCCGCGGGCATCAAGCTTGCTGCGCCCGCAACGATCAGCAACCAGGAAAAGGGCCTGATCACCGGGCAGTCTGGTGTTATCGCGGTGTTTTCCGCGCCCACGATCAGCAATTTTGGGACGATCACCGGCACCACAGCCGAAGGCGTGCAGCTGAATGCGGGGGGTATCGTCAACAACGGGCAGACTGTTGTTGGGGGAACCACCTTCAACGGCCAGATCACCGGCGCGACCTATGGCATCAAGTCGTCGGGGTCGGCGGCCACCGTCACCAATGATGGTACAATCAGGGGCACCAGCAAGTCCGGCATGCAACTTGCCGCCGGCGGCTCTGTCCTCAACAAGGGCAGCATCCTTGGCAGCACCTATGGTGTTGATTTCAGCGCTGGCACCAATGCGACCCTCAGCAATTTCGGCACGATCGGGTCGACCAGCGGGGGCAAGGCCATCCGCTTCAACACAACGGGAAGCGCCATACTGAACCTGTATCCGGGTTCAACCATCACCCAGGCCGTAACCGTTTCGGGTGGAGCGACCACCAGCCAGCTGAACCTGAAGCAGACGGGGGCGACGCTCGGCAGCCAGGACCTGTCGCTGTTCAGCGGCTTCAAGGCTGCCAGCATTGCCAACGGTGCCGTCTGGTCCCTGAGCAGTGGCACGGGCACGTTCACGCTTGCCAGCAATGGCACCTTCACCAACAGCGGCACCCTGATCCCCGGAGGGCTGCTGGCACCGGAACAACTCAAGATCGCAGGGAACTTCGTTCAGACCTCCTCAGGCGTGCTGAAGGTGGGCCTGGTCGGCGCCGGTACCGGGACTTTGGGCAATATCAACATCACCGGCTCCGCCTCCCTGGCGGGCAGCGTGTATCTTGCTGGCCCAGCCGCACCAAATATGCTGACGAATCCCAAGAGCACTCTGCTTTATGCTGGTGGCTCATTCACGGGTGCCTTTAACTCTACCGTTCTAAGTAACCTCGCCTACCTTAGCCCGCTTCTCGTTTATGAGGCGGATGGCAAAACCGTTTCCCTGCAATATACGGCAAGCCTTGCAACGCCATCTATTGTGAATGACCTTGGCGCACCCACAAGCGTGACAGGTGGTAACGTCACGTTCGCTGGTGGCACCATCACCAATGCGGGCACGCTGTCGGACAGCACCAACAGCTTGATCACCGTGCCGGCCACCCTGTCGGGGACTGCCGTCAATGCATTTGTGAATGCCGGCAGCCTCGTCAACGGCCTCAAGTCCGGCGCCGTGCTGAATGTCGTCAACAACGCAACCAAGACAATTACCGGTGGTGCCAAATCGGGTGTCGAACTTGGCGCCGGCGGGTCGGTCAACAATGCCGGCACGATCACCAGCAATACCTTCGGCGTCTACTTCAATGGGGGTGCAACGGCGACCCTTACCAACACCGGCTCGATTTCGGGCACGACCAAGGCTGTGCGTTTCAGGAACGTCGGCACAACGGTGCTCCTCGTCCTCGACACGGGGTCAACCCTGACCAACGGCGCCGATGTTACGGGCACTGCGCCCACCAACAGCACGGTCCAGATCAAGGGCACGGTCAGCCAGGACCTGTCGCAGCTGAGCGGCTTCAAGGCACTGCAGGTCTATGCCGGCGCTGTGGCGACGCTCACCAATGCGGGCGCCTTCTCCAGCGGCGTCAGCAACGCTGGCACGGTGACGAACGCGCTCACGCTCGCCAACACCACAGCTTCACTGGCGAATTCTGGCAAGCTTAACAATGGCGTTACGGCGGCAGGTTTGCTGACCGTCACCAATACAGGATCGATCGGTGGTGGCGCGGCGGCTGGCCTGGCGCTGGCGGCGGGTGGTTCCGTCAGCAATGCCAATGGCGCAACCATCAGCGGCACCGATGGCATTTCGGCAACCGGTACGACAACAATTTCCAACGCCGGCAGCATCAGTGGGACGGGTGCGGGCAAGTCAGGCGTGACGATGGTCGGGAGCGGCAGCCAGGTTGATAACACAGGCGCGATCTCTGGTGGTGCCTATGGTGTTTATTTTGGCGCCGGGAACGGGGCTACGGTTACGAACACGGGTACGGCCACGATCACCGGGACGACACGGGATGTGCGCTTCAAGAACGTAACGGGACAGGTTCTTGTTGTGCTGAACGGGTCTTCCGCCCTGAACACTGGCGCGGAAATAACCAATACCACCGGTAGCACGTCCATGGGTACCCTGGCGCTGAAGGGAGCGGGCCGCTCAACCCAGGATCTTTCGAAGATTATCGGCTTCAAGTCCCTGCAGGTGTACAGCGGTGCCAACTGGACCGTGTCCAACACCGGCACATTTGCCACCCTTTTTCAAAATGATGGGGTGCTGTCGACAAGCACTGGCGCCCTTACGCTCGCTGGCACGCCCAGTGTTGTAAATACAGGCACCATCAACGCAGGCCTCAACCTCACGTCGGCTTCCAACGTCAGCAATACCGGCACTGGCAAGATCATTGGTGGTGTCGGGTCAAGCGGTGTGGTGCTGGCGGCGGGCGGTTCGGTCAGCAACAGCGGCACTGCCAGCAACATCAGCGGGTCTGTGGCGGGTGTCTCGGTCACCGTGAATGCCGGCACGGTCAGCAATGCCGGCACGATCACGGGCGCCTCGGGTGCTGGCGTGTCGCTGGCGGCGGGTGGTTCGGTCAGCAACAGTGGCACCGCCAGCAACATCACCGGTAC
>CANCOY010000061.1 GCA_947379865.1 Acetobacteraceae bacterium
CAGAAAACCAACGCGCCCCGGCCCGCCGATGCACCGGCCCGCCCGCTGAAAAAGCTGTCATCGAAGGATGCCCGCGAACTCGACCTGCTCGCCAAAAAGATCGAGGACCTGGGCAAGGAGATTGCGACGCTGGAAAAGCGCCTGGCCGATACGGCTCTTTTTGCCCGCGACCCGGCAACCTTCCAGATCTCAGCCGACCGCATGACCGCAGCCGTTGCCGAGCGCGCCAGCGCCGAGGAACGCTGGCTGGAACTGGAAATGAAGCGCGAAGAACTGGCCGCCGGGGGCTGAACCCGGCACAGCCTCAGGCCGGTTTCAGGCCGCCGATCTGGCGATAGACGAAATCGTCGGCCTCGCGCGTGGCTTCCTCGCTGGCGAGGCTTACCATCGCCGCATGGTCGGGGGAGCGGGCGCAGGCGGGGTCTGTGGCACCGGCATTGCCGACCAACGCCATGGCCTGGCAGCGGCAGCCACCCCAGTCGATCTCGCGCCGGTCGCAGGTGCGGCAGGGTTCTGCCATCCAGGCTGTGCCGCGATAGGCCTCGAAGGCGGGCGAATCAGCCCAGATCGCCGCCAGGGGCCGGTCGCGGACGTTCTCGAAGACGAGGCCGGGGATGGAGGGGGCGGCATGGCAGGGCAGTACCTCGCCCAGCGGATTAACCACCAGAAACTGCCGACCCCAGCCACCCATGCAGGCCTTGGGGCGGGCGGCGTAATAATCCGGCACCACATAATCGATGGCGAGAACGCCCTTCAGGCGCACCCGTGCCGCTGTAACGATCTCGGTGGCGCGGTCCAACTGGCTGCGGCTGGGCATCAGGGCGGCGCGGTTCGCCAGCGCCCAGCCATAATACTGCACATGCGCCACTTCCAGACGATGGGCGCCAAGCTCCACCGCAAGGTCGATGATGGCTTCCAGCCGGTCGAGGTTCTGCCGGTGGACGGGGGCGTTGAGGGTCAGCGCCAGGCCCGCCTCGCGCACTTGTGCTGCCACCAGCAGCTTGCGGCGGTGGGCATCCTTCAGGCCGCCGATGCGGTCGGCACTGGCAGGGTCGGCGTCCTGGACCGAGATCTGCACATGGTCGAGGCCGGCTGAGGCCAGCGCCTGCATGCGGCCCGGCTCGGCCAGCACGGCAGAGGTGATGAGATTGCTGTAGAGGCCAAGGCGCGCGGCCTCCGCCACTAGTTCATCAAGATCGGCCCGCACCAGCGGCTCTCCGCCAGAGAAGTGCACCTGCAGCACGCCAAGCGTGGCGGCCTCCGCCAGCACGCGCTTCCACTCCGCTGTGCCAAGCTCGGCCGACGCGCGGGCGAGGTCGACGGGATTGGAGCAATAGGGGCAGCGTAGTGGGCAGCGGTGGGTGAGTTCCGCCAGCAGCGCCAGGGGCGGTTCGGGCCGGGGGCTGCTCATGCCGCCACAAACCCCTTGTCGGCCAGCGACCCCAGCAAAGCGAGCACGTCGGCTGCAATCACCTCGCGCGGGGCGCCAAAGGTTGTGGCCAGATCATCACAGAGGGCGCCAACGCTCGTCTTGCCATCAATCCGCTTGAGGATCTCCAACGCGATTTCGTCGGGCACGATCAGGCGTTCGGGGGCAAGCAGGGTCCAGCGGTCGCGGGCGGCGTCGTGGCGCAGCTTCACCCCCGGTGCCAGACGCGGCACACTGGCCTCACCCAGGTTGGCGGGTGCGGCACTCATGGCGCGGGGACAAAGGCGCCCGGCGGGATCATGCCCGGCGCCACATAGGCATGGTGCAGGGCATCCAGCTGCGCCCACAGCACATTGCACTTGAAGATCAGGGCATTGGCCACAGCGTCCTGCAACTCCGCCGTCACCGCATGCTGCTTCACATAGGCCAGCGCCCAGTCGGCATCGCGCGGGGCCTGGCTGAGGCGGGCGTTAAAATAGGAGAGCGTCTCGGCGGTCACAAAATCATAGCCGGCCAGCATGCCCGAAACCCGGTTGGAGATGATCCCGGGCGAGAACATTTCCGTCAGCGACGAGGCGATGGCCTCAAGCAAAGGCCGTTCACGGACAAAGGCGACATAGGCGTCCACGGCAAATTTCGTGGCCGGCAGAATGCCTGCCTCGGACAGCACATAGGCGCGGTCCAGGCCCAGACCGTCGGTCAGCTTCAGCCAGCGGGCGATGCCGCCGTCGCCGGGCGCCACCCCGTCATGGTCGTCCAGCCGTTGGCGCCACAGGCGGCGGATGTCGGAATCGGGGGTGCGGGCGATCAGGGCGGCGTCCTTCAGGGGGATGCGGCTCTGATAGTAATAGCGGTTCAGCGCCCAGGCCTGGACCTGCCCACGGTTCAGCTTGCCGCCATGCAGCAGGCCGTGAAAGGGGTGGTTGGCGTGATAGCGCTCGGCGCCAATGGCGCGCAGGCGGGCTTCGATATCGCTCATGTGTCCTGCGTTTCGTTCGACGTCAGAGGTCGATGATCATCCCGTCCTCTGCCACATGCCAGCCTGCGGCCTCAAGCTCCTGCCGCTCGGCCGAGTCCCGTGCCAGGACCGGGTTCGAATTGTTGATGTGGATGAAGTAGCGCGTTGGCCCGCTGACGCTGGCCAGCCCGGCGATGCTGCCATCCGGCCCCGACATGCTGACATGGCCCATGCGCCGCCCGGTCTTGGGACCAATGCCGGCGCGCACCATCTCGTCGTCCTGCCACAGGGTGCCATCAAGAAAAAGCAGGTCGGCGCCCGCTGCCCGCGCCCGGATCTCGGCTGTGATCATGGCGCAGCCCGGCATATAGACGAGGCGCTTGCCACCACCGATTTCAGCAATCTCCAGGCCGATCACGTCTTCGCTGAGGGCGCCGGTTTCCACCGGCCCCGGGCCTTCAAGCCAGAGGGGGACCTTGCCCGGTACCGCAAAGGGCGTGACCTGCAGGCGTGCCGGGCCGGATGGCGGCACCAGGGGCTGTGCCACGTCGAGGGCCAGGGGCAGGCGTGCCACCTTCTCGCGGTTCAGCACTTCGAACACCGGATTGGCATCAAGCACGGCATGCACGCGCGGCGTGGCATAAAGCGACAGCGGCTGTCCTTCACGCAGGGTCAGCAGCCCGGCGATGCGGTCCACATCAGCAGAGGTCAGCACCACACCCTGGATGGGGCTGTGCCGGGGAGACTGGCGGGGGTGGAGGGCCGGTGTGCGCTCGATCTGGATGCGCAGCTCAGGCGCCGCGTCCAGCAGGAACCAGTTGCCGTCACCAGCCGAGACGGCAAGGGAGGTCTGGGTCAGGGAAGGGGTTGCCGGGTCGCCGGCACGGGCGCGGGCGCAATTTGGCCCGAGCGAATTCCACTGCGGGAAGCCGCCACCAGCGGCGGCCCCCAGCACGATTACCTGTACCATGTCACTCCGACGGGCGGCCGGGCCGCCCGCCGCTCACAATGAGGGCGCGAGGCCGAGATCAATCAGCGAGGTCGGCGCAGGCGTAGCAGTTGATTTCCATGCCGACGGAGATCTCGACAAACTTGGGGGTCTTCCAGGCCATGGTCTTTCCTCTACCAGGTTGCGTCCGGTCGGTATGCCGAACTTCAAGGTCTATATTGGTGGTTCCCCTCGCCTGATGCAAGGCCGGCTGGCGCATCAGCCGGGTGGCGCGTCAGAATGTCAGATCATCGCGCATGAGGCCGGCCGGCAGGGGTGCCGGAACCTCTGGCCCCAGCACCTGCGCCAGCCGCTTGGCCAGATCATTCAGGCGGGCGCTGTCGAGGGCGCCCCAATGGGTCACCTCACCATCGGCATGGGCGGCCCTCAGACTGGCCAGCATGGCCGTATCGGCGCCGGGATAGAGGCGGGCAAGGGGTATCCAGGTCTTGGCATCGCTGGCAAGCAGATGGCTGGCCGCCCGGCTCGCCGCAAAAAAGGCGCTCAGGCTGGTGGGCTTGCGCTGCATGCCGGCATCGCGGAAGGCCCAGACGGCGGTGGGGATCTGCCCCTCGACGCCAAAACCACGCGCCAGGGCATCGCTGCCGATCAGGCGGACATGGCCCTGCCGGGCAAGCATGGCGGCTTCTGGTGCGTCTGCCACCAGGGCATCGATGGTGCCGGCCCGCAGTTGGCCGGCAAGGCCGGGCAGGGGGCCAAAGGTGCGGGCAGTCAGATCGAGGTTGAGGCGGCTGGCCGAAAGGGCCGCAGCCCTGATCATCAGCCAGGTGGGGTTGCCGGCGTCATGGCCAATGCCGATCCGCCGGTCCACCAGATCAGCGAGGGCGGTGATCTGGCTGTTGCGGGGCACCATGACCGCGGCAGGGGCGATGCTGGCGGCGACACAGGCGATGTCAGCACCCCCTGCGCGCTGGCGGGCGGCCCACAGCCAGTCGGTCCGGATGACGTCCACATCACCCTTGAGAAGGGCCTGCCGCGCCTCCTCTTCGCTGCCATAGGGGCGGGTGACCAGTTTGAACCCATTGCTGGTATCTAGGCCCGCGGCCGCCATGGTGGCCAGCAGGGCGCGCTCGTTGCCGGTCACAACCTCGGCAACGCGCATGGCTTCCTGGGCCTGGGCAGCCCCACCAAGGCCGAAAAGGGCAACAAGAATGACAAGCCCGCTCCTCAGGCGATGGCAGGAGAGGGCAGGGGCGGCGGGAGAGCGGAGTTCAGGCATCTGACAATCCAAGCACCGGTATGTGGCGATAGCATGGCGGGAAGGCTTGTGGAGCCGGGCCTCCTTCTCTACCCATGGATCATGTCGCACGCAAAGCAGGAGCGCGCCCGCGCGTTGCTTGGCCAGGCGGTCCAGGCCTTTCGTGCCGGACGCCCGGACCTTGCCCGTGCGCGCGCGCTTGAGGCGGTGCAGGCCGACCCAAAATCTGGCGAGGCCCATCACCTGATCGGCGTCATTGCCCTGCGCGCCGGCCAGCCAGCGGCTGGAATCGAGGCTCTGTCGCGTGCTGCCGCCCTTCGCCCCCGCGATGCCGCGACCCATGCCGATCTGGGTGCTGCCCTGCTGATGACGGGCGCTGCCGCCCAGGCGTTGGAGCCCTTGGGCCGGGCAGCCGTTCTGGCGCCGCGATCCGCCGATGTGCATTTCAACCTTGGCTATGCCCAGGGGCAGGCTGGCCGCCATGATCTAGCCGAAGCGTCCTATCGGACGGCGCTGGAAATCGGGCCGGAGACAGTTGATGTACTGAATAACCTTGCCGGCGCCCTGCAGGCCCAGGGCAAGGCGGATGCCGCCATCGCCACCTATCGCCGTGCTCTTGACCGGCCCGAGGCGGGGCCGGATGTGCTGGCCAATCTGGCCCTGAGCCTTGAGACCCTGAATGAGCTTGGCGGTGCGGCAGAAGCGGTCTCCCGTCTGCTGGCCCGCGCCCCTGGCCATCCCCGTGGCCGCCTGATGGAGGCGGTGCTGCTGCGCCGCAAGGGTGACCTTGCGGAGGCGCTTGCCCGCCTTGATGCACTGACGGTGGGGGCAGACCCGGCCCTGCGGCCGGATGTGGAGGCTGAGCGGGGTCTGGTGCTTGACCGGCTGGACCGGCCAGACGATGCCTTTGCTGCTTTTTCAGCCGGCAAGGCGGCCAAGCGCGCCCGAGCCCTTGCCCAGGGCCTCGATCCCGCCCGGCCACGGCAGGCGGCAAAGGCGCTGGAACGCTGGTTCACCCCGGCGCGGGTGGCATCATGGCCTGCGGCTGCGGCTGGTGCCCCGTCTCACGGGCGTCAGGCGCCCGTATTCTTTGTGGGCTTTCCCCGCTCGGGCACGACCCTGATGGAGGAAATGCTTGGCAGCCATCCGGCCCTTGCCACCACGGGCGAGCGCAGCCCGCTGGAAGCCGTGCTTGGCCCCTGGCGGCGGGGCCGCAATGGCATTGCCTATCCCGATGTGCTCGATACCCTCGACGAGGCAGCCATCGCCGATCTCAGGGTTGCGTTCTGGCGCCATGCCGACGCCGCAACGCGGCAGCCCGGCCGCCGCCTGCTCGACAAACTTCCCCTTAACCTGATTGAACTGGGTCCCATCCAGCGGATTTTTCCCGAGGCGCAGATCATCGTTGCCCTGCGCGACCCGCGCGATGTGGTGCTGTCCTGCTTCATGCAGGATTTCCAGCTCAACGACGCCATGGCGGGGTTTCTTGATTTAGGTGATGCCGCTCGCCTCTATGACGCGGTGATGGGCCTGTGGCGGCATTACCGCACCACCCTGTCACTTTCCTGGCATCAGTACCGCTATGAAGATCTGGTGGATGATCCCGAGGCTGTAACCCGGGGGGTGTTCAGCTTTCTGAACCTGCCCTGGGATCCGGCCGTGCTCGACTGGCGCAGCCGCCAGACCGGTCGGTTCATCGCCACCCCCAGCCGTCATGCGGTGACCGAGCCCCTCAACCGCCGCGCCATTGGCCGCTGGAAACGCTATGCCAGGGCCATGGAACCGGTACTGTCGCTACTGGCGCCCTATGTTGCGGAATATGGCTATGCGGCCGAAGAGCCCACGCGGGATGCAAGCCCCTGAAGGGCTCGGCTAACCACGGCGCTGGCTCGTTCCAGCACGGCTGTGCGCCAGGCATCTTCATCAGGATAGAAGGCATCGCGGATCAGGGCCTTGATCGCCTTGCCCTGTTCGCTGGCAAGGTCGCCGTGGAGGTGCAGCCAGTTATCCTGCCTCACCGCATCCAGCACCACACTGGTGGGCCGGGTGCCAAATTCAAGCGCCACATAGGAAAGCCAGGCCGGCGCCAGGGCGCGGGCGAGGCCACCGTCCATGGTGCCGGTGAGGCGGGCCGATGTGGAGTTTCCTGATACAGTAGAGGTTACGCCATCACCATACCAGGCCTGCGCCAGGGCAAATAGCGGATCGTCGGGTGCAAGTTCGGTAATGATCTCGCCATAGCCAAAGGGGCCAAGGCCGGTATGGAAATCGATGGCGGCCACCGACGTGGCGCCAGCCAGTTCCCGGCGCGCGATCTCCTCCAGGGTCAGCCGCGACCAGGTGGGTTGGCTGCCGCCATACCAGACACCATCGGCATGGCGATATTGGCCGGAGGAGACGGCGGCCTGCATGGCCATGGCCCCATTGGCGCTGGAATAGGCCCGCAGCGTCTCCCGCGCGGCCGCCATGATCTCTGGCGACAGGCTGGGCGGGTTGATGGCATCAAAAAGCAGATCGTAGGCAGGGTTTTCTGGCAGCGGGCCAGAGAAGTCGACGAAATTGCGGTTGAGGTCGACGTTATCTTCTGTAACGCGACGCGTCCAGGCAAAGCCATGGGGATTGATGGCATGGACAAGGACGACAGCAAGATCAGTTGGCAGATCATTGAGGGCGCCGCTGCGCAAGAGAGCCACCTGCACGCCCGAGCCGCAATGCCCCTCCACCCCATGGGTGGCCGAGATCAGAACCAGCCGGCGTGTGGCCTCCGGCGGGCCCAGCACGGCCACATCGGTGGCAAGCGGACTGCCATCTGGCCCTGCCAGCGGATGGGGAATGGCGCGCAGCCGTGCCCCGGCGGCATCGGCCGCAGCCAGGAATTTCTGCCGCGCCTCGCCAAAAGTGGGAGAGAAATGTGTCTGCGGGTCCATGCGTCCCTCCGGGTCCATGCGTCTCTCTGGGGGGTGTTCAGCCCCAGAGGGCAGGCGGTGGTGGCTGCATGACGCTGCCATCAAAGGTGATGGCGGGGTCGCGGTCGCGCGCCAGCAGCAGCGGCCCGTCGAGGTCGACGAAATCGGCCATGCCCCCCAGCAGGGCCGCAGGCGCCATGGCAAGGCTGGTGCCCACCATGCAGCCCACCATCAGGCCAAGGCCGAGCGACTGGGCGGTGCGGGCCAGTTGGATCGCCTCGGTCAGGCCGCCGGTCTTGTCGAGCTTGACGTTGATATGGGTATAGCGCCCCACCAGCGCCGCAAGGCCGGCACGGTCGTGGCAGCTTTCATCGGCGCAAAGGGGCACGGCACTGCGAATGCCCGACAGGGCCTCATCAGCGCCAGCGGGCAGGGGCTGTTCGATCAGTTCAACCCCCAGGCGGGCCATGGCGGCGGTGAAGGGGGCGATCTGTTCAGGCGTCCAGGCCTCATTGGCATCAACCACAAGGCGTGAGGCGGGCGCGGCTGCCCGCACCGCCTCCACCCGTTCGATGTCACCCTCGCCGCCAAGCTTCAGCTTGAGCAGAGGTTTGGAGGCAACGGCACGCGCCGCCTCCCCCATCTTCTCGGGCGTATCGAGGCTCAGGGTATAGGCCGTGACCAGGCTTCCCGGCCGGGGCAGGCCCGCCAGCTGCCAGGCGGGCACGCCCAGTGCCTTGGCCCTGAGATCCCACAGGGCACAGTCGAGCGCATTGCGCGCCGCCCCTGCGGGCAGCAGGGCCTGGGCGGCCTCTGGCCCGATACCGTCGTAAAGGTGGCCGGCAACGGCGTTGAGGGCGGCAATCACCCCCTCAACGCTTTCGCCATAGCGGGCATAGGGCACGCATTCACCCCGGCCGGAATAGCTGCCAGCCGTCAGGGTACAGACGACCACCATGGCCTCGGTCTTGGATCCCCGGCTGATGCGGAAGGTGCCGGCGATGGGCCAGGCCTCGCTGGTGACGGAGAGCTTCAACGCACGACCTTCAGGATATGGTCAACGATATTGGCAACGCCAAAGGCAACCGGATCGCTGGCGGGCAGGCCCAGTTCGTCTTCAACCTTGGCCAGATAGGCGAGGGCCTCGGCGGGGCCGAGCTTGACCGTGTTGATCGACACCCCCACCGCCTGGATGGCGGGATTGGTCAGCCGGCCACAGGCGAGGTTCAGGTCGATGCATTCTTTCAGGCCCGGCAGCTTTGAGTCGGGCAAGCCGCGCATGCTGGTACGGGTCGGCTCGTGGCACAGCACGATGCCATCAGGCTGGCTGCCATGGAGCAGGCCCAGGCTGACGCCTGCAAAGGAGGCGTGGAAGAGGGAGCCCTGGCCCTCGATCAGGTCCCAATGGTCGGGGTCGTTGGCGGGCGCGATCCATTCGGCAGCGCCGGAAATGAAGTCGGCCACAACGGCGTCAACCGCCACGCCGCGCCCGGAGATGAAGATCCCGGTCTGGCCCGTGGCGCGGAAATCAGCCTTCAGGCCACGCGCCAGCATCTCCCGCTCAAGGGCAAGGGCCGTGTACTTCTTGCCGACGGAGCAATCGGTGCCCACCGCCAGAATGCGCCTGCCCGGCCGCTTGGTGCCCTTGCCCGTGGCAAAGGTCATGTCGGAATGGCGGACGTCGATCAACTGGCGGCCATGGCGTTTGGCGGCATCGGCAATGGCCGGGATCGAATCAAGCCTTGTGTGCAGGCCGCTCGCCACATCCATGCCGGCCTCGATGGCGGCGACGATGGTGGCGGCCCAGCTTTCCGGCAGCACGCCGCCGGCATTGGCGACGCCCACGATCATGGTCTTGACGCCCTTGGCCTGTGCGTCGGCAATGCTGAGGTCTGGAATGCCAAGGTCGGCATTGCAACCGGGCAGGCGGAACTGGCCCTGGCACCAGTCGCGCCGCCAGTCGAGAATGCCGCTTGCCGTCTTAGCCGCGAGGTCGTCGCGGGCATCGCCAATGAACAACAGATAGGGACGCGCCAATTCCATGATTTTCCCCTCGAAGGTCTCCGGAGGGGAAGCTTAGCCCGGCGGCGGTCTCTGCCCAAGGCCCATGGGGGCGGGTGCGACAGTGCTGCCTGCGCCCACCCATCCGGGGCCTATTTGCTTTCGGCCACATAGACGCCCGACCAGTTGGCGGGTGGCGGATTGACGATGAACTCCTCCACCCGCTCGGTGATCAGGTCATAGAAGCCGGCCATGCGGCCATCCTCCAGCGCGCGGCAATCGGCGATGCCCTGGCGGGTGGCCGCCCAGTCCTGGGCGCGATAGGCGGCGATCATGGCCGCATGCAGGGGCCGCAGGGCCTGGAACCAGGGGGCATTGAGGGTGTCGACATTCCCCAGCAGGGTGAAGATCGCCACTGCCTCCGCCTTGCCCTTCACGGCAATGAGGTCGAGTTCCAGCACGGCGAATTCGTCCCCTGCAACCGCAGCCGTCTCCTCGCCCAGAACCGTCAGGACGTGATAATATTTCGACTGGCCCTCAAGGCGCGAGGCCAGATTCACGGCGTCGCCCAGCACGGAATAGTCAAAGCGCTGTTCCGAGCCCATGTTGCCCACAACACAATTGCCCGTGTTGATGCCAATGCCGACGCCAAGGGGAGTGTGCTTGCTTCCCTCGGCCTCTGCTTCGGCCGCCAGGGTGGCGTTCAGCGTGTCGAGGGCCTGCAGCATGGCCAGGGCAGAGGAACAGGCGTTCTGGATATGTCGGCCATCGTCAAGCGGCGCATTCCAGAAGGCCATCACACAGTCGCCCATGTATTTGTCGATGGTGCCCTGGCGCGACAGGATCTGGTCGGTCATTGGGGTAAGGAAACGGTTGATCAACTTGGTCAGGCCCTGGGGATTGGCCTTGAAGCGCTCGGAAATGGTGGTGAAGCCGCGCACGTCCGAGAACATGAAGGTCATCTTCTTGGTCTCGCCACCCAGTTGCAGCAGTTCCGGGTTCTTGGCCAGTTGCTCCACCAGGGCAGGCGACAGGTACTGACCAAAGGCTGAGCGCACCTGGCTCCGCTCTGCCTCGGTGCGCAGAAACTGGATCATGGAGCCGGAAATATAGACGCCCGCCAGCACCACCGTGGGGCTGATGGGGTCCGTCAGCATGAGACTGTGCGTGTATAGCCACCAGGAGGTGCCAATGGCCCCGCCGGCGGCAACCACTGTCAGGATCGCCGCCCACAGGGCGCCGACATAGGACAGGGCCACCATCAGGATCAGGCCGCCCAGCGCCATGAAGAGAATCTCGGCACCCTTGGCCCAATCCGGCCGGGTCAGGAAATGGCCGAGCATGATCTGCTCCAGCGCCTGAACATGGGCCTCCACCCCCGGCATGGCCGGTTCCAGCGGCGAGGGACGCAGGTCGAGGAGGCCGGCGGCTGAGGTGCCCACCACGATGATGCGGCCTGCCACCTCGTCCTCCCCCAACTGCCCGTCGAGGACGCGGGCGGCGGAAATCGCCCGCATGGGCTCGCGCGGGGTGAAATGGATCAGCACGGCGCCGCGCGCGGTGGTGGGAATGGTCAGGAGCCCGATGCGGACGGCCGTGATGCCGGTATTGGCACCAAAGGATTGCTCGGAACTCGCCCCCGACGACTTGATCGAGATGCTGTTGGCGCCTTGGGCCACCCGCAGCGCCTCAGCGATGAGGGTGGGATAGAGCTTGCCGTTGAGCGACACCACAAGCGGCACGCTGCGCACCACGCTGTCGCGGTCGGGATCAAGGTTGAAGCTGCCATTGCCCCGCGCCGCCGCCTCGATCGCGGGCAGGCTGCGGGCGGCGCCGTAATAGGTCGGCAGGTGACGCGCCGGGTCGTCGCCAAGCTTGGCAAAGCCGGTCTTGGCAACCGGCACCGCGTCACTTTCGTTCGACGTCAGCACAAAGCCCGAGACCACCGGCGACTTGGCGATGGAGGAGGCGAAGGTCTGGTCATTGTCGGGTAGCTGTTGCAGGGCCTCTGTCAGGGATGGCGTTGCACTTTCGCTGGGCAGGTTGGCCAGAAAGCTGCTGGCAGAGGTGCGGTCAGGCTCGGCAAAGACCACGTCGAAGGCAATCGCCGCCGCCTCCTTTTTCGTGAGTTCGTCGACCATCCGGGCCATGATGCTGCGCGGCCAGGGCCATTGGCCAAAACGCGCCAGCGAGGCCTCGTCGATATCGACATAGCGCACGGGTGCATCGGTATAGGGTCGGGGCGAAAACCGCTGATAATAGTCAAAGACCTTCAGCCGCATGTCGCCGATCACGCCACCGGGATCAAAGGCACTCAGGCCAAGCCCGGCCAGCAGAAAGACCACCGGCACAAGGGCGGGCAGGGATTTCTTCAGCCCTTTCAGGCTGGGGACAAAGCGAAGCAACATTACCGACCATCCTTGAAGGCGCCGACTGGTTCCCGCAGCGCGCCCATAGAATGAATTCAAGAAGGTTTCCCGGAGGTTACCAAAGGCCGGTCGGCACGTCAGAACAGTGGACTATTCTGACCCGGGGGCCTGTTGCCTATCTCTCCCCACGCGTGCAGGGCGGCAGGTCTTCAGGGCCGAGGGCGCCCATGCGCATTTCGATCACGGCGGCGCGATTGGCGAGATGGGATGTCGGGGCGTCTGGCCGGAAACGTCGGGGGGAGGGCAGGGTGGCGGCAAGCAGGGCAGCCTGATGCTGCGTCAGGCGCCCCGCATCGCCAGCAAACCAATAGCGGGCGGCGGCGTCGGCGCCATAGATGCCCGGGCCCCATTCGGCGACGTTCAGATAGGTCTCGACAATCCGGCTCTTGGACCATCCCGCCTCGATCAGGACCGTGAACCAGGCCTCAAGGGCCTTGCGCACCCAGGTTCGGCCTGGCCACAGATACACATTCTTGGCCGTCTGCATCGAGATGGTGGAGCCGCCCAGAATGCGTCCGCCTTGCTGGTTGCGTGCCCAGGCGGCCTCGATGGCATCAAGGTCAAAACCCCAGTGCCGGCAGAACGTGGTGTCCTCTGACGCGATCACCGCCTTGACGAGTTTGGGATCGATTTCTGACAGGGGCCGCCAGCGCCCGCTCAGCCCTTCACCTTCGAAAAGGCGGATGACCATCAGGGGGGTAATTGGTGGCGGCGCCAGGCTATAGAGGCTGACAAGACAGATTGAGCCGATCACGCACAACAGCAGAGCATGGCCAAGCCGGCGCCCAAGGCGCTTGAGCAGCGCGCGTCCGTCTGTCACCAGAGCCGCTCCGGAGGGCATGATGTTGACCGTGCGGGCATGTTTCCCGGCCGTCTCCTGTTGCAGCCCCTCAGATAGCGCGTCCTGCCGCCGGGCGGTAGCGGCGGATCGCTTTGGGGCGAAAACCGTGTTTATTGATACTGGCAGGGGGCGTCTTTGGGCGTTAGCTTCAGCGCTCTCACCTCCACTTCCGGGAGTATGGCCGTGACCCAATTGCTGCTTGCCGCCTTTTTCTTCTTCGCCATTCATGGACTGGTTTCGGCGACCGGCCTGCGTGGCCTCCTGGTGGCGCGCCTGGGCGATAACGCATATCGGGGGCTGTTCTCACTGGCCTCGGCGGGCGGTCTGGCCTGGCTGATCATGGCCTATGGCCATGGGGATGCGGGATACATCAGTCTGTGGGCGGAATTGCCGGGGGTGCGCTGGCTGACCATCGCCCTGATGCTGCCGCTCCTGGTCATGGGTATCGCCGGCCTGACCATGAAAAGCCCCACGGCCATGGGACAGGAAGGGGCGCTTGCCGATCCTGAGCCTGCCCGGGGGATCCTGCGGGTCACCCGGCACCCGTTTTTGTGTGCGGTGGCCGGCTGGGGTGCGCTCCACGCTTTGGTTAATGGCGATCTCGCCTCGCTGGTGCTGTTTGGCATGCTCGTGGTGCTCGCGATCAATGGCATGGCCAGCATCGACCGCAAGCGCGCGGCTGGTGCGGGGGAGGCCTGGGAGCGCTTTGCCGCACGCACCTCGCGCCTGCCGTTTGCGGCCATCCTGGAGGGTCGCAACACGTTGAATCTGGCTGAGATTGGCGCCCTGCGGATTATCGGCGGCGTGGTGATCTGGCTGGCAATACTGCATTTTCACGCGAGCATCTTTGGGGTTGCCGCCTTGCCACAATGATTCCTTGGCCCGGCTCCAGTCCAAGGTGGCACCGGCCACTGGAAGACGTTAGTGTTGCCCTTTAGCACTGCTGTCCTGTTTTATCCTTTGGCGAAATCTGGCCCTGACGCGATCAGGCATGCAACGGGTGAGGGCTGATGTCATTCAAGGTTAAATTCTGGGGCGTGCGGGGAAGCATCGCCTGCCCAGGATCTGCCCACATTGCGTTTGGTGGGAACACGTCCTGCCTTGAGGTGGTGATGGGTGACCAGCGGGTCATCCTCGACTCGGGCACGGGTATTCGTAACCTTGGCCAGTCGCTGATGAAGACGGAGCCGTCACACACGCACATTCTGTTCAGCCACACGCACTGGGACCACATCAACGGTTTTCCATTTTTTGTGCCGGCGTTCGTCAAGAACCGCAGTTTCACCCTCAGGGCGGGGCACCTTGGCGACAAGGGCGGCATCCGCACGGTTCTCAGCGACCAGATGGCCCACCCGACGTTCCCCGTGCCAATCGAGATCATGGCGGCACGGCTGGAGTTTGAGGATTTTACCTCGGGCGACACGTTCAACATCGGTCCCGACGTCAAGGTGCGCACCACCAGCCTGAACCATCCGGATGGCGCCACCGGCTACCGGCTGGAATATGCCGGCCGTTCGGTGTGCTATGTAACCGATACCGAGCATATGCCGGGCAAGCCAGACCAGAACATCCTTGGCCTGATCGAGGGAACGGACCTGCTGGTCTATGACTCGACCTATACGGATGCTGAGTTCCCGGCCAAGGTCGGCTGGGGCCACTCAACCTGGCAGGAAGCCGTAAGGCTCAGCCAGGCGGCGAACGTCAAGGCGCTGATGATCTTCCATCACGACCCGGACCATGATGATGTCGTCATGGAACAGATCGAGAGTGACGCGCGCCTCATGTGGTCCAAGGCCATGGTCGCCCGCGAGAACATGACCTACGCCATTCTTTGAGCCCCCAGGGCGCCCCAGTTGGGGCGCGCCAGTTGCTATCAGGGCGCCCCAGTTAGGGCGCCCCGGTTGCTGTCAGGGCGCCTCGCCCCGTGCCAGGCGGGCGGTGATGGCCTCGACCACGGGGCCAAGATCCGCAATCCCATCGATCACATAATGGGCGCCGGCGCGCGCCAGCCTGTCGTGTGCGGTGGCTTTCAGGCGGCGCTGTTGCTCAGCCGGCAGGGCCTCAAGCGTTGCCTTGGGCAGACCAACCTCATTGCCCGTCACGGCAACGCCGACCGACCACATGCCGGCGTTCAGGCCTTCCTCGATATCAACCACCGTATCACCCACCTTGATGCACGCCGCCACCGACGGCGCGGCCAGCTGGATGGCGCAGGCAAGCGCCATGCCTGGCCCGGGACGACCAGCGGGCACGTCTGAGGCACAGATGGCGATGTCCGGCGCATAGCCCCTGGCGGCGGCGGCTGGCATCAGGGCCTCCATCATGGGCCGCGCATAGCCCGTGTTGCCGGCAATCCGGATCCCCCGTGAGCGCAGGGCCGCCACCGTTTCGATGCAGCCGGGAATGGGCTCGGCATGATCGGGAATGATGGCAACCTGCAGGGGCAGAAACTCTGCATACAGACGGTCGATGTCTGCCTCTGTTGCCGCCTCGCCGCCATGGGTGGCGGACCAGGCTGTGGCGATGCGGGGCATGGCCAGCAGGGCCTTGATGTGGTCGCGCTTTTCCGCCCCCATGGGAAGGCGGGCTTCCGCAACGGTGATGGGCGCCTGGTTCTGTTCGAACACGCGCATGAAGGCGGCCACGGGCGCAACGCAGCCATAATCCACCGTGGTGCCCGCCCAGTCGAAGATCACCGTATGAACCGGGCCGGTGTAACGCCTGTGATATTGGAATGACATGGTGGTCCGTTTCTTCCCGTTGCGCACATGCGCCGCTGTGGGGGGATCAGGCAGCTTTCGAGCGGCCCGGGTTGCGGATGCCCTGTTCACCCAGCGCCTCGCCGACGGCCGCGACGGCACGGCGCATGTCGGCCTCGAAGACCTGGCCGATACAGCCGATGCGAAAGCTTTCGGCGACCGTCAGCTTGCCCGGATAGATCAGGAACCCACGGCTGGCGATGGCCTGATAGAAGCGCTCGAAATCGAATTCTGGGTCTGACGGGGAATGAAAGGTGACAATGATTGGTGCCTGCAGGGCATCTGGCAGCAGCGTCTCGAAGCCCAGTGCCCGCATGCCCGCAACAAGGGTCTTGTGATTTGCGGCATAGCGGGCGCCCCGGCCCTCGCTGCCGCCTTCCTGGGCGTGCTGCTCCAGCGCGGCGTCAAAGGCCGCCAGCACATGGGTGGGGGGCGTGAAGCGCCACTGGCCATTGGCCTCAAAACCCTTCCATTGGGCGTGCAGGTCGAGGGAGAGGGAGGGGCAGTTACCTGCCGCCGCAACCAGCGCCTCGCGCGCCACCAGCGCAAAGCCAAGGCCCGGCACGCCCTCAAGACATTTGTTGGAGGATGCCATCAGGGCGGTGAAGGGGACCCGCCGCGCATCGAGGGGCAGGGCGCCAAAAGCACTCATGGCATCGATCAGCAGGTGGCGGCCGTGCCGGGCGACTATATCGGCCACACCTTCGATGGGGTTTAGAATGCCTGAGGTCGTCTCGCACTGGACGGCCGCAACATGGGTGATCCCAGCATCAGCGCGGAGGGTCGCCTCAAGGGCCTCAAGGTCGGGCACCTGATCTTCCGGGGTTTCCAGGGCCAGTACGGCCCGGCCCAGGCGGCGCGTCATCTCGACCATGCGCTTGCCATAGGCGCCGTTCACCAGCACCAGAAGCTTTCCCGAAGGCGGCAAAAGGGTGGCAATGGTGGCCTCTACCACAAAGGTGCCACTGCCCTGCAGGGGAACCGCCACAAGCCTGTCCTCGCCATGGGCAAGTTCGACAAGCCGGCGGCGCACACGGGCGGTAAGCGCGATAAAGGCTTCGTCGCGGCTGCCCCAGTCGCGCAGCATGGCGTGGCGTGTGGCCGCAGAGGTGGTCAGGGGGCCGGGGGTAAGCAACAGGGCCGGTGTTTCTGTCATGGCGGTCTCCAGCGAGAACCACGTCAGCAGGCCTTTTCCCAATCCATAAATCCAATACCCTTTTTTGATAAGATCCATATAATTAATTTATGAATAGTGCCCGCCTCCGCGCCTTCCATGCTGCCGCCACCGAGGGCAGTTTCACCGCTGCTGCCCGCCGCCTGGGCATCAGCCAGCCTGCCATCACCGTTCAGGTGAAGGCGCTGGAGGCGCAATACGGCGTCCGATTGTTCGAACGGCGCGGGCGGGGCATTGCCCTGACGGATCTTGGCCGCACGCTGCTGACCCTCACCCGCCGCATGCATGAACTTGATACCGAGGTTGAGGGCTTGCTGGGCGCCCGTCGTGATCTTGTGGCTGGTGATCTGCGTCTGGCCGCAGACGGGCCCTATCATGTGATCGACCTGCTGGCGGCGGTGCGGGCCCGCTATCCGGCACTTGAGGTCTCGGTTGAGGTGGGAAACTCCGAGGATGTGTTGGCCAGCCTGATCGACTGGCGGGCCGACGTGGCGGTGCTTGGCCGCCCGGTGGAGGGGCCGCATCTGGATGCGGTAGAGATCGGCCGCCATGAGGTTGTGCTGATGGTGCCAGCCGATCATCCCTTTGCCGCCGCAGGGGCGGTTCCCCTGGCCGCCCTTGATGGCGTGCCCATGGTCCTGCGCGAGGCGGCGTCGGCCACCCGCAGCGTGATGGCCGCCGCCCTTGATGCCGCCGGCGTGCGGCCGATCCTGGCCCTGGAGATTTCAAGCCGCGAGGCCGTGCGCGAAGCCGTGGCCGCCGGCTTTGGCATTGGCGTGGTCCAGGCCCCGGAATTTGGCCATGATGACCGCCTGGTGGCCGTGCGTATCGCTGATGTCCGGATCGAGGCGGGTGAATGGGCTGTTGCCCTGGCCGAGCGGCGCGAGGCGCCCCTGGTGCGGGCCATCATGGCGCTGGCTGGCGCACGGCGGAGCAAAGGGGTTCCAACGGTGTTGACGGGATGCCTATGATGCGTGCGCCTGCCATCGTCATGGCGACAAGGAGGGTGCCCGTGGAGCCGAATGTTCGCCGCCTTTTGCCAAGGCTCATGGTCCTTTTTGCGCTTGTCGGATGCGTGGCGGCCTCGCCGGTTGCCGGGACCATTACCCCGACCGATGGCAAGAACCCTGTTTTCGACTTTGCCCGTTATCCCGATGCGGTGTGGGACCGGCACCTGGATCTGACCCGCCGGGCGTCGAGCAGTTGCGGTCTTGGCAGCACGGGGCGCGGCGATTACCTGAGTTGCCTGCTGCCAACCCTTGATTCCTATGTGCAGCATGAAGCCAATCCGGCGCTCAGCGACCTGCATCGCCATCTGCCGCTGCGCTATCGCTATGAGCGTTCCCGCAACCAGCGGCCGCTGGCCCTGCTGGCTGAGCCTTTTCCCAACGAGTGATCATGCCAGCCGCAGCTACCGCCACGACCTCCGCCACTACCTCCGCCACCTCCGCCCTCCCGCCCCATGAACGCGCTGCCCGTCTTGGCTGCTGGGCCGGGCCGGTTGAGCCGGAACCGCTGGGTGGTGGGATCACCAACACCAATTTCGTTGTGACCGACAGGGGACAACGCTTCGTCGTGCGGATTGGCGACGACATCCCCATTCATGGCGTGATGCGCTTTAACGAACTGGCTGCCGCCCGCGCCGCTGCCGAGGCTGGCCTTTCACCCGAAATCGTTCATGCCGAGCCGGGGGCGCTGGTGATGCGCCACATTGCCGGTCATACGCTCTGCGAAGAAGATGTACGCGATCCGGCCATGCTGGCCCGGCTGGTGCCGCTGATCCGGCGCTGCCATCTGGAAGTGCCCCGCTATTTGCGGGGGCCGGCCCTGATTTTCTGGGTTTTTCACGTCTGTCGCGATTACGCGGCAACGCTGCGGGCGGGGGACAGCCGCCTTGTCCCCGACCTGCCACGCCTTGGCGCCCTCAATGATGAACTTGAGATGGCAGTGGGGCCAATCCAGCCGGTATTTGGCCATAATGATCTGCTGCCAGGCAATTTCATCGATGATGGCAGCCGGGTCTGGCTGATTGACTGGGATTATGCAGGTTTCAATTCCTGCCTGTTTGATCTGGGCGGCCTTGCCTCCAACAACGGCCTGTCGCCCGAGCAGGAAGACTGGATGCTGGCGGCCTATTTCGGTGCGCCGCCCGATGCGCGGCTCAGGCGGGCCTATGCCGCCATGAAATGTGCGTCGCTGCTGCGCGAGACCCTGTGGAGTGCCACAAGCGAGCAGCATTCAACGCTTGATTTCGACTATGTCGCCTATACGGCCAGCAATATGGAACGCCTTAGCCTGGCCCTGGAGGCATTTCGGCGTCTGCCAAGATGATTTTGGCAAAGGTTTGGTTAAGTAAAAATTAGGGAAATTCTGGCATCAGGTATTGGCATCCCCCTGTTGGAGACCATGCCATGCGGCGTTTTGCGCTTCCCCTGTTTGCCCTGCTTGCAATAACCCTTGGGACTTTCATGTTCAATTATCCTGCCGAGGCCGGCTCCGTTGAGGAGGTCACGGCCCGTTTCGACAGCTACATCACAGCCCAGAACGATCACGACCTGAAGGCCGTGGAAGCGCATCTGGTGAAGTCGGAGAAGTTCCTCTGGCTCCGTGGCAATGTCATGAGCCTTGGCACCGAAGCGGCCATCGCCGCCTTTGGTGAAGTCCACAAGGGCACCTGGAAAATGACGCCGGTGCGTGGCGACCTCAAGGCTGTCGAGGTTGCTTCGGGCGTGGTTCAGGTAGTTGTCCCCATTGTTGTCACCGCCGGTGCCAAGGGCGCTGCGGCGCAGGACAGCCTCGTCCTTGTTACCCAGGTCTATGTGAAATCGGGCAACGCCTGGCGTATCGCCAGCATTGTCACCAGCCCCATGATCACGGGCTAAGAGGCAGGCTCAGCGCCTGAAGGCCAGGCCACCCTTGCCCAGATGATGATGGGTAAGGGTGCGCTCGGCGTTTTCCATCCGCCACGACAGCATGCGTGAGGCACAGGCCAGCACTATGCCGGCGTGCGCCGGGTCGTCTGCCAGATTGTGGAACTCCCCCGGGTCCTTCTCCAGATCAAAGAGGAGGGGGGGGAGGCCGCAGAAGTGCACGTATTTGTAACGCTGGCCGCGCTGAACCGCGAGCGTACACTGGTCCATGCTCAGGCCCAGGGCCGCCTCTGGTGCACCCCGCCGCACGTCGCGGAAGTCATATTCCCAATGGGCCTCCGTCCGCCAACTGGCGGGTACCGGGCCGTGCAGCAGAGGCAACAGCGAATGCCCGTCGCATTGCAGCGGGATCTCTGCCCCCAACCAGTCGAGCATGGTCGGCATCAGATCGACATGCTCGGTGAAGGCCTCCACGCGCTGGCCGCGCTTATGGTCGGCCTCGGCGGCCGGATCGCGGATGATCAGCGGGATATGAAAGCTCTGGTCAAAATAGCCCGACTTGCCCATCAGCCAGTGGTCGCCCAGCTGCTCGCCATGATCGGTCGTGAAGATGATCAGGGTGCGATCATATTGCCCCGTCGCCCGCAGATGCGCGACAAGGCGGCCAATATGGGCATCGACCTCGCTCATCAGGCCCATATAGGTGGCACGGAACTGGCGCCTTGTGCGCTCGCTCTCGGGCGCCCGGAAGGCCGGACGCTTGAGTTGATAGGCGAGCCAGGGGTGCTGGTCTCCCTCCTGGTCGGGGTTTGCTTTTGCCACCACGGCTGGCACCGCGTCGGCATCATACATGGCGTGATAGGGGGCGGGCGCCACCCATGGGGGGTGGGGCCGCAGGAATGACACATGGGTAAACCAGGGTGTCTCCCCCAGCCAGCGCCAGTGGGCAAGCACCTCGTCGGTCAGAAAGGCTGTATCGGATTCGGCGGCCGAATAACGCGCGGGGGGAAAACTTGGCCCCTTGTCCTCGGCGCCGGGATAGTTCTCGGCATGGCGGAACACGGCATGGTGGCCGCCAGATACATCATGGCCCCTGGCCTCCAGCCATTTCAGCCAGCGGCCCTGATTCTCGGGCAGATTGCAGACCGGATTGAACCCCGCCATCAACCCTTCATAAGTGGACAGGCGCGGGTCATCGGGCGAGGTGGTGCGGGGATCAAGGCTGGTATCGGTATAGCCAAAGAGGAACGGGTCATAGCCCAGCCGGCGCGCTTCCAGCGCAATGTTGGTATGCCGCGCATCCAGCGGCGTGCCGTTGGTCCCCGAGCGATGGTTCATCAGGTACATGCCGGTGTGCAGGCTGGCCCGGCTGGGACCACAGGGGGCGGTCTGGGTGAAATGCCGGGTGAACAGCACACCGTCCGCCGCCAGAGCATCCAGGTTCGGGGTCTGGACCATATGCCCCAGGGCAGAAAGGCATTCGCCCCGCCACTGGTCGGCCGTGATCAGAAGAACATTGGGGCGCAAGGGTGTGTCCATCGGCGGATTATGTAAGCCCCGGGCAGGCCCTGCAATCGCGGGCAAGGGCCCCGTTCCGGCAGCGCGACACCGTGCCGCCCCGCTGGACTTGTGAGGCAGGCGACACATCTCAGCAGGGTGGGTTCACAAGGTTGTGCATATAGTTCGTGTGAAACCCTGCGTTCTCCGGTTGCCTTGGCGCTTGTGATGGTGGATTGTGCGCCGCCGCCGGGATCCCGGTTTGGGGCGCGGGTCTCCGCTTGCCCTGTCGGACCCTTTTGATTGTTGACTGTCTCCCTTGATGCGGAGACCTGAGGAGCATGCGCCATGCTGGCGTTGAAGCACGGACTTTCTTTCGAGGATCTCTATGGCCGCCCAGGGCTGATGAAGCTCGACGGTGCCTTCCTTGCCTTCCTTGCCGGCACGGACGCGGCGCTTGCGGCGCAGCTTGAGGCTGCCCGCGCGACACCGGATGCCGTCTCGAAGAAGGAGGAATCAGAGCTTCTGATTGCCCTGGCGCCTCATGTTGAGGACTTCGTCGCCGATCTCTTCGGGATCGAGGCGGAAGTTCTGGCCCTGTCCGAGCAGCATAACGCCCTTGCCCCCCTTTATGCCGCCAAGCGCCTGTTTGTGCAGCGCCGCGCCGTGAAGGCCGCCGCCGGCATGGATTTCGCCACCTTTGATGCCGTGGCTGAGGGCAGGACGCTTGGCGAACTCTTTGGCCAGCCCTTCGAAGGCCCCGGCGCGGAAATCGTCTTTGCCACGCACATCATGGCCTGGAGCCAGGATGAGGCGGCCAATGCTGAAAAGCTTGAGCGCGCCGCGCGCTATGCTGCCTGGGCGACCCTGAGCCCGGCTGGCCAGGCGCGCCATGCGGCGGGCCTTTTGTTCAAGGTGCCGCGCAAGCTCGACTTCGAGCATCTGGTGCCCGTCCATGCCGATACGGCCCACGGCTTCTCCTGCTTTACCTTTGAGCCCGCCCATTTCCGCCGCCGCGAGGGCTTCGCCCTGACGGACGCCGGCACCAATCTGGCCGGCGCGCTGGACGAGGCAAATTACTGCATCTGGTGCCATCACCAGGGCAAGGATTCCTGCTCGCGTGGCTTGCGCGAAAAGGCCAAGGGCACAGAGGCCGGCGCCTTCAAGAAGAGCCCCTTTGGCATCACCCTCGCTGGTTGCCCCCTCGAAGAGAAAATCTCCGAGATGCACGAGGTGAAGGCCCAGGGCCACGCCATCGGCGCGCTGGCGATGATCACGGTGGACAATCCGATGTGCGCCGGCACCGGCCACCGCATCTGCAACGATTGCATGAAGTCGTGCATCTATCAAAAGCAGCAGCCCGTCGACATTCCCCAGGCCGAGACGCGTACCCTCAAGGACGTGCTGGAACTGCCCTGGGGCTTTGAGATCTATGGTCTGCTGACGCGCTGGAACCCGCTTGATCTCGACCGCCCCTATCCAAAAGCAGAGTCGGGCCGGCGCGTGCTGGTGGCGGGCCTTGGCCCGGCTGGTTTCACCCTTGCCCATCATCTGATGAACGATGGCCATGTGGTCGCCGCCGTTGATGGCCTGAAGATCGAGCCGCTGCCTTCAGATATCTCAGGCGTTACGCCTCTGGGTGAGCGGGTGCCGTTCCGCCCGATCCGTGATGTCAACGAATTGATGGAGCGCCTGGACGAGCGCACGCTGGCCGGTTTTGGCGGTGTTGCCGAATACGGCATCACGGTGCGCTGGAACAAGAATTTCCTGAAGCTCATCCGCCTGCTGCTGGAGCGTCGACGCAGCTTTGCCATGTTCGGTGGCGTGCGGTTTGGCGGTACGCTGACGGTCGACCAGGCTTTCGGTCTTGGCTTTGACCATGTGGCCCTTGCCATGGGTGCCGGCCGCCCCACCGTGCTCGACATGCCCAATGGCCTCGCTACCGGTGTGCGGACGGCGTCCGATTTTCTGATGGCCCTGCAGCTGACCGGCGCGGCCAAGGCCGACTCCATTGCCAACATGCAGCTGCGCCTGCCGGTTGTGGTCATTGGTGGTGGCCTGACGGCCATCGACACTTCGACCGAGGCGCTGGCCTATTACCCCATCCAGGTCGAGAAGTTCCTGCTGCGTTACGAAACCCTGGTGGCTGAACGTGGCGAGGCAAAGGTGCGCGGCGCCTGGCGTGCGGAAGAGGCGGTGATTGCTGACGAGTTCCTTGGCCACGCCCGTGCCATTCGTGCCGAGCGTGCCGAGGCTGCCCGCGAGGGTCGCCCGGCCCGGGTGATCGAGTTGATGCGCGGCTGGGGTGGCTCTACCATGGCCTATCGCAAGCGCCTGATCGACAGCCCCAG
>CANCOY010000062.1 GCA_947379865.1 Acetobacteraceae bacterium
GCCGGGCCCGCCGTCTTGGCGGTGGCGACAAGGCTTTGGTGGAGGTGGGCGGGCGGGCCATGCTCGACCATGTCATCGCGGCCCTGGCGCCCCAGGTGGCAAGCCTCGTCCTCAACGCCAATGATGATCCCGCGCGCTTTGCCCGATGGGGCCTGCAGGTTGTGGCAGACGAGGTGCCCGATCTGGGTCCGCTCGGGGGGCTGCTGGCGGGCATGCGGCACGCCAAGGCCCATCTGCCTGCGGTTCGCTATATTCTGACGGTGCCTGTGGATGCACCCTTCCTGCCACCTGATCTTGGACACCGCCTGGGTGAGGCGGGGCGGGGGAAGGATGCCACCATTGCGGTTGCGCAATCCGGGGGGCGCCTGCACCATGTGTTTGCGCTTTGGCCGGTTGGCCTCGAGGCGGCGCTGACGGACGCTCTGGGGATTGGGGTTCGCCGTGTGGAGGCCTTTGCGGCGGCGCAGGGTGTTCATGTGGTGGACTGGCCGCTTGCCGGTTACGATCCGTTCATGAACGTCAATACACCGGCAGATCTTGCCCATGCCCATAAGATACTGAAACTAATGCTTGCCACCTGATCGCTTCCGGTCCCATGCTCTAGGCTAACCTCCGCATTTGCATCTCAGTACGCGTGAGGGAGCATGAGGACAGGCAATGGGCGACGATCTGGATTTTGCGGCACTTCTTGCATCACACCTCTGCCATGAACTGGCCGGGCCTGTGGGCGTGATCGTGAATGGGCTGGAAGTACTGGCCGACGCTGAATCAAATTCGGGCCTGCGCACCGATGTCATGGGCCTGCTTGGTGAAGGTGCCGCTTCAGCATTGGCCAGGCTGCAGTTCTTTCGTGTTGCCTATGGCCTCTCTACAGGGCTGGGCGCAGAGGTATCGCTTGCCGACACGGCGGTTCTGGCGGAACAGTTTTTTGCCCAAGGCCGGGTGCGTCTGGCCTGGGCGCCGCCGCTGATCCTCGTATCCAAGGATCTCTCGCGCCTTGTCCTCAATCTGCTGCTGGTCGCCGGGGAAACCCTGCCACGGGGTGGTACACTGTCGGTTTCCCTCGAGCCTGATGTGCAGCTTTCCGTGATTGCCAAGGGAACCCATATCCGCTTTTCAGAACTGCAGGCTGGCGCCCTCGCAGGCACCACCCGCGTTGCCGAGCTTGAACCGCGCGCCGCCAGCGCCTGGCTTGCGGGCGCCCTGGCCCGCACGCGTGGCAGTTCCATCGTCGTAGACGAGGGGTCCGACCAGATATCCCTGACAGTGCAACTGGGATAAGCTGGTCCTGATCAAGTCTGAAATGCAAAGAACCATTAAGGTTGTTTGTCTGCCTCAGCCCGTGGCGGCCATGGCCGCCATCTGGGGCACTTCGTTTGCATCCCGCAGGACATAGCCACGTCCCCAGACCGTTTCGATGTAATGCTCGCCGCCCGTGGCGGCTGCAAGTTTCTTGCGAAGCTTGCAGATGAAGACGTCGATGATCTTCAACTCAGGTTCGTCCATGCCGCCGTAGAGATGATTGAGGAACATTTCCTTGGTCAGGGTGGTGCCCTTGCGCAGGGAAAGCAGCTCCAGCATCCCATATTCCTTACCGGTGAGATGCACGCGCTGGTTTGCAACTTCAACGGTTCTGGTATCGAGATTTACCATAAGCTTGCCGGTCGCAATCATCGACTGGCTATGGCCCTTGGAACGTCGGACGATAGCGTGGATGCGGGCAATCAGCTCTTCGCGGTGGAAGGGCTTGGTCAGGTAATCGTCTGCGCCAAAGCCAAGGCCCTTTACCTTGTTATCAGGTGCGGCAAGGCCCGAGAGGATCAGGATCGGCGTGTCGATCCTGGCGGTGCGCAGCTTGCGCAGGACCTCGTAACCGCTGATGTCCGGCAGATTCAGATCCAGAACGATAATGTCGTAATCATAGAGCTTTCCGAGATCGAGCCCCTCCTCACCCATGTCGGTGGTGTAGGTGTTGAACCCCTCCGCCGACAGGATGAGCTCGATGCTCTTCGCCATTGTCGAGTCATCCTCGATGAGCAAAACGCGCATTGGGCGTGTTCCTTTTTAATTAACCTTTACAAAAAATAGGAGAGTCTACCGCCATGATCAAGGGAAAAGATTTGGCTAAATACTCTTTAATGGAAAATTAATCATTACGCGACAACCTGCCATCATTCAGCTCGGTCGGTGTGCCACGGCACCTCAAGGCGGGGAGCATAAGCATGAGATCGGTGCTGGCCGAATTGGCAAGGATCCCGGAAATACGCCATTTTGGGCGCGTAACCGGCGTTCAGGGACTGCTGCTTGAGATTGCCGGCACCCGCGCGGAACTGGCGATTGGCTCGCGCCTCGAGTTGCAACCGCGCCAGGGTCCTGTCGTACCCGCAGAGGTGGTGGGCTTTGCCAACGGTCGGGCCCTTGCCATGCCCTTCGCCGGCCTGGAGGGAATTGGCATTGGCTGCCGGGCTTTTGTCTCGGGTGTCGACCCTGTCATCTATCCTGACCCGTCATGGCTTGGCCGCGTCGTCAACGCCATGGGGCAGCCGATTGATGGCAAGGGGCCGCTCGCCCGCGGCATTACCGGCTGGCCTCTCAAGGCCAAGCCGCCGCCGGCCCATAGCCGGCGCCGTGTGGCGGGCAAGCTTGATCTGGGCATCCGCTCCCTCAACACCTTCCTCACCTGCTGCCGTGGCCAGCGCATGGGTATTTTCGCGGGTTCCGGTGTGGGCAAATCCATCCTGCTGTCCATGCTGGCGCGCTATACGGCCTCGGATGTTGCGGTCATCGGGCTGGTCGGCGAGCGCGGGCGCGAAGTGCAGGAATTCATCGAGGATGACCTGGGGCCAGAGGGATTGGCACGATCCGTGGTGGTTGTCGCAACCTCTGACGAAACGGCGCTGATGCGCCGCCAGGCCGCCTATCTCACCCTGACCCTGGCAGAGTACTTTCGCGACCTCGACCAGGACGTGCTCTGCCTGATGGACAGCGTGACCCGCTTCGCCATGGCCCAGCGTGAAATTGGCCTCTCTGGTGGTGAACCGCCAGCGGCCAAGGGCTATACGCCCACGGTCTTTGCCGAACTGCCCCGCCTGCTGGAACGGGCCGGGACGGGGGCCGGCCGGGGAACCATCACGGGCCTGTTTACGGTGCTGGTTGAAGGCGACGACCTGAACGAACCCATATCAGACGCGGTCCGTGGCATTCTCGACGGGCATATCGTGCTTGACCGGGCGATTGCCGAGCGGGGTCGCTATCCTGCGATCAACATCCTGCGCTCGATCTCGCGCACCATGCCCGGCTGCAATGCGGATGAGGAAAACCAGCTGGTGGGAACCGCCCGCCGCCTGCTGGCCGCCTATGAAGACATGGCCGAGATGATCCGCCTTGGCGCCTATCGCGCCGGCAGCGACCCCGGCGTCGATGAGGCTATCCGCTATCAGCCTGCCCTGGAGCGCTTTCTGACCCAGGGCCAGCGGGAACGGGCGAGCCTTGAGGAAGGCTATGCGGATCTTGCCACCATCCTTGCGCCATTGGTTGCCGGGTCTGCGGGTGAGACGTGAAGGGCCTCGATACCCTCATCAAGCTCTACCGCCGCCGTCTTGACGAACAGCGGCGCCAGATGGTGGCACTCGAACGCCAGCGTGACGCATTGAAGGCGCAGTTGGCGGCGCTTGCGGAAAGCCTGGTGCGGGAAGGCGACCTTGCCGGCGACAATGGGGCGCTGGCCCCGGTGTTCCCAACCTTCCTTGCCGCCACCCTGGCGCGCCGCACCACCCTCGAAAATGCCATCCTTGAAATGGATGCCAGGATCGCAAAAGCCTATGAGCTTCTGGCCGAGCTTTTTCAGGAAACCAAGCGTTACGAGGTGGCGGCGCAACGCCGTGACCTTCGCGCCCGCGATCTGGAAGCGCGGCGTTCCCAGGCAACGCTGGATGAAATCGGTCTCGTCCAGTTCCGCCTGAAAAAGGGCGCGTCGAAAAACCAGGTCCCCTAGGCCAGCAGCGCTCTCATCCGGGATTCGCCGTCACCGTCAGCAGGAATTTGGCCAGGCCTTCGGCATCGCGGGCGGCACCCGAAGTTGGGTGGCGGAGCAGGATTGGCTGCTGATGCCTGATGGAATCACGCACCTTTGGGTCGCGCCGCACGATGGCAGCCAGCGGTGGTTTCAGCTTCAGGAACGTTTCACAGGCGCGGGCAAGGGTTTCATAGGTCCGCATGCCCTCTGCCTTGCTGCTGGCCATGTTGATCACCACGGCAAGCTTGGGATTGTTGTGGCGCATGGCCGCAATCTTGATGAAGGCATAGGCGTCGGTAAGCGCCGTCGGTTCGTCATTGGTTACGACCAGGGTGATGCCCCCGTGGGTCGTGAAAGTGGTCTGGGCGGCGTCAACACCGGCGCCGATATCAATCAGGATCCGGTCATAATCGCTGGAGAGATCCAGCAGATGATTGCGCAGCGCCGCCACCTGGGGGCGGCCAAGAGCCGCCAGCATGCCCGAGCCAGACTTGCCGGCCACAATGTCAAAGCCGCCGGATGCAAAATGGGTGATGGCGCGCCGGATCGGTGCGCCCTGGGCAATCACCGAGGCGATGTCACGGACCGGTGCAAGGCCCAGTTGGATGTCGACATTGGCGAGGCCAAAATCACCATCGAACAGCAGCACCTTCTGGCCAAATCGCGCCAGCGCATGTGCGGTGGTGGTGGAAAGCCAGGTCTTGCCGACACCCCCCTTGCCCGATGCGATGGTGACAAGGTTGGTTCCCACGGGCCTGGCCTGACCTGAAGGGCCAGATGCCGCCGCCTGTGGGCTCTGCGGGGGGCGGGTGGCTGGGGCGCTGGTGGCTGCAGTGGTTCTCTCGGGTGTCATTCTGCGGCCTGTTCGTTGGCAAGGAGGGCGCTGTCGCCGGTGTGGGGCGCGCCCAGCATGAGGCGGGAGAGGGTAAGGGGCGTTAAAGGCCGGAGTCCTTCTGCGACATAGGGCGAGAAGCTGCCGTCTGAGAGGGCAAGCTGGCCGGCGCTGGCGGCCGTGATGACGCCACCAAGACGCCGCGAGGCATCCATTCGGGTGACAATCATCTTGCGTGCGCCGAGGCCGGCAAAAATCCGTGCCATCTCACCGGACTCCCCTGCATCTGCACCTGCTGCCAGAACCAGCACCGGATCTGCATCGACCGCGGCGATGATTTCGCGCAGGTGGGCACAGGCGGTGCTGTCGAACGGGTTGGTGCCGGGTGTGTCGATGACAGCCGGGGAGGTGGCCGCACCTGCATGTTGCAGCCCGGCAAGGCTGCTGCCATCCCGCGCCTCGATCAGGGTTTGGCCCAGAACTTCTGCAATGGCCCTGATCTGGCTGGTGGCACCGGTCTTGAGCGTATCCGCCGTAACCAGTTGCAAGGGTGTACCCGCCAGGGTCGCACGGGCAGCAAGCCGCACAACCGCAGAGGTCTTGCCTGAGCCGGGAGGGCCAATCAGCAGCAAAGAGCGCCTGGGGGCGTCAGGGAGGGCGGCAAAGCGCAGGACATTGTCCAGGGAATTGGCCAGGGCCTGTTCGGCGTCTTCGTCATCCTGCGCGCCAGCAGCCCGGCCGAGCATCTCCATGATGGAGGGAGGCAGGTTATGGAAGCGCAGGGCGGCCTCAATCCGCGACTGTCCCTCCAGAGCGCCTGTCATTTCAAGATCAAGATCTGGAAAGGGCTGGGCCGGCCCCATCAGACGCGCCATCAGATCTGCTTCCAGCCGGGCTTCGAGGGCCTCTGCCTCGGCGGAATCATCCTGCCGGTCAACCGCCGCCGTTACCTCTACCGCGCCGCCACGGCCGCGCCGCCGCCGGGTAGATATGATGACGGCCTCATCGCCCAGGGCTGCCTGCACCTTGGCCATGGCATCGGTGACGCTGTCGGCGCGGAAAGTCATCATCCGCATGGCGCGCCCCTAGATCTGGCCGAGCGTGCGGATGCGCGCCTTGGGATGGATTTCGCTCTGGCTCATCACGGTAGTCGCCGGCCGGAAGCGCTCGATGATCGACCGCACATAGGGACGAATGGCTGGCCCGGTAAGGAGCACAGGCAGTTCCCCTGTCTGCCCGGCACGCTCGAACGCGGCCCGCACCGATACCATGAATTCCTGCAACAGGCTTGGTGCCATGGCCAGTTGGCGTTCCTCGCCCTGGCCAACCAGCGACTCGTGGAAATTCTGTTCCCACGCCGGCGAGAGGGCGAGCAGGGGGATATAGCCCGACGGGCCGGTCTGTGCCTGGCTGATCTGGCGCGCCAGGCGGCCCCGGACGTGCTCGGTAATCGCCATGATGTTCTGGGTATAGGCGCTGGCCTCGGCTATGCCTTCAAGGATGGTGGGCAGGTCGCGGATCGAGACCCGCTCGGACAGCAGGGTCTGGAGGATACGCTGCACACCGTTGAGGGAGATGCGCGCCGGGATCAGATCGTCGATCAGCTTCTTGTTTGCCTTGGGCAGATCATCCAGCAGCTTTTGCGTTTCCGCATAGGACAGCAGGTCTGGCATGTTGTCCTTGATGACCTCGGTCAGATGGGTGGTGATGACCGTGGTCGGGTCGACAACCGTATAGCCCCGGAACGTCGCTTCCTCGCGCAGGCCCGTGTCGATCCAGGTGGCAGGAAGGCCGAAGGTAGGCTCCGTGGTCGACTCGCCGCCAAGATCCACCGGCTCGCCCCTTGGGTCCATCACCAGCAACATGTTGGTTCTCAACTCGCCACGCCCCGCCTCAACCTCTTTCACGCGCACCACATAGGTGTTGGCCGGCAACTGCATGTTGTCGAGGATGCGCACCGCCGGCATGACGAAGCCGTGGTCAGCAGCAATCTGGCGGCGCAGGGCGCGGATCTGTTCTGTCAGCCTGAGATTGGTCGTGTCATTGATCAGCGGTAGCAGCCCATAGCCCAGTTCAAGCTTGAGATTGTCCATCTGCAAGGCGGTGCTGATCGGTTCTTCCTTGCGATTTTGAGCCGAGACAACATCTGCCTCTGCCTGGACCACCGCCGCCGCCCGCGATGCCTGGTTACGCGACGAGCGCCAGGCGCCATAGCCGGTCAGCCCGCCAAGCGCCAGAAAGGGCAGCATGGGAATGCCGGGCAGCAGCGACAGGGTAACCATCAGGCCGGCACTCATGCCGAGCGCCTGGGGATAGCCGCCAAGCTGGCCGAACAGCGCCTTGTCCGTGGTCCCTTCGCCACCGGCCTTGGTGACCATGAGGCCCGCCGCCGTCGAGACGATCAGGGCGGGAAACTGTGTCACCAGACCATCGCCAACGGTGAGGACCGTGTAGGACCGCGCCGCTTCGGCAAAGGTCAGGTCGTTCTGGGCAACACCAATGATGATGCCGCCAATCAGGTTGATCGCGGTGATCAGCAGACCTGCAATGGCATCGCCACGCACGAACTTGGCCGCGCCATCCATGGAGCCAAAGAAGCTGCTCTCGCCCTCAAGCTGCTTGCGCCGCGACCTGGCTTCCTTTTCCTCGATAAGGCCCGACGACAGGTCGGCATCAATCGCCATCTGCTTGCCCGGCATGGCATCGAGGCTGAAGCGGGCCGCAACCTCAGCAATGCGGCCCGAGCCCTTGGTGATGACAATGAAATTCACGATGACCAGGATCGCAAAGACGATCAGGCCAATGATGTAATTGCCCCCCATGATGAAGCCGCCAAAGGCCTGGATCACGGCGCCGGCAGCATCGGTTCCCGTATGCCCATACTCCAGGATAAGCCGGGTCGACGCCAGATTGAGGGCGAGCCGCAACATGGTCGTGATCAGCAGGACGGTTGGGAAAGCGCTGAAATCAAGCGGTTTCTCGATGAAGAGAACCGTCATCAGGATCAGCACCGACAGCGTGATCGACAGCGACAGGCTGAGATCCAGCAGCCAGCCTGGCATCGGCAGGATCAGGACCGTCAGGATACTGATGACGCCGATGGCCAGCGCCACCTCGCCACGCCGGAACGACAGGCCAAGACGACGCGCCATATCGACCAGGTTACGCCCCAGATCCCCCGACTGTGAGGCTTCTGTCATGTTTTATGTTCCTGCAGCATGAGTCCGGGGGTCAGTAGGCCGCGTGTCTGAGATTGCCAGTCAGCGGCACAACGGTTCCTTCCTCATCATATTGCTTGAGCTTGTTACGCAGTGTCCTGATCGAGATGCCCAGGATGTTGGCCGCATGGGTGCGATTGCCAAGGCAATGATTGAGCGTGTCGAGGATCAGGTCGCGTTCCACCTCGGCCACGGTCTTGCCAACAAGGCCACGGGTAAGGGCCCCTGCCGCACCCGGCGGCGCGGCGCCGGCCGTAAGCACCTGCTCTGTCCGGGGTGAGGCGGCCGCCTGGGGCCGGCTGCCATCGGGAAGCAGAATGGCATCCGGTCCAATCTCCGACCCGGAGGCAAGCAGGACGGCGCGGTGCACCGTGTTTTCCAACTCGCGCACATTGCCCTGCCACTGATGCCCAAGCAGCAGACGGCGGGTCTCGGCGGCGAAGCTGCGCAGTGGCACCGCATTTGCCTCGGAATAGCGACGGGCAAAATGATCAGCCAGAACCATGATGTCTTCCGGCCTCTTGCGAAGCGGAGGTATCAGCAGGGTCATCACATTGATGCGGAACATCAGGTCTTCGCGGAAGGTGCCCCTGGCCACTTCCTGCACAAGATCGCGGTTCGTCGTGGCAATCAGCCGGATATCGATCTTCACCGGGCGCGAGCCGCCCACACGGTCGATCTCGCGTTCCTGGATCGCCCGCAGCAGCTTTGCCTGCAGCCGCACATCCATTTCGCTGATTTCATCAAGCAAAAGGGTGCCGCCATTGGCTTCCTCGAACTTGCCGATCCGCCGCGACACGGCACCGGTGAAGGCGCCCTTTTCGTGGCCGAAGAGTTCTGATTCCAGCAGGCTTTCGGGAATAGCGGCGCAGTTGACGGATACGAACGGCGCCTCGGCCCGCCGGCTCTTGCGGTGCACATAACGTGCAAGCACTTCCTTGCCGGTGCCGGACTCGCCCGCAATCAGGATGCTGGCCTCGCTGCCGGCAATCTGGTCTGCAAGGCGCATCACATTGCCCATGGCCGGGTCCCGGTGGATCAGGGCATGGTTCTCGGTGGTCACGGCCTCAAGGATGGCGGCAATCAGGGCCGCATCCGGGGGCAGGGGTATGTATTCCTTGGCCCCGGCCCGGATGGCCGCCACGGCCGCCCGGGTATCACTGGCAATGCCACAAGCGACCACTGTTATGTGAATATGCTCGTCCTGGAGCTGGCCAACCAGATGGGCAATGTCGTGGCGGACATCGACCATGAGCAGATCGGCGCCGCGGCCGCTGCGCAGGGCAACCATGGCCGCATCAACGCTATCAACCTGTGAGACCTTTGCCCCCTTGGCCATAGCCATGCGGGAAGCCGTGCCAAGTTGGCCGTCAAGGGAGCCGATGATCAAGAGACGCATGGGAAAGACTCCTTGATGCCGTGGTGCCCGACGCCGGTCAGCGTCGGTCGCCCTTGATGATTTCGGTCATTGTAACGCCCAGGCGGTCCTCGATCAGGACAACCTCGCCGCGCGCGACAAGCCGGTTATTGACATAGATATCGATGGCTTCCCCGACCTTCCTGTCGAGTTCCACGACCGCGCCACGCCCGGTCCGCAGCAGTTCGCTGACCTGCATGCGGGCCTTGCCGAGAACGGCAGAAACCGCCACGGGGATGTCATAGACAGCTTCAAGGTCGGCCGCAGAACGCGTGCCGTCTTCGTCTTCTTCGTCTTCCTGAACAATGCTTCTTGCCGGCATGCCACCGGTTAGTTCGCGCCAGGTATCATCTGGATCGGCCATGGGTCTTCCCCTCAGTCAAGGTGTTGTGAAGAAATGTAACGGGCCACGGCCTCATCAACGGCGGCCTGCAGCATCTGTGTGTTGCGCTCGGCACCGCCGTGGGCCCATTCGACGCGGGCGTCGCTGCCGTGCAGACTGGCATCGCCAAGAAGAGTGATCTGTCCGGCAAAACCGGCCGCCGAGGCCAGGCCATCGATCCTCTCCCGCAAGGCATCAACCAGGGGGTCCGGCAGCCGAACCACCAGCCGGGGCTCGTCCCCCAGGTCGCTCAGGCATTCGGCCAGCAGATGCTCGATCTCGCCAAGGGGGGCGGCCGCAATCAGGGCGCGCGCAAGTTTCTGCCCCACCTCAGACGCAAGCTCGGTCGCATTGGCGCGTATACGGAGGAGTGCTTCCGTGTGGCGCGCCATGAGATCAGCCAGGGCCATGCCCAGATGACCAAGGCTTCCAGCCACGCTGGCCTCAAGGGAGGCCCGTGCCTCTTCGAGGCCCGCTGCATGCCCGGCCTGCCAGCCGGCCGCCTCTGCCGCATCAAGTTCCTCGCGACTGAAAGTCTCGGGCGGTGGATCGGGCGTTGTAACGGTAACCGGCTCTGGCGGGGCATCAAATGAGCGGTCGAATGTGAACCGCACGGTTTTGGTCGCCGGGCCTGCCATCTCCGCGTTCCTCAATAGACCAACTCGTCTTCACCGCGGCCGCTGGCGAGGACAATCTTGCCGGTGTTGGCAAGCTCCTTGGCAATGGCAACGATCTGGCTCTGGGCTTCATCGACATCGCGCAGACGCACCGGACCCATGGACTCCATGTCCTCGCGCAGGATATTGCCCGCGCGTTCCGACATGCTGGAGAAGAAGAGATCACGCAGGCTCTCCGAGGCACCCTTGAGGGCAAGAGCCAGCCGGTCCTTCTCCACAGTGCGCAGCAGTGTCCCCACGCCACCCGTATCAAGCCGCCCCAGGTCTTCGAAGGTGAACATCAGGGCCTTGATGCGTTCGGCGGCATCGCGGCTGCGGTCTTCAAGGATCGAGATGAAGCGGCTTTCAGTCTGGCGGTCGAGGCTGTTGAAGATCTCGGCCATGACCTCATGCGGGTCCCGCCGGGTGGTTCTTGCAAGATTGGACATGAACTCCAGACGCAGGGTCTGCTCGACCTTGTCGAGCACGTCCTTTTGCACCGCCTCCATCTTGAGCATGCGGTTTACCGCCTCGATGGCGAAATCCTCTGGCAGGGCCGTGAGCACGCGCGCGGCATGTTCCGGCTTCACCTTGGACAGAACCACAGCGACCGTCTGTGGGTATTCGTTCTTGAGAAAGGCGGCCAGGACCTGCTCGTTCACATTCCCCAGCTTGTCCCACATGGTTCGTCCCGCCGGGCCACGGATCTCTTCCATGATCGAGCTGACCCGCTCCTTTGGCAGGGTGCGCGACAGAAGACGTTCCGTGCTCTCGTAGGAGCCGACCACTGAGCCGGTGGTGGTTACCTGGGAAGTGAATTCAACGAACACCCGTTCCACAACGCTTGATGGAACCCGACCCAGGCTCGCCATGGCCTGGGAAATTTCCTTGATCTCTTCAGTATCCAGCATCTGCCAGAGCTTGGAGCTTGCCTCATCGCCCAGTGCGAGCATGAGGAGGGCAACTTTCTCGGAACCTCCGAGATTGCGTGGGTCATCCTTGCCTGCCATTACCACGATTCCTCAAGCTTCCTTGTACATCCAGTTACGGACAATCGCGACCGCCTCATCGGGGTGCTTGTCCACGAATTCGCCAACCCTTTTCAGGCTGGATGACCTCACGGATCCCTCGACATTGGCGAGGGCGACCATCATGTCGTCGTCCTGATTGTCTTCCGCCGACGCCCCGGGTAGGCCGCCTCCATTCCCGCCTGAGGGGCCGGGCAGCTGGCGCTGCATGCCAGGAGATGGCAGGGCGCCCTGGGCCTCGGCCCTTCTGCCATCCGTCTCGTCCGCAAAGAGACCGGCCATGCCAGAGCTGGACTCGGCGGTCACCCTCATCACCAGTGGACGTAGCACCAGAAGAACAACCAGAGACGTTACGAGGCCAAGGGCGGCAATTTCCACCAGCTTCATGTAGTCGGCTTTGTTCAGCCCCATGACACCCGCATTGGCCTCGCTGGTGCTTGTGGCGGTGTCGGCGGACTGGGCAAAGGCCATGTTCACCACGTCAACCCGGTCGCCGCGCTTCTCGTCAAAGCCGATGGCGGATTTCACCAGGGCGCTGACCTGGTCAATTTCGGCCTGTGAGCGCGGCTGATAGGTGCGCTTGCCGTCGGCGGCGGTGGTGTAGTTGCCGTCAAGCAGCACGGCAACGGAGAGCCGCTTCACCAGGCCTGTCTCATGAACCTGTGTGCGGGTCGTGCGAGAGATCTCGTAGTTGACGGTCTCTTCGCTGCGTTCGGTGCGTGCGGAGGGGGCGGTGTTGCCGTTCTGATTCTGCTGCGATTCAGGCAGATTGCTGGCAACGCTGACCGTGCCCTTTGGTGTGCCGTCGCTATTGGCAGAGTTCTCGCTCACGGTCTGGGTTGAACGCACCACCTGTTTGTCGGGGTCATATTCTTCGGAGTTGGTCGTCACCCGGTCGAAATCAAGTTCGGCGGCCACCTCGGCGCGAACCTTGTCGTAACCGAGTGAGTTGCCCAGCAGTTCCTCGATCTCACGGCGCAGGCGGGACTCGAAGGTGGAAATTTTCTCATCAATCCCGCTGACCGTATCGGCGCCGGGGCCATCACTGTCGGCGCCACCAAGCAGCGTGCCGCGATCATCGACCACGGATACTCGGTTTGGCTTCAGCCCGGGAACAGAGGCGGCAACCAGATGCTGGATCGCCTTGACCTGGCTGCTGTCGATCCGGCCGACCTTTTTCTTGACCACAATAGCCGCCGTCGGGTCGCGGCTCTCGCGGCTGAAGACATCGCGCTGCGGCAGAACAAGGTGAACACGCGCCGTCTGCACGCCCTCTATGGAGCGGATGGTGCGTGCGAGCTCGCCTTCAAGGGCCCGCAGATGGTTGATGTTCTGGACAAAGCTGGTGGTCCCCAGGCTGTCCGACTTGTCGAAGATTTCGTATCCGACAGAGCCGCCACTTGGCATCCCCTCCTCAGCCAGGGTCACGCGCATGCGCAGGGCCTGATCGGCAGGCACGAGGATGGAACTCCCACCCTCATCGAGGCGGTAGGGCACATTTGCCTTTTCAAGCCTGGCGACAATCTGGCCGGAGTCGGCGGGGTCCAGCCCGCTGTACAGCAGGCTCATGGGCGGGTTGCCCATGCGGATCACCAGAAAGACAAAGAAGCCAAGCAGGACAAGGGTCACGCCGGCCATGGCGGCCAGACGAAGCGGGCCAAGCCCACGCACCATGTTGATCAAACCGTTCACCGGGCACTCCAGACTTTCGGGGGCATCCAATCCCTGTAGGCAACATTTTCCCGCTTCAGTCTGAACAAGCGGTTAATTGCCCCATGAAGATTCGATGGACCCCATACGAAAGTGCCCGACAGTCAGTAGCGCTGCGCCTTGCTCTCTACGTCTTCCAGGGGATCGCGATAATCCTGCAGGCGCGTGGCGCGCAGTCCTGGCAGCCCGAACTGTTCGATGGCGCGTTGCCACGAGACGAATTCTTCTGTCGAGAGTGTGTAGCGGAGGCAGGCCTCCTCAAGGCTGATCAGGCCACCGCGCACGGCGGCAACCACCTCAGCCTTGCGGCGAATGACCCATCTCTTCGTATTCGGCGGGGGCAGGTTATCAAGGGTGAGAGTCTCCCCATCCGGCCCGATGATCTTGCCTATACGATCTGAATCAGAAACAACAACCATGGAGCAACGATCCCGATCTGGTGTCGCTCAAAACTAAGGGTTGTTTGTTTAAGAAATCTCTAAGCATGTTGGTAAAATATTGGTTAATATAGAGACGGAAAAGTAATAAATCGATATCTATATTTTGTCTGTATTGGACGTGGCGCACCCTTGTACGGACTGGCGCCACGTCCCTGTATTGCCTGTCCTGTTTATCAGGCCCCCGACATCACCGACAGGATCTTGCTGGCGGGCACGCGCATGCCGCCGATGATCAGCATCGCTTCGCTACCCGTGTTGTCCACGCCACTGACAAGGCCGCCCAGGGTTACAGGGACCTTCATTTCGCCGTCTGACTGGTCTGTCGCCGCGACGGCCAGGGTGTAGCTTCCTGGGGGAAGGGAGGTGCCGTTGCTGTCCTTGCCATCCCAGTTGAAGGTCTGCCGACCGGCCTCGGTGGCGCCTTCCTCGGCATAGACCACCCGCCCGGTGCTGGTCTCCGTCACCACCAGAGACGTCTTGGCCGACGCAGCGGGCAGCGTATAGACCCACTTGGCGCCAGAGCCGTCGGTGGTGGCGGTAGCGCCATCGGTTTCAACCACGCGCCCGATATAGCCAAGGGCCGAGGTATTCTGATTCCCCTTGGTCAGGCTGATGAGCTGTTCGAGATTCTTGTTCTGGTTGATCGACTGTTCCACCCCGGAGAACTGGACCAGTTGCTCCGTGAACTTTGACGAGTCCATGGGCGACAGCGGATCCTGATTCTTCAACTGGGTGGTCAGCAGGTTGATGAAGGCATCATAGGTCTGAAACAGCGAAGCCTTGGCCGTTGTCGCCTTGGAGGCTGCGGCAAGATTGGCGGACGACGAGGACCCGAGGACATTGGAGGCCGTCGTTGACAGAGTGGTATCGGTGGTCATTGAAACTCTCCTTAGATCTTGACATCGACGGCGAGCGAACCGCGGCCTGGGCGCCCGGCTGGCGCCGCTGAGGGCGGAGGCATCTCGGCCTGACGCAGATCGCCTGCGCCGTCGTCGAGCTGGGCCTGGCGGGTTCCGGCATAGCCGCTGCCCCAGGTGCCTCCATCCCGCCGCTGGCCACTCAACGAGAAGTCGAGACTGCCGCTGGTGGTGGAAAGACCTGCATCCTGAAGGGCCTGCTGCAGTGTTCTGGCATCGCTGCGCAGCATCGCCAGTGTGTCGGCGCGGTCCGCTGAAATGCTGGCGGTCACCGCCCCGTCCTTGCCCACGTCCAGATGTACCCGCACCCGACCAAGGCTTTCCGGATCCAGCTGGATATCATAAGAGCGGCCGCCGTCGCCGGCCTGGGCTACCAGCTTTGCCGCAACCTGAGAGGCGGGGGGCTGAGTGGGGGTGGCGAAGCGTGGGTGCGCCGGCGCATTTGTCGACGAGCCTGGGGTCGCGGCACCGGGCTGCTCGCCCAGGCGCAGCGCCTGGTCTGACAGGGCGCCGGCCTGCGCTGTGGCAGACCCTGAGGGGAGGCCGTTGGCGCTGCCCTTTGTCTCTGGCGTGGCAGCATTTTCAAGGCTGGCAGTCTTGGCATTGGTATTGATAGCCGCCGTGCTGGCAGCGGCTGCTGTGGGGGCAGCCGCCTTGGCCGGGGCTGATGTCTCGGCCGGATCAGCCGCCGCCTCATCCAGGTGGCGTGGTGCGGCAGCCTCTGTCCTGGGCGTGCCCGGGGTCGGGACATCGACCGCAGACATGGCAACCACTGCGGTTTCTGGCGAAATCACCGGGCCAGTGGCGAGCGAAAGAGGGCTGGCGGGCATAGCTCCCGCCCGCACGGTGACGGCGTCGTCCCCCGGATTGGCCGGCAGAAGGAATTCCTGCCCGTCTGCCGTTACGGGTACCGGGGTGCCAGCGGACGCGGCTGCCGGGGTAGCCTTGCCATCTTGAGGCGCCGCGACCGGGGCGCCGCTCAAGCCATTCTGCTCGCCCTTGGCAAGGGCGATTGCGACTGCGGGCTGGGCAAGAACTGCTGACAGTGTGGTGGGGGGAAGCACCGAAAGCACTGGCTGAGGGGGCTGGGCCGGGGCCGCTGCCTGATCCGCGGACCCGTCAGTCTCGACAGGGGCGTCCAGCAGAAGGGTGGGTGCCGGCGTTGTGGCGTCCGCCTGGGTGGCGCCAGACTTTGGGGTTGCGTTGCGCGGCACCGTGCCATCTCGCGGTGCCATGTCGGCGGTTTCCGGTGCCTGGGCACCCGTTTCGGTGGCTGCCTGTTGCGCCGGGGCCTTGTCAGCCTTGTTCTCGCGGGGCGCCTGAGGGGCGCGGCTCTCCTCGCGGGCAGGTGTGGTTACTGCCTGCCCGGCCTCACCGCTGTCGCGCGTCTCGGCAACATCGCGGCGTTCAGGGTGTGGGCGGGCTTCCTCAACCGACGGGCGCGGGTTTTTTCGCTCTGGTGCAACCGGCTGGAGGCCATGGTCCTGTCGGTCCAGCATGTCTGCAAAGGGCGCACCACCAACCGGCCGCCTCTCACGCTCAACAGCATTCGGCTGTGTTACACCCATTGCCTTGAGCACATCGATTGTCATAGCGGAACCCACCCAAAGGAAGCGCGGTGGGCAATGCAAGGGTCGGGCCAAGGGGCTGCCCCCTTGGAAGTACAGGGGTTCCAGCCCGCCGCCCCGCCAAACGCCCTGGCGGCTTCCAGGTTTCAGGCAAAAGGTGCCGCCCGGCGCGCAAGGCTTGCCGCCTCTGCTGCCCGCAACAAAGGGCTGGCGGGCGTCAACGGATCTGCCTCGTGGTTTGCCTGGGGTCACCTGCAGCCGCCATGGCTGCCCGGCGTTGCGGCAGATCCTGCCGAGTGTGACAGGCGCGCAATGCGGCAGCTTGTGCCGGGTAGGGTGGCGCCAGGCCAGGTTCCACGGACGGCTGCCAGGCCGTGACCTCGCCCGTCTTCAACTTCACTGGTGGAGATGGCCAAGGTTGCCGGGCGCGACCCTGTCGGGCCACTCCCCGGACATGGCGGCAGAGCCTTTCTGCTTTTCCCGGGTTTGGCCCATGGTTTGGCCCATGGTTTGGCCCATGGTTTGCTAGGAGGGGGCAGGTCGGTTCGCCAATTGGCGGGTCTGACCAGAGGTTCCGGCAGATCCTGCCGGGTTAGGTGGCGGGTTGTGCCGGGTGGGTCAGCAGGCCCTGTGGTGTTGCTGGAAGTGGAGATGGCTATGTCGCTTGGTTCGATCATGAATACGGCCCTGAGCGGGCTCATGACTGCGCAGGCAGCCCAGGCTGTCACTGGCGAGAATACGGCCAATGCCCGGACCGAAAACTATGCGCGGCGGGTCATTCAGCAGCAGGTCGGGGCAGCGCCCGGGATTTCCACAGGCGTCCGGCTGGGGGACGTGACCCGTGCCGTTGATGCCTTCGTTGCCAGTGCGCTGCAGGCGGCCAATGGCAATCTGGGCCGCGAAGATATTGTCAACCAGGCCCTGCAAAACCTGCAGAAGACGATCCTGCGCGCCGATGACAAGACGGGGCTTGCCGCCCGCATCGATCAGCTGGCCACGGCCATTGGCCGGCTGGGCGCCGATCCCGCGTCCAGCGCGGCACAGATTGGTGTCGTGCAGGCGGCCCAGACCTTTGCCAGCGATCTGGCGCGCCGTACCTCGGAACTCGACGCCCAGCGGAACACGGCCGAGACGCAGATTGGGGCAATAGTCACCCAGATCAATACGCTGCTGGAACGCCTTGATGCCCTCAACAAGGACTTTCAGCGCCAGGATGCCCTTGGGCAGTCAACCCTGACAATCGAGGACCAGCGCGACGGCGTGCTGAGCGAGCTGAGCAAGCTGGTTGATATCAAGACCGTGCGTGACCCCAAGGGGGTGATCTCGGTCCTGACGACCACCGGCACCAGCCTGCTGGGGGCCATCCGCTACAAGCTTGATTACACGCCACAAACCCCGGTTTCTTCGTCCACCATCTTCGAACAGATCATGCTGCGGCCGATTGATCCGGCCTCTGGCACCGTGCTGATGACCGGCGCCCGCGGTCTTGATGGCGGGCTATCAGGCGGGCAACTGAAGGGCTGGCTGGACCTGCGTGATACTGTTTTGCCGGGCATCCAGAATCAGCTGGGTGAACTGGCCAGTGCCGCCGATGCCATGAACGCGCTGACGAACAAATGCTCGCCGGTGCCTGCCCCCTCGGCGCTTACCGGGCGCCAGACAAACATGATTGCCGCGGAGGTGGTGAACAACAGCGGTGCCAATCAGTACATCTGGGTTTCTCTCGCCAATCAGACCACGGGGGCCTTGGATGGCACCCGGAATCTGGTGACCATCGCACCGGGCGCGACCCTAGGGTCGGCTGTCGCTGCCATCAACGGCTTCAGCGGCATGCAAAGCACGCTCACAAATGGTGTTCTGCAGATCAAGTCACTGCGTGCTGCAGACGGAATCGTGGTTGAGGATGGGGCGCCCCCCCTCAACATCGCTGGCCGCAGCTTCAGCCATTTCTTTGGTCTGAATGACATGTTCCAGGGGGCAACGCCCCTGAGCTATGACACGGGCCTGCAGCCAACTTCGAAGCTCAATGTGGGTTCGTCCACCATGGTCCTGCAGGTGCGCGGGCCCTCAAATGAACTTCTCAAGACAGCCCCCATTACCGTTGGCAGCACAGCCGATGTCGCGGCGTTCATGGGTTCACTCAACACGCCGGCCGGGGTGGGTGGTTTTGTTACATACAGCCTCGATGCAAATGGCCGCCTCTCTTATGTGCCAGTTGCTGGGTATGAAGGGGTAACGATCCGTTTGGTTTCGGATACGACTGCGCGCGTCACCGGTGGCGCTGGCCTTGGCAAGCTATTTGGCATGGATGCTGGCAGCCGCATTGCCTTGGCAGCGGGCATCAGCGCCTCTGCGGCTCTGGTCGCCCAGCCGTCTCTTTTGGCGACGTCAACGCCCCAGACTAGCGGCACCCTTTTAAATGTCCTGGCGTCTGAAGGCGGCGGGGCACGGGCCTTGCAGGCTTTTGCCACACAGACCCTCAGCTTCAAGAAGGCAGGTGGCCTTGGGTCGGCGACCGCCACCTTTGGCCAATATGCCTCGTCCATCCTGACGGCGGCGGGCCTGGCAGCCTCTGGCGCGGCGGCCCGGGTTGCCGATCGCACGGCGGTGCAGACGGCGCTGGAGGTCCAGCAGGCCTCCACCTCTGGGGTGAACACTGACGAGGAAATGACAAACCTTGGGAATTATCAGCGGGCCTATGGCGCCTGTGCCCGTCTGATCACCACCACACGGGATATGTACGACACGCTGCTGGCCATGGTTCGTTAGGGCTTTTGGTGCGCAGGCCTTCGCGCCTGCGCACTGGCTCAGACCTTGGATGACAGCAGGCAGCGCAGCAACAGGAGATGGAAATGGTTACACGTGTCGCAAGCTTTGGCCGCAGTTACGCGCTTATTGCACAGGTGATGGCAGCCCAACTGCGTTCCCAGCAATCCGAGGCGCAGAGTTCGACCGGCAGGAAAGCGGAAGACTATCAGGGCTATGGCACCGATGCGTCACGTCTGATCGCGGCAAAGACATATCTTGCCACCACCCAGACGGGGCTTGATTCAGCCACCCAGCTCAAAACGACGATCGATGCCCAGCAATCGGCGCTCGACCGGGTGCGCGCGGTACTTCAGAGATTTACCAAGTCCGTGCAAGATAGCATCTCAGGCTTTTCCGCCAATGGGTTGATGACGAGCGCTGATCTGTCACTCAGCAGCCTTGTGAGCGAACTCAACGCCGCGCAAAACGGCAGCTACCTGTTTGGCGGCACCCGCTCGAATACTGCGCCCGTTGCGACCACTGCGGCAACCCCGGCCGGCTTACTTGCCCTTGCAAGTGCCAGCGTCGCCTTCGATCAGGCAGGCCAGGCGCGCACCGTCACAATTACCGGCAGTGGCAGCGTAACCTTTGGTGCCGTGGCCAGGAATGTAGGCACCAATATCCTGCAGGTCATGCAGAACATCTACAAGTACAACAATGGAACATCTACCCTGCCAGGCTTTGTCGGGGGCACTCCCCTGACAGGTGCCCTGACCACAGCACAGCAGAACTTTCTTGCCAACCAGTTGGGCTTGCTGGTTGCCGCGGACGCGCCGCTGGTTGATATCAGCGTCACTGGCAGCTTCGCGCAGAACCAGGTGGCCGACATGATCACCCGCCTGACCGCCCAGAAGACGGCGGCCACAAAGTTCATCAGCGATATTCAGGATGTGGACATTGCAGCGGCGACGACCCGCATGAACGAAGACAGGTCCGCGGTGGACGTTGCAACCAAGGTGCTTGCCTCGGTCAACAAGTCGAACCTGTTGGACTATCTCTGAGTTTGCCACGCCCCTTGGTCTGTTCTGAACAGGCCAAGGGATTTGCCTGATCGCCGCCAGGAGACTATACGGGGGTCATGCTTAAGGATGCCCTCGATCTGGGCGCGGCTGCCCGTAGCCGCCCCCTTGCCGGTCTTGAAGGCCTGGCCCCCGGCGCGCGCGTGGTGGTTGCCATGTCGGGCGGTGTGGATTCCTCTGCTGTTGCCGCCCTGGTGAAGTCTGCCGGCTTTGAAGCCGTGGGCATCACCCTGCAGCTTTACGATCACGGCGCCGCCATTGGCCGCAAGGGATCCTGCTGTGCTGGCCAGGACATTCACGACGCCCGCCGCGTCGCCGAGTCCCTGGACATGCCCCATTATGTCCTCGACTACGAAAACCGCTTCCGGGCCGAGGTGATCACGCCCTTCGCCGAATCCTATGCGGCGGGCGAAACCCCGGTGCCTTGCGTGCTGTGCAACCAGCGCATCAAGTTTGCCGATCTGCTGCACACCGCCCGCGACCTGGGCGCCGCCGCCCTTGCCACCGGCCACTATGTGCGCCGCCACGAAGGCGCTGGCGGGCCAGAACTGTGGCGCGGCGCCGAGGTGGAGCGGGACCAGAGCTATTTCCTGTTTGCCACCCGCCCGGCTGAACTGGACTTCCTGCGTTTCCCATTGGGAGGCATGCCCAAGACCGAGACACGGGCGCTGGCCCGCCGCCTTGGCCTGGGTGTGGCCGAGAAGGCCGATAGCCAGGACATCTGTTTCGTTCCCGATGGCCGCTATGCCGATGTGGTCGCCCGGTTGCAGCCCCAGGCGGCACAGGCTGGCGATATTGTGGATCTGGCCGGCCGGGTGCTGGGCCGCCATCAGGGCATCGGCCGCTATACCATTGGCCAGCGCAAGGGCCTGGGCCTGGGCGCTGAGGTGGCCGATGGTGAGCCCGTCTATGTGGTGCGGCTGGAGCCTGCCACGGCCCGGGTGGTGGTTGGCCCGCGTCAGGCGCTGGCAACCCTTGTGCTGCATCTGCGCCAGGTAAACTGGCTGGGCGACGGCCCTCTGCGGCCCGGGCGCACGGGCCTGATGGTCAAGGTGCGCTCAACCCGCCCGCCGGCCGCCGCCACCCTTGCTGTGGCGGATGACGGGGCGGTGTCGGTGGTGCTGGACGAGCCTGAGATGGGCGTGGCGCCCGGCCAGGCCTGCGTCTTTTATCAGGGCGAGCGGGTGCTGGGCGGCGGCTGGATCGACCGCACGGGTGCCCTACTCGAGGCCCTGTAACGGGGCCCTGTAACAGCCTTCTCAGCGGCACTTGGTGAGCTTGGCCGCCCGGGCCGGGCGCCAGATGCCGGGGCCTGCCATATCGGGAAAATCAAGCCGTGCAATGGGCGCCCAGCCCTCGCCCTCCGGGGCCAGCACCACGGCGCCATCCACGCCAAAGCGCGCCAGGCTGGCCGGCACACAGCTCAGCAGCACCCGGTCAAAACCCTCCTGCCGCAGGCGGGCCAGCATGGCCTCATCCGCCTCGCCAAATGTGGCATAGCGCAGCTCGGCGCGCCGGGGGGCGGTGACCTGCAGGGCGACCCTGACCTGAATCTGTTCCTGCGTGTCGCCGCTGGGCACAAGGATCGCCAGCGCGCTGCCGGATTTGGCGGGTGCCGACAGATGCTCGGCCATGGACCACAGCAGGGGCACCGGCATCCGCTGGTCATAGCGGATGTAGAACAGGCTGAGCAGCGGCACCAGCAGCCAAAGCACGGCCAACCAGCCAAACCGGGGACCCCCGGCCAGCTGGCGCACGCGGGCCAGCAGCCCGGGCCGGGCCGCCAACAGGCCGGCGGCCACCGGCACCAGCGCCATCAAGAACAAGGGGCCGTTCTGGGTGCAATAGCGATAGAACGACTGGGCGTTGGGCCCCAGCACACCGGGGAACTGGATCACATACATGGTGAACAGGAAAACGAAATTGAGCACATAGAGCCCGGCCGCCATCAGCAGCCCCGCCTCGGCCTGCGCCGCCTGGCCTGAGGGCGGCTGGCCGACCTTCCGCGCCTTGTAGCCAGCCCAGACTGCCCGCCCCGCCATGCCCAGAACCAGCAGCACCAGCAGGGTGAAATAACCCTTCTCCAGGCTCTCCTTGATGATGCTGGCAATGATCTGGTCAATCGCATCCACATGCCACTGCGAGCGTGGCAGCATGACGTTTTCGCCCCGGACGAAATGGCTCATCACATAAAGGCGCCAGGCCAGATGCTCCACCACCGTGGGCAGCACGGCCAGCAGGGCAAGCCAGGTGGCCCGGCGCAGACCGGCCCCCTCACGCCAGAGCAGCGCGCCGAGGCCCAGGGCAACGCCCACACTGAAGACAATGGAGGTCTGCTTGATGTCAGCCAGCGCCGCCAGCGCCAAAGCCAGGGTGGCAAGGTCGCGCCACAGGCCTGGCGCCCGCTGCAGGGCGCTTTCCCGCAGGGCCAGGGCCGCCAGGGTGGCGACGGCAAGGGCAATGCCAATGGTGCTCTCGCCATAAGACGAAAGATTGAATTCCGGCAGGAAGGCAGGGTTGAGCGGCAGGGCGACAAAGAATGCCAGCGCCAGCACGCCCCAGCGCGGCGCCTCGCCCGTGCGGCCGCGTGTCGCTTCCACCAGCTGCGCCAGCAGACCCACAAACAGCACGTTCAGCAGCACATTGGCCTGGATGGGTGCCGCGCGGACAAAATCCGGCAGCATGAGGCCCGCCACATAAGTGATGAACTGCAGATTATAGGGATGGGCGGGATAGGGCGCATAGCTGAGCAGCCGGTTATCAGCCGGGAACATGCCATGGTCGTGGAGGTAGGCGGCATTGGGCAGCCAATAAAGGAAGGTATCAACCTCTCCCGGCAGGGTGCCCGCCATGATGACGATCAGCGGCAGCGCCAGGCCCAGGGTGCGCCCCAGGGTGCGCCACCACAGCGCATCCGGCCGGCTTTGCCGCCGCAGCAGGCCCATGGCCGCCGCCAGCGGCACCAGCAGCGCCGGCCACATCATCGAGACCGTGGTGAGCGTGCCCCACAGCGTGAGCAGCAGCGCCAGTACGCCCCAGCCAACCGCCAGATCCAGCAGCGGTATGGCCCTGAGGCCAAGGCGCGTGGCCCCACCCGTCACCAGCCGTCCCGCCAGCATCAAAGCGACAAGCGTTGCCACCATGGCCGCCATGGCCAGAAGATCGAAGGCGCCAGGCAGAATGCCCGAGGGAAGCAAAGCGGGCAGGAAAGCGGGCAGGGGGATCGACGACATGGATAAAGCCTCGGTTCAGAAGTTCCGGATACCCCATCGCCCGGCCCAGCGCCACCGACCAGCGCACCCCTGCCTTGACAGCAGCGGG
>CANCOY010000063.1 GCA_947379865.1 Acetobacteraceae bacterium
GCCTCCAGCATGGGCGCCACCGCCTTCCAGAAGGGTCTGGGGGCGATGCATTCCCTCAGCCATCCGTGCTCGGCCCTGTTCCACACCCACCACGGCCTCACCAATGCCGTGGTCATGCCCTATGTGCTGGAATGGAACCGCGCCGCCATCACCGACAAGCTCACGGCACTGGCCCGCTACCTCGACCTGCCCAATCCGGGCTTTGACGCGGTGCAGACCTGGGTGCTGGGCCTGCGCAAGCAGATCGGCATTCCCAACACACTCGCCGAAATTGGCGTCACCGCCGCCCGCGTCGACGAAATGGCCCCCATGGCCGAACAGGACCCCAGCACCGGCGGCAACCCCATCCCGGTAACCACGGCCGAATACGCCGAACTCTATCGGCGATGCCTGGATGGGCGGCTTACGGGCTGATTCAGTCGGGGGTGGTGGCGACCGCTGCCACCCCGACAGTCTCTCCCGCCCGCCGCGCCAGTGCCGCCTGAATCAGCACGGCGCAGATGACCACAGCGCCGCCGGCAAGGCTGAGGGCGGTGGGGACTTCGCCCACGGCGATCCAGGCCCAGACAGGGCCAAGCACCACTTCCAGCAGGGTCAGCAGAATGATCTGTGACGCCGGGACGTGGCGGGAGCCCATGACATAAAGCGCGCTGCCCAGCGCCAATTGGCCTGCCCCCAGCAGCACGCAGATCAGCAGGTCGTGGGTGGAAATGGCGAGGGTTGGCGCCATGATCAGGGCGGCGCCCATGGCCCAGAGGGACATGTAACAAAGCACCGGCAGCATATCGATCTGGCGGCCAGAGCGCAGGGCCACGGTGTAGAGCGCAAAGAACACGCCCGTCAGCACGCCCAGCACATTGCCCAGCAGGCCCGCTTGCTGCAGCCCGTCGAACACCATGATGGTAACGCCTGCCGTCGCCAGGCAAATGGCAAGCCAGGTGCCGCCGCCAATCCGCTCCTTCAGCAGGGCCCAGCCCAGCACGGCGGCAATGAAGGGGCTGGCGCTTTGCAGGAACAGCACGTTCGAGACCGTGGTCAGGCCAAGGGCAAAGACAAAGCAGGTGGAGGCACCGGCAATCAGGAAGCCACCCACCGGCCCCAGCCAGCCCACGGCACGAAAGGGCGCCACCACCCGGCCGCGATGGCGCAGCATCACGACCAGCAGCACCGCCGCCCCCATGCTGGCCGCCCGCCAGAAGGCGATGGTGCCAGAGGCGGCCTCGTCAATAAGGCGCACCAGCATGCCACCCGTGCTCCACACGAGGCCGGCCGCCACCACCAGGGCAACGCCCCGGGCATAATTTTCCTTGTAACCCGACACGATATTGCCCCTGCCCTATGCCCCAGTGCCCCTATACCCCAGTGCCCCTATACCCCTGTGCTCGCCTAGCCCCAGCGCAGCTTCATCGCAATGATGCCAACCGTCAGCACAAAGGTGACGGCATTTGCCACGATCACCGCCAGTGAGCCGATCAGCACCCCGTAAATGCCCCACAGCAGCACGCCGACCGTGAACAACAGGAACATGGCCAGCGAGATATCCGCTGCCGAGCGCGAGCGCCAGACCTTAAGCACCTGCGGCACAAAGGAAATGGTGGTCAGCGTGCCGGCGACCAGGCCGAGCAGTTCGGTACCCGCATCAACGCTCATGGCCGAGCCGCCCCGGTGGCGCCAGCCAGACGGTCGGCAATGGCGGGCATGGCAGCGGCATCCACATTGGCAAAGGCAAAGCGCAGATGGCGTTCCTGGCCCGGGCCAAACATGGCGCCGGGCAGGGCCAGCAGGCCGTGTTCACGGGCGAGCCGCCGGGCTACCTCGGTTGACCCCTCACCGTCCCAGGGGTGGCGCAGGAAGGCGAAATAGGCGCCGATGGAGGCAATTTCGAAGCCGGTGTTGCGGGTGGCGAGCGCCCCCTTGAAGGCGGCCAGCCGCTGGCCCATGAGCTGGCGTTTTTCCTCGCGCCAGTCGGCCAGATGGCTGATGCCATAAAGGGCGGCGCGCTGGCCCACCTGGGGCGCGCAGATGGCCAGGCAATCCATCACCTTTGCCATCTCGTCCAGCAATGCGCGGCCTGCCACCACGGCGCCCACCCGGTAGCCCGCCAGGCAATAGACCTTGGAAAAACTGGTCAGCTGCACCAGTGTCTCGCGCCAGTTGGTGTCCGCAAAAAGGCCATGGGGCACGGCGCCAGCCACGGGCAGGAAATCGCGATAGGTCTCGTCCACCACCAAAGCAATGCCATGGCGGCGGGCCAGATCGGCAAAGGCGGCAATGGTGGCGGGGGGATAGATGGCGCCGGTGGGATTATTGGGTGTAACCAGAACAATGGCACGGGTGCTGTGGTCAATCAGCGCCTCCGCCTCGGCCACGTCGGGCACCAGGCCGTGTTCTGCGCGGCAGATCAGGGGGCGTGCCTCGATCCCCAGCATGTCCAGGGTCATCTTGTGGTTGAAATACCAGGGGCTGGGCAGGATCACGGAATCCCCCGCCCGGGCCAAAGTGGTCATGGTCAGATAATAGGCCTGGTTGCAACCGGCCGAGATCAGCACATCCCCGGCGGTGATGTCCCCGCCATAAGAGGAGGCCAGATGCCCCGCATAGGCTGCGCGCAGATCGGGCAAGCCGGCGATGGCCGTATAGCCACCAATGCCAGGCGTCCGCACCACCTCTGCCAGATGATCGACGAGGGAGGCGGCCGGGGCATAGCCGGGCAGCGCCTGTGCCACGTCGATCAGGGGGCGGTCAGCGGGAAAGGTCACCCCCTCAACCCATGACCAGGCCTCGGCAATGGGCGGCGCCTCGACGGCGGCAACAAGGGGATTTACGGCAGGCGCCATGGCGTCTTCCTAGGCTGATGAACCGCTTGAATCAGGCAGGCCTTATTGTGGGGGCGCCATGGGCAACACGCAATCGCTGCACATTTCCCCATATCCGTCGCGCACAGGCCGTCATGCACGGGGGGTCGCCTTCGCGGCGACAACGTGATCATCTGCCGCCATGCTTTCCCAGATGATCCTCCGGGCCTTGCCCGCCCACTTCCGCGCCAGCCAGGAGCCGCCCCGCGAGGGCAGCGGCGGAGAAGGCGGCGGCAGGCGTGGTACCGGCGGCGCGGCTGATCCCGGTGCCAATGCCCCCATCTTCAACCTGCCTCCCATGGTGGGAAAGCTCATCGGCCTGAACGTGGCCGTGCATGCCGCCCGCTATTTCATAGCTGATGACGCCACGCTAGTGACGGCGCTGGGGTTCGTTCCGGCCCGTTATGGCGGCAGTCTGGCGGATGACGCCGGGCCTGATATGCCAGGCCTAGGCTGGACAGCGCTGGTTGCGCCCCTGACCTATCAGTTCCTGCACGGCGGGGTGGCGCATCTTGGGCTGAACATGCTCAGCCTTGCCGCCTTTGGCTCGGCGGTGGAGCGCCGCCTGGGGGGCTGGCGCATGTTGGCCTTCTATCTGCTGACGGGGATTGCGGCGGCCTTTGCCCATTGGGCCATGGACCCGGCCAGCCCAGACCCGGTGATCGGTGCGTCTGGCGCCATCAGCGGTGTCTTTGCCGGCGCCTTGCTGCTGCTGCGGGAATTGGGGCAATTCGGCAGTGGCCGCCGCCAATTGTTCCTGATCATCGGCCTGTGGTTGGCTATGACCGTGCTGACCGGCAGCAGCGCCCCACCGGGCACTGGCGGCGCCCCAGTGGCCTGGGTCGCCCATATCGGCGGCTTCTTTGCTGGGCTAGCACTTTGGCCACTGTTTGTCCGCAGGTCTCACTAGGCGTTCAGGCCCGCTGTTCCCAGCGGCCTTCGGGGCTCTGGGCCCAATAGGTCACCTCATGGCCGGCGGCCTTGGCGCTGCGCCAGCGGTCGCGTGCGGCGGCAACGGCGGCATCATCGGTGCCATCGAACAGGTCGAGGCAGCGCTGGAAACCATCAAGGTCAGTGGCGGCGACGCCGTCCACCAGCACCAGCACCGTGGCACCATTGGGATTGCCCGGCCGGGTGCTTAGCCAGATGGGCTGGCGATGGGCGTCGGGATCAGGCGCCGCATCAGGATCAGCCGCTGCGGCGCCATGGGGCAGGAAGCTGTCGGCATCCCAGGTCCACAAGGCGGTGTCGAGGGACGCCACCCGCTCGGCCGAGGCCGCCAGGATAACGGCCCGGTGGCCCGCAGCCAGCGCACGCTCCATCAACCTTGGCAGCGCCTGTTCAAGGGGCATCTGCAGAAGATGATAGAAGGCATATGCGGCCACGGGCGCGGTTCCGCTTTTCAGGCAGTCGGGGCCGGTGCCCCTCAGCCCTCGTAATGGTCGGCAACAAGCCGGTCGAGCAGGCGCACGCCATAGCCCGTGCCCCCCTTGGGCACCGTGGCCTGGTCCTTCTTGGTCCAGGCCATGCCGGCGATGTCGAGATGGACCCAGGGCACGCCGTTCACGAAGCGCTGCAGGAACTGGGCCGCCGTGATGGAACCAGCCACGCGGTCGCCGCCGATGTTCTGCATGTCGGCGATGTCGGAATTGATCTGCTTGTCATAGGCATCGCCCATGGGCATGCGCCACACGCCCTCGCCCGTGGCCTTGCCGGCTGCCGCCAACCGCTCGGACAGGGTGTCGTCATTGGAGAACAGGCCAGCGTATTCATGGCCCAGGCTGACGATGATGGCACCCGTCAGGGTCGCCAGATCGATCATGAAGCGCGGCTTGAAGCGACCCTGCGTGTACCAGAGGGCATCCGCCAGCACCAGGCGGCCCTCGGCATCGGTGTTCAGCACCTCGATGGTCTGGCCCGACATGGAGGTGACCACATCACCCGGCCGCTGGGCCGTGCCAGAGGGCATGTTTTCCACCAGGCCAGCAACGCAGACCACGTTGCACTTGGCCTTGCGGCCTGCCAGCGCCTTCATCAGGCCAATGACGGTGCCGGCACCGCCCATGTCCCATTTCATATCTTCCATGCCGCCAGCCGGCTTGATGGAAATACCACCCGTATCGAACGTCACGCCCTTGCCCACAAAGGCCAGCGGGCCTTCCTTGGAGCGCGGCGCGCCATTCCACTGCATGACCAGCAACTGGCTGTCGCGGGCGCTGCCCTGGCCGACGCCCAGGAGGGCGCCCATGCCAAGCTTGGCCATCTGCGCCTCGCCCAGGATCTCCACCTTCACGCCCAGCTTCTCAAGGGCCTTGGCCTCCTTGGCGAGGCTCTCGGGATAGATGATGTTCGCAGGCTCGCTCACGAGGTCGCGGGTCAGGAAGATGCCATCGGCAATCTTGTCGAGGGGGGCAAAGGCCTTGCGGGCCTCGGCCTCGCGCGCCACGACCACGGTGAACTTGACGAGGCTGGGAAGTTCCTCGGGCTTCTTCTTGGTGTGGTACTTGTCGAAGCGGTAAGAGCGCAGGCGGGCGCCATAGGCCACATTGGCCGCGATGTCGGCCGGGCTCAGGCTGGCCCCCTCTACATGATCAACCGCAAAGGCTACCGCCGTCTCGCCGCTGGTCAGCAGGCGCCCGACCACGGCACCACCGGCCGCCTGGGCGCCCAGCGGATCAAGGTCGCCCGGCTTGCCAAGACCCACCACCAGCGCGCGCGAGATGCCAAGGCCCGACGGTGCCAGCACCTCAAGCACCTGGCCACGGCTGCCCTTGAAGCGGCCCGCCTTGATGGCGCGGACAATGGCACCGCCCGTCCGCTCGTCCAGCGCCTTGGCCGCAGGCGAGAGAGCCCCATCGTCATGGGCCGTCACCACATAGGCGCCGCTACCGGGAATGGACGGTGCTGCAAAGGCGATCTTCATCGGGTCTCTCCCACAAGGGCAAAAGTCTGCGTCCCATATCTTAGGGTCGGTGTGTGGCCTGTCCAAGGGTCCGTGCCCGCCCACGTTTACCCGGCCTTCCATATATCCTGCCCTATGCCCCACCCCCGCCGCATGATATATGCCGGGGGCGCAGGGGTGGGGGCGTTTACCATGGTTGCAGAGAACGCTGGGCTCCCTTCCTCTTCCCCTTCTGCCTCCCCCTCCCCCTCCCCGGCACCCGGGCTTGTCGGCTCCCCTTGGCTTTTGCCGCTGTTGCTTGTGCTGCTGGCCGGGCTGCGCATCGCGGCCCTTGTCATCTCGCCCCTCGGTCTTCAGTCCGACGAAGCGCAATACTGGGTCTGGGCGCAGGCACCCGACTTTGGCTATTTCTCCAAGCCGCCGCTGGTGGCCTGGGCGATTGCGGTCACCAGCGGGCTGTTTGGCGATGGGCCGGCAGCGGTGCGGCTGGCAGCGCCACTGGCCCATGTTGCCACAGCCCTTCTGGTCTGGCGCCTTGCCTCGCGGCTCTATGGGGCACGGGCCGGGTTCTGGAGCGGCCTTGCCTTTGCGACCATGCCGGGCGTCTGGTTCTCGGCCATGATCATGTCCACCGATGCCCTGCTGCTGCCCCTGTGGGCGCTGGCCCTGTTCGGCTTCGAACGCGCCACGACAACCGGCCGGCCGATGTGGTGGGTGCTGGTGGGCACGGCGTTTGGCGCGGGCCTGATGGCAAAATACGCCATGGCCTATTTTGCCCTTGGCGCGCTCATCTACCTGCTGTGGGAGCCCTCGGCCCGGGCAGGCGCCCGGGGTGGTCGCTGGTTGTGGGCACTACCCCCGGCGGCCTTGCTGTTCGCGCCCAACATGCTGTGGAATGCCCGCCACCACTGGGCAAGCTTTGGCCACACGGCGGCCAATGCCAACCTTGGCGGACCCCTTTTCAATCCAGGCGAACTGGGCGAATTCGCCCTCAGCCAGGTGGCCGTCTTTGGACCGTTCCTGTTGCTCGCCTTTGGCTGGAAACTGTTCAGCCTGGGTGGCAAACCACCAGACAGACGGCCGGCCACCCGCTTTCTGATTGCCTTCAGCGTGCCGGTGCTGGCGTTGATGCTGGGCCAGGCGTTCCTGTCGCGGGCACATGCCAACTGGGCCGCCACCGCCTATGTCGCCGCCACCATTCTGGCCGTGGGCTGGCTGGTTGAAGGCCGGCGCCAGATCTGGATGGGCGCCATCGTGGCGGTGCAGGCTGTCATCGGCATGGGGTTCCTGGTGGTGGTCGGCCTGGGCGCGGTGCCGGGCGTGGAGCCTTCCAGCAGCAGGGACCCGTTCAAGGCCCTGCGCGGCTGGGACCAGCTGGTGGCAGCCGTGGCACAGGCGCGCGCCACCTATCCCGACGCCCTGGTTGTGGCCAATGAACGCGAATACCTCGTTCAACTGATGTATGGCCTTGCCCCGGATGGCCTTGCCTTTCGGAAATGGAATCCGGGCCGTGGCACACATGACCATTTTGACCTGTTCTCGGGGCTGGAGGGCGACAAGGGCCGCGACCTGATCATCGTCACGCGCTCGCGCAACCAGCGCGAATTTGCCCGCTATGGCAGCGATCTGGTGGACCTTGGCACGGTCACCACCCGTTCAGATGGTGATCCACGGGGGACCTATAAGCTCTGGCTCGTGCACGGCTTTGCAGGGTATTGATTGGCGATGGCCGCACTCTACCGCACGCTCCTTCTGGGCATTATTGCCTCGATCCTGATCTTCACGCTGTTCCCGCAGATAGATCTGGCGACAACGCGCCTGTTCTACACGGCGGGCGAAGGCTTTGCGCTCTCGCGCCTCGGCTGGGTCGACGGCGTGCGCCGGCTGCACATGTCCTTGGCCTGGGCGGCAGGGATTGTGGCGCTGGTCCTGTGGCTTGGTCTTGTGCTGAAAAGCAGGCGTCTCAACCCCTTTTCTGCTCCGATGATCTGGCTCCAGGACAGTGGCGGCGCCCCGGGGGCCTGGGTGCATCGCATGATCGGGCGGGCGGGCGATCTGCTGGCGCGCACCGGGCTGCTCGATCTTGCGCCGCGCCGCGTGATCTACGTCCTTGTCTGCCTGCTTGTGGGACCGGGCCTGCTGGCCAATGTCGTACTCAAGGATCACTGGGGCCGCGCCCGGCCGTCGCAGGTGACCGAGTTTGGCGGCACCCGCACCTTTACCCCGGCACTCAGCCTTTCCGACCAATGCCCGCGTAACTGCTCGTTCGTGTCGGGGGAGGTCTCGCTCGGCTTCTGGTGGCTCTCTTTTGCCTTTGCCTCAGTGCCGGGGCGGCGGCGGCGTGTTGTGGTTGCAGCGGCGCTCGGCATGGGCATGTTCATGGGGGTCCTGCGGGTTGCCGGCGGCGGCCACTTCTTGTCGGACGCCGTGTTTGCAGGGCTGCTGACAATCGCCGTTTGTGCCGTACTGGCTGAGTTGATGGCTGTCGAGGCCAGCACTCCGGCTGTCAGGCCGGCGAGGCTGCCGCTATGATCCCGCAATGACGCAGATTTCCCGTTATCTGATTCGACAGCTTGTCGGGCCACTGGTTTTCCTGTCACTGGCCCTGACCGGGATCATCCTGCTCAGCCAGTCGCTGCGCCTTGTGGACATGATCGTCAATCGTGGCCTGTCGATCGCGACGTTCACCGAACTGACGGCACTGCTGCTGCCGGGGTCGCTGGCCCTGATTGTGCCCTTGGCGCTGTTCTGCACCGTGCTTGTGGTCTTCAACCGACTGTCGAACGACAGCGAGCTGGTCGTGATGTCCGCCGCCGGCATGGACCAGCAGGCCCTGGCAAAGCCAGCCCTGATTGTCGCAGGCGTTGCCGCCATCATCGTCATGGGGCTGAACCTTTATGTCACACCGCTTGCCCTGCGCACCTTCAAGGCAGAGGTCTACGAGATCCGCTCGAATTATGCGTCCGTGCTGATCCAGGAAAGTGAGTTCAACAATCCAGTCACGGGACTGACCGTCTACGTGCGCTCCAGGCGCCCGGACGGCGAACTGGAAGGTATTCTCGTGCACGACAGCCGCGATCCGGCAAAGCCCGTAACCATGCTGGCGGAACGCGGCGCCCTGGTACGCGGCGACGATGCCCCGCGATTTGTCCTGCTTAACGGCAACCGCCAGGAGGTTGATCGTGTTACGGGGCGTCTTTCGCTGCTCTATTTCGAGCGCTACACGATCGACCTGGGCGATTTTGCCAAGCCCGAAGGCGACCATTGGATTGAGCCAAGCGAACGTTTCCTGACGGAACTCTTCCAGCCCGGAACATCAAAGGACGATCTGCGCAACATTGATCGACTGCAGGTTGAGGGGCACCGCCGCCTGACAACACCCTTTTACGCCATTGCACTCACCCTGATCGGACTGGTTGGCGCCGTGTCCGGGGAATTCAACAGGCGTGGCCAGGGCAAGCGCATTCTGGTGACGGCGGTTGTTGGCATTCTCTATCGTCTTGGTGAAATTGGCCTGGCCAGTGTTGCCGTGTCGGCTCCCCTGCTGATCCCCTTGTTGTATCTTTATGTTTTTGGTGGCTGTGCGGTCGCTCTCTGGTTGCTCATGCGGGATCGCATCACCCCCCTTGTGGAGCCGGATCAGCCGTTGGCGGTCGCGTCATGAGGCAGGGTGTCTCGTTCACACTGACGCGCTATCTCGGGCTGCAGTTCCTGATCAGTCTTGGCATCGTGCTGGCTGGCATTCTGGCGGTGGTCTATTTCGTCGACCTCATGGAATTGCTGCGCCGCGCCTCGCGTCTGGAAGATGCCCCTTTCGCGGTGCTGTTCGGCATGTCCCTGCTGAAGCTGCCCATGCTGGCGGAAAAAGCCCTGCCCTTTGCCTGCCTGTTCTCCGGCATCTGGACCTTTGCCCGGCTGACGCGCAGCAACGAACTGGTGGTTGCCCGGGCGGCCGGGGTTTCCGTCTGGCAGTTTTTGTCCCCGGCGGTGGTGGCCGCGCTGCTGACCGGAATAGTGGCGATTACCGTTTTCAATCCACTCGCCGCTTCGTTGATGGCCCGCTATCAGACCCTTGAAGCAAAGCATCTGTCTGGCCGCGCCAGCATGCTTGCGGTATCAAGTTCGGGCCTTTGGCTGCGGCAGGTCAGCGAAAAAGGCCAGTCCGTCATCCATGCCCTGCGGGTCAGTAGTGAAGGCATCAATCTGGCTGATGTGACGATCTTCAATTTCGAGGGCGAGGACCACTTCAGTGGCCGCGTTGATGCCGCGCGCGCCTCTCTGGAGCCAGGAAGATGGCAGTTGACCAACGCCTGGTACTCGGCCCCGGGACAGCCGCCAGAGTTTTTCAAGACCTACACCCTCAAGACCGACCTGACCCTTGCCCAGATCCAGGAAAGCTTTTCCTCGCCGGAGACGCTTTCGTTCTGGAGCCTGCCGCATTTCATTGCCATGCTGGACGCCGCTGGCTTCTCGGGCCTGAAGCACCGGCTGCATTGGCAAGGCCTGCTGGCAAGTCCGCTGCTGCTTTGCGCCATGGTGCTGCTGGCGGCAACGGTTTCGCTGCGCCTGACCCGGCGGGGGGGGATCATGCTGCTTGTTGGTTTCGGTGTGCTCGCCGGCTTCTTGCTCTACATAGCCGTCGATCTTTCCCAGGCGCTTGGTCTGGCGGGCAGCGTCCCACCCGTGCTTGCCGCCTGGGCGCCTGCGACAGCAGCGACGCTACTGGCTCTTGCCACCCTCTTCCATCTTGAGGACGGTTGAACATGCTTCCTCGGCGCCGCAAGGAAAAAAAGAACACACGGCGCGCGCGCTGGGCTGGCACACTTGGTGTCGGCCTTGCCCTGAGCGGGGGCCTTGGGGCCGCCTGGGCTGGTCCGGCCACCCTGCCAGGCAATACCGACGAGAAAAAGCCCGTGCTGATCACGGCGGACGATGTTGCCTATGATCAGAATACCGGAGGGGTCGTCGCGCGGGGCCATGTCGAGATCGCCCAGGAGAACCGCGTCCTGCTGGCGGACGAGGTTCATTACAACGAGCGCAATCAGACCGTTGTCGCCACTGGCAACGTAAGCCTGCTTGAACCTGATGGCACCGTGCTGTTTGCCACCTACATGAAACTGACGGACGAGATGAAGGCCGGGGTCATCAACTCGATCCGCGTCCTCATGATTGACAATGCCCGAATGGCCGGCCGCCAGGGTGTGCGCGAAGGCGGTGAGACGACAACCCTTGAACGCGCCGTCTACAGCCCCTGTAACCTGTGCAAGGACGATCCTGCGCAGGCCCCGCTCTGGCAGATCAAGGCCTATCGGGTGGTGCATGACCAGGTGGCAAAGGAGATCCAGTATCAGGACGCCTTTGTCGAGTTTTATGGCGTCCCCGTTCTCTACTCACCTTATCTGTCGCATCCAGATCCCACGGTGAAGCGCAAATCCGGCTTCATGATGCCGGCGATCGGAAACTCGACCGAGTTGGGGACGCGCGTCAGCACGCCTTATTACTGGGCCATCTCTCCAGAGCGAGATCTTACGATCACGCCGATCATAACCTCAAAGCAGGGTATGGTCCTGAAGGGAGACTATAGGGCCCTTACGGACCGCGGCGGCTATGAACTGAGCGGCAGCATCACTTATGCCGATCTCTATGATTCAAACACCGGGACGACATCACGCGAGGGCTGGCGGGGACATCTCTTTGGTGATGGGCATTTCGACATTGGCAGCAACTCGCGCTGGGGCTTCTCGCTGCAGCGCGCGTCAGACGAAACCTACCTTCAGCGCTACAGTTTCCAGTCTTTTGACCGTCTGCGCTCGCAAGTCTTTGCTGAAAGTTTCCTTGGCGATTCCTATCTGACCGTGAACGCCTATTGGTTTCAGAGCCTTCGTGCCACGGATGATTCACGGGCAACGCCACTGGTTGCTCCGTGGACAACGTATAATTTTGTTGGCCGCCCCGATGCACTCGGCGGCCGGCTTTTTGTGAATGCCGACGCTCTTGTGCTGAACCGCGAAGAAGGTGTTTCGTCGCGGCGCATGTCGCTGCGAAGCGAGTGGCAGCGTCCCTTTGTGAGCCGGCTTGGCGAAATCTACACCCTCAGCCTGAGCCTGATGGGCGATGGCTATTCAACTGACGGGATCGTGGATACGAACGGCGCCGGCCCGAACAATCTGGCAGGCCGCTTCCTGCCGGAAGCCTCGCTTGAATGGCGCCTGCCGTTCGTCCGCTCCATGGGCACCTGGCGCCAGACCATTGAACCACTCGCCTCGGTTACCGTGAGCCCCTATGGCGGCAATCCGGTAGGCATCCCGAACGAGGACAGCACGGCCGTGGCGTTCAATACGAGCAGCCTGCTGCAGTCCAATCGCTATGCCGGCCTTGACCGGGTCGAGAGCGGCCCGCGCGCCATGGCAGGCATGCGAATGGGCGTGTATGCAAACGGTGGCGGGTCCGGCAGTTTCATGTTCGGCGAGGTCTTTCGCCTGAAGCCGGATTATGGCTTTGCCACTCAGACCGGCCTTTCGGGCACACGGTCCGACTATGTCGGGCGCCTGGACCTGCTGCCGACCAACTACCTTGATATCACCCAGCGCTTCCGTCTCGGCGTGGACGATCTCTCCCTCAAGGAGAACGAGATCGTCGCCTCGCTTGGGCCGAGCCGGGTCAAGTTCAATATCGGCTATCTGAAGGCGACCGGCGACCTGACAGACGCATCCCTGCCCGATCGCGAGGAAATCTATTCCAGCACTGCCGTCAGGCTTGATGAATACTGGTCCGTTTCCGGCACCATCCGGCGCAATCTTCTGTCTGGCGGGAATACCATCTCGCAGGGCGCGGCCTTGTCCTATCGTGACGAATGCCTGATCGCCTCGTTGCTGTTCAATGAACGCTTTACGCGGGACCGCGATATCGCGCCCTCGACGTCCATCAACTTCGTCATCCAGTTGCTGAATCTCGGTTGACCCATGCTTCCCTTTCGAAGTCAGGAGCAAGGGATTATGCTATGCCATGGGCACTTGGGAATCTCTCTGCAGACACATCAGCCGTATCTGCAACCGTGCGAACACCCCGAGCTGATCGAGATACCGTCATGACAATCCTTGCCCGCCGCCTCATTGCGCTCGCTCGCCCCACGGCCATCTGCCTTTTGCTCAGCACTGGGCTGACCGCACCAGCCAGGGCGCAGGATTCTCAGCACATTGCCGCCGTCGTGAACGACGAAATCATCTCCGCCTATGACCTTGAGCAGCGCGTTACCCTTGCGCTGGTCTCGTCTGGCGCGCCCAACACCGAAGACCAGCGCGCCCGCGCGCGGGAATCGGTCCTGCGCGGACTGGTTGACGAGACCCTGCAGATGCAGGCCGCCAAGTCGAAGGGTGTCGAGGTCCCGGACCAGGAAGTCTCTGACGCCATCGGCCGCATCGCCGAGGGCAACAACATCCCGCCTGACCAGTTCGATGGCTTTCTGGCCCAGGCAGGTGTTGCCCGCACGACCATGGAACAGCAAATCCGTACCCAGCTTGCCTGGCAGAAGCTGGTTGGCAAGGAATTGGGACCGCGCCTTGCCGTTGGTCAGGAAAGCATCGACGAGGCCATCAACCGTGCCAAGGCCAGCATCGGTCAGCCGGAAGTCCTGATTTCCGAAATCTTCCTGCCCGTCGACACCTCGGTGGACGAGCCGCAGGTCAAGAGCCAGGCCGAGAACATCGTCAAGGAAGTGCGTGGCGGATCACCCTTCCGGCTGCTTGCCCGCCAGTACTCCCAGGCGACAACGGCGGCGACCGGCGGCGATCTTGGCTGGGTTGGGCAGGGTCAGTTGCCTGAGGATGTCGAGAAGGCCGTCAGCCGTATGCAGACCTCTACGGTTTCGGACCCGATCCGGGCTGGCGGTGGCTATTACATTATTGGTCTGCGCGACAAGCGTCAGGTGTCCGGGTTCGACCCAACCCTGGTCAAGCTGGATCTGAAACAGATCGTCGTGCCCATTGCGGCACCACAGGATCAGGCAGCGATCGACGCCGCCCTGGCTGAAGCAAAAAAGACCGTGGCCGAGGTTCGTGGCTGCGGGGACCTGGAAAGCGTCGCCAGGCGCCATGGCGCCAGCGCCAAGGATGAGCCGGGCAAAGTGACCCTGGCCGACGTGCAGGGCGCCTTTCGCAACATCATCGAGCCACTTGCTGCGGGCCAGGCGGCGGCGCCTGCCAAAAGCGGCAACAGCTACCAGATCGTTGTTGTCTGCACCCGTGAGAACCCGAGTACCTTCGGTCCCTCGCGCGAGACGATCACCGATCAGTTGGAGCAGGCGCAGCTGAACATGTTGGCGCGCCGTTATCTGCGCGACCTGCGCCGCGACGCGACCATCGAGACGCGATGACCGTTTTGCCACGCGGCATTCTGGCGGTCACACTGGGCGAACCGGCCGGCATCGGGCCTGAGCTTATTCTGGCCGCCTGGCGCGACCGCGCCGCCGGGACCCCGCCCTTTGTTGCCCTGGCAGACCCCGATCATCTTGAGCGCCTGGCCCGGACACTTGGCTGGGACGTGAGCGTGGCGCGGGTTGCGACCGCCGCCGAGGCTGAGCGGGTCTTTCCCCACCATCTCCCCGTCCTGCCGCTGGCCGGAACGATAACAGGCGTCCCCGGCAAGCCCGAGGCGGCAAACGCCCCCATGGTCATCGAAGCCATCGAGCGGGCCGTGCGCCTTGCCCGTGACGGTTCGGTAGGCGGTCTGGTTACCATGCCGATCAACAAGCACGTCCTTCAGACGGCAGGGTTTGGCTTTCCCGGGCATACCGAATTTCTTGGCCATCTGGCAGGGGGCGGCGCCGTGCCTGTCATGCTGCTTGCCGTGGCGGGCCTGCGGGTTGTTCCTGTAACCGTGCACATATCCCTGGCCGACGTGCCACGGCATCTTTCCGCCCGTGGGATCACTGGCACCGCCCGGATCCTTGCAACTGCGTTGCGGCGCGATTTTGGCATTGCGGCCCCCCGCATCGCGGTGGCTGGCCTCAACCCCCATGCCGGCGAGGCCGGCTCGATGGGGCGGGAGGAGATCGATATCATCGCGCCGGCCATCGGCGAATTGCAGGCAGAGGGCATGGCCGTGACAGGTCCACATCCGGCGGACAGTCTTTTCCATGCCGAAGCCAGAGAGCGCTATGACGCGGCCCTGTGCATGTACCATGACCAGGCCCTGATCCCGCTCAAGACCATCGACTTCCACAAGGGGGTCAACATCACCATTGGCCTGCCCTTTGTCCGCACCTCGCCAGATCATGGCACCGCGTTTGATATTGCCGGGACGGGCCGTGCCAGACCTGACAGCACCCTGGCAGCACTGCACATGGCAACACAGATGGCGGCGGCGCGCGCCGTCCCACCGGGTTGAACCACGCCATGTCTTCCACTCCAGATAGCCTGCCGCCCCTGCGCGAAGTCATTGCCACTTATGGTCTTGGCGCGCGCAAATCGCTTGGCCAGAACTTCCTGCTCGACCTCAATCTCACGGGCCGGATCGCCCGTGCGGCGGGGGACCTTGCCGGTTGCACCGTCTATGAGGTTGGCCCCGGCCCCGGTGGGCTGACCCGTGCGCTGCTTGCCGAAGGCGCCTCGCGTGTGGTTGCCGTAGAGCGGGATGAAAGATGTCTGGCAGCCCTGGCCGATGTGGCGGCAGCTTTTGCGAACCGGCTTGAGGTCATTCCTGCCGACGCCCTGGAAATGGACGAACTGGCCCTCTTTGGCACCAGTGGCCTTCCGGTAAAGGTAGTGGCCAACCTGCCCTATAATGTGGGTACGGCCCTGCTGATCAAATGGCTGCGTCTGCCCGTCTGGCCGCCCTGGTGGGCAAGCCTGACCCTGATGTTCCAGCGGGAAGTGGCGCTGCGGCTTGTGGCCCGGCCAAGCGACCCGGATTACGGGCGCCTCTCGATCCTGACCCAGTGGCGGGCCCGGCCGCGCCTGTTGTTTGATGTCAGCCCCAAGGCCTTTGTGCCACCGCCAAAGGTGACCTCAACCATCGTTTCGATCACGCCATTGGACCGGCCGGTGGCCGAAGCCCCCCTTGAGGCGCTTGAGCAGGTAACGGCGGCGGCCTTCAACCAGCGGCGCAAGATGCTGAGGGCCAGCCTGCGCAGCCTGGGCGATCCGGATACCCTGCTGGCAACTGCCGGGATCGAGCCAACCGCCCGGCCGGAAGACCTGCCCGTTGCCGCGTTCTGCGCGCTGGCCCGGGCCCTTGCCGCCCGCACCTAGACGGCTACTGGCCGTCGCGGAGGCGTTTGACGAAATCGACAAGGCCCGTCTGCCGGGTCCGCTTCAGGCGCTCGGCCGCAAGAATGGCGGAGATCCCCGCAAGGCTGGCCTCAAGGTTGTCGTTGAGCACGATGTAATCATATTCGGCCCAGTGGCTGATCTCTTCCGACGCCTTGGCCATGCGCGCCGCCACAACATCAGCCGGATCCGAAGCGCGGCGGTTTAGCCTGCGTTCAAGTTCGGCGACGGACGGAGGCAGGATGAAAATGCTCACAAGGTCGTCGCGGGCGTTCTGGGCAATCTGCTGGGTGCCCTGCCAGTCGATGTCGAACAGCACATCCTTGCCTGCGGCCAGCGCCTGCTCCACCGGGCGACTGGGCGTGCCATAGTAATTGCCAAAGACCTTGGCATGCTCCAGCAGTTCACGCCGGTTGATCATCTCGTTGAAATTCTGCGGGTCGACGAAAAAATAATCCTGCCCGTCCACCTCGCCGGGCCGGCGGGGCCGCGTCGTTGCCGATACCGACATGACCAGCTCGGGCTCGCGTTCAAGAAGCGCACGGGAGATGGTGGTCTTGCCCGCGCCAGAGGGCGAGGACAGCACGAACATCAGGCCGCGGCGATCGATCCTGACAGGGAGCCGGGTCGAGGAGGCATTCGGCATCGCACTATTCCACGTTCTGGACCTGCTCGCGCAGGCGATCGATGGTGGCCTTCAGATCAAGGCCAATCCGGGTCAACTGCACATCCGCCGACTTGGAGCAGAGTGTATTGGCCTCACGGTTGAATTCCTGGGCCAGGAAATCAAGTTTCCGTCCCACCTCCACCCCCTGGGCCAGCAGGTCACGGGCGGCGGCAACATGGGCCGTCAACCGATCAAGTTCTTCACGCACATCGGCCTTGGCGATGATGAGCGCAACTTCCTGGGCGAGGCGCTCTGGGCTGAGGGCGGGTGCCGCCGCAACAAGGCTGTTTACCTGGGCTTCAAGACGGGTCCGCAGTGCCGCTGGCTGGGTTGCTGCAAGGGTACCCGCTGCCTCCACAAGAGCCTCGATCTCATCGATGTGCGCCACCAGCACCTCGGCAAGGCGTGCCCCTTCAGCCAGGCGTGCAACCACCAGATCATCAAGCGCCGCCAGAAGGCCGGCCCGGATCTCCACGTCGCGCGCGGCCACCAGGGCCTCGGCCTCTTCCGGCTCGGCGCGTTCGATCACCCCCGGCAGGGCAAGCAGGCCATGGGCACGCGCATTGGTGACGCCCGGCGCATTTGCCAGTTCGGCAGCCAGCGCCAGCACCTGGTTCAGCACATCACGATTGACGCGAAAGGCACTGGTGAGCGCCGTTTTTGCTGTGTTCAGGGAAATGGTGACATTGCCGCGCTTGAGGCGACGCGAGGCCTCTGTGCGGACCAGGGACTCCAGTGCGTCCTGGCCTGAGGGCAGGCGCAGGCGCAGGTCCAGGGAACGGCCGTTGACGCTGCGTACCTCCCACGTCCATCCAACCGCACCAGTGGCCCCGGCAGCGCGTGCATAGCCTGTCATGCTGGCAAGGCTCATGTTTGATCCAATAGATATGGGGGGTGAACTGAGGATTGAATACTAGGGGCGGCAGAGGTGGCGGGCAAGAGTGGCAGACACCAGTCCCCCGTCTCAGGGGCCAGATGCAGGTGCCAGGCTTCCCTGACGGCGGCCTTCCAGCCAGCGCCGGACATTGGCGTTATGCTCCGCAAGGGTGCGGGCAAAGGCATGGCCACCGGTTCCATCGGCCACGAAATAGAGGTCATCCGTGGAGAGCGGCTGCAGCACAGCCTCGATGGCGGCCCGCCCTGGATTGGCAATGGGCGTGGCTGGCAGGCCCGGGATGACATAGGTGTTGAACGGCGTTGACCGCTCCAGATCGGCCCGTGTGAGGCTGCGGTCCAGCGGCCCTCGCCCCTGTGTCAGGCCATAGATGACCGTCGGATCGGATTGCAGGCGCATGCCCAGCCGCAGGCGGTTGACGAAGGCCCCGGCGATATGCGGCCGCTCGGCGGCGATGCCCGTTTCCTTTTCGACGATGGAGGCCAGCGTCAGGACCTCGTCGCTGGTCTGATAGGGCAGGCCCGGTGCCAGGCTTGGCATCACCTCGTCCAGCGTGCGTGTCATGGCATCCGACATGCGTTCCACAAGGGCCGTGCGCGTATCACCCCGCGCAAAACCATAGGTCTCAGGCAGCAGGCGTCCCTCGGGGGGTGCCGGCGGCAACTCGCCGCTCAGGGCGGGTTCGGCCGCAACAAGTTGCAGGACCTGGGCAACAGTCAGGCCTTCGGGCACCGTCAGGCGGCGCACCAGCACCCGGCCTTCCTGAAGTTGAGCCACAACCTCAGCCATGGAAAGTGCGGCGGGAAAGGCATATTCACCCGCCCGCAGTGGGCGATCGCCGCCAAACAGGCGCAGCGAGACAGCAAAGACAAGGGGCGGTTGGGCAATCACCCCCGCTTCAGCCAGGCGGCGGCTGATGGCACGCACGCCCTCGCCGCGGGGGATCTCCACAATGATGTCGGCAGGTGCCGGGCCGGGCGCCCGGTAACTCTGGTCCAGCCAGAGAAAGGCTGCACCGGCGGCGATTCCGATGAGGACCGGGATCGCCGCCAGGGCAAGGCGCCAGCGCATCCCCTAGGGCGCGCGGACGAGAACCAGCGAGGCGTTGGTGCCCCCGAACCCGAACGAGTTCGACAGGATCGCATTGATCTTGCGCTGCCGGGGCTGCAGGGGAACCAGATCGATGCCGGTGCAACTGTCGGAGGGGTTTTCCAGATTGAGGGTGGGCGGTGCCACCTGGTCACGCATGGCCAGGATCGAGAAAATCGCTTCAACCGCTCCCGCCGCACCAAGCAGATGGCCGACCGAAGACTTTGTCGATGACATCGAAACCGTGCCGGTCGCACTCCCGAACAGGCGCTTCACGGCGCCCAGTTCAATCTCGTCACCCAGCGGCGTCGATGTGCCATGGGCGTTGATATAGTCGATGTCCGACGGATTCAGTTGCGCCCGCTTGAGGGCGGCCTGCATCGAGCGGAAACCGCCATTGCCGTCTTCGGCCGGTGCGGTGATGTGATAGGCATCACCCGACATGCCATAGCCGACAACCTCGGCATAGATTTTCGCGCCGCGCTTGCGGGCATGCTCAAGTTCTTCGAGCACGACAACGCCCGAGCCCTCGCCCATGACAAACCCATCACGGTCCTTGTCCCAGGGCCGCGATCCCCGTTCCGGGGTGTCGTTATAGGCGGTGGACATGGCGCGGGCCGAGCAGAAGCCAGCCATGCCAAGGCGCGAGATGGCTGCCTCCGCACCACCAGCCACCATGACATCGGCGTCATCCAGCATGATCAGCCGCGCCGCGTCGCCAATGGCATGGGCACCCGTGGAACAGGCGGTGACCACCGCATGGTTCGGGCCCTTGAAGCCATAGCGGATGGAAACCTGGCCCGATGCCAGATTGATGAGGCGCCCGGGGATAAAGAACGGGCTGATGCGACGTGGACCCTTCTCGTGAAGGATGATCGACGCTTCCTCTATGCCGGGAAGGCCACCGATGCCGGAGCCGATCATCACACCCGTGCGGATCAGCTCTTCTTCGTCGGTCGGCTTCCAGCCAGCGTCGGTCACGGCCTGTTCGGCCGCAGCCATTGCGAAGATGATGAAATCATCAACGCGGCGCTGTTCCTTCGGGTCAACCCACTGGTCAGCGTCGAATGTGCCGTCCGACCCGTCGCCAAGGGGAACGCCCCCGGCAATCCTGGTCGGCAGATCATCTACCCTGAACTTCGTGATGGCACGCGCGCCGGACTTGCCGGCAAGAATGCGCTCCCAGGTAATCTCAACGCCGCAGCCAAGCGGCGAAACCATACCCAGGCCGGTGACGACCACACGTCTCATGCAAAACGCCTCATGCCGGAACCGAAGGGGCGTGCAGGCAGCCGGACAAGCCGGACTGCCAGACCGCTGATCGGATCAGTCTCAGGAACTGTGGTCCTTGATGTAGTCGATGGCATCCTTGACCGTCAGGATCTTCTCGGCTGCATCATCGGGGATCTCGCACCCGAACTCTTCCTCGAAGGCCATCACAAGCTCGACGGTGTCGAGGCTGTCGGCGCCAAGATCGTCGATGAAGCTGGCGGTCTCGGTCACCTTGTCCTCGTCGACGCCAAGATGCTCGACGACGATCTTCTTCACGCGATCGGCAATGTCAGTCATGCTGCGGATTCCTCTGGAAATGGCTTCGCGGCGGAATTCCGCGTAGCGTCGTCCTTGCGACCCGCGGCAGGCGAGCGCCCCCGGGTCAATCGATGCCCGAACGCCGTCAGACGGTCGGGTCTCTAACATACTTTCCCGCCCTTCGCCAGCGGGTGCCTGGGGTGATACCCCAAGATCGTGGCCCCCAACCGGGGACAGCAACACTAGATCATGGCCATTCCGCCGTTCACATGCAGCGTCTGGCCCGTCACATAGGCGGCCTCGTTGCTGGCAAGATAAACGGTGGCGGCAGCAATTTCTTCAGACGTACCCAATCGTCCGGCCGGTACGCGGCCGCTGATGGCGTCCCTCTGGGCGTCGTTCAAGGCGTCTGTCATGGGCGTGGCGATGAAGCCCGGCGCAATGCAGTTCACCGTGATGCCGCGCGAGGCCACTTCAGCGGCAAGCGCCTTGGACATGCCGATCATGCCGGCTTTCGAGGCCGCATAATTTGCCTGTCCCGGATTTCCCGTGACCCCAACGATGGAGGTGATCCCAACGATTCGGCCAAAGCGGCGCTTCATCATGCCCCGCACAACGGCACGCGACAGCCGAAAGCCCGCCGTCAGGTTCACGGCGATCACCTCGTTCCACTCGTCATCCTTCATGCGGATGAAGAGGTTGTCACGGGTAAGGCCGGCGTTGTTCACCAGAATGTCGATTCCACCCCCCAGCGCCGCCTCAGCAGCGGCAGCCAGGCCATCGGCAGCAGCCGGATCCGCAAGGTCAGAGACGACCACATGGGCACGGTCGCCGAGGACAGCCTTGAGCGCATCAAGCGGCTCCTGCTTGCGGCCGGCCAGCACCACGGCGGCACCGCGCGCGTGCAGGGCACTTGCAATGGCGCCACCAATCCCGCCTGAGGCGCCGGTGACAAGGGCAGTTCTGCCCGTCAGATCGAACATGGAGATGTCCCTTCTCAGAGCGTCTTGAGGAACGCCTCGACATCAGCCGGGGCATTGACCACAACCGCCGCCGCGTCCGGCACGATACGCTTTGCTATTCCGGTCAGCACCTTGCCGGCCCCGGCCTCGACGAGAGTCGTAACCTGAAGCTCCGCCAGTTTCAGCACGGTTTCACGCCAGCGAACAAGCCCCGTGACCTGTTCAACCAGCAAACGGCGAATGGTTTCCGGATCGCTGGTGGGCGCCGCCGTGACATTGGCGATGAGAGGCACTGCGGGCGGCGCGATGATCGCTCCCTCCAGCGCCTCTGCCATGGCGTCGGCGGCTGGCTGCATCAAGGGGCAGTGAAAGGGGGCGGAGACGGGCAGCAGCATGGCGCGCTTGCCATGCTTGGCCTTGGCCAGATCAATCGCCCGGTCAACGGCCGCCTTGGTGCCAGAAATCACCACCTGGCCAACGCCATTGTCATTTGCCGTCGCCAGCACGTCCGCGCCACGGGCCTCCTCGACCACAGCGTTGACAGTATCCAGATCAAGGCCGAGGACGGCCGCCATGGCCCCCTCACCGACCGGAACGGCCTTCTGCATGGCGAGGCCGCGAATACGCAGCAGGCGCGCGGTGTCGGCAACGCCCAGGGCTCCGGCAGCGGCCAGGGCAGAATATTCACCAAGGCTGTGTCCCGCCACATAGGCCGCAATGGCCCCCAGGGACGTCTTGCCCTCTGATTCGATGGCGCGCAGGGCCGCCAGACTGACAGCCATGAGGGCCGGCTGGGCGTTCTGGGTGAGTGTCAGCTCCTCGACCGGTCCCTCGAAGATCAGCTTTGACAGCTTCTCCGAGAGGGCATCGTCGATCTCCTGAAACACGTGTCGCGCCGCGGGAAATGCCTCCGCCAGCGCCTGGCCCATACCAACGGCCTGGGACCCCTGTCCCGGAAACGTGAATGCCCGCATGATGGCTCCCCCAGATGGCGCAGCGGAGCAATGCCCGCACTGGTCGGTGTCTGTCAAGGTAAGGTAATGCAGCAGCCCCGGGCGCCGCGATCATCGCCCTTGCCAGTCGCCCGATTTCGACTATAGTCCCGGCCCGCTCCTTGCCGGCAGTGCCGGCTAGGTCCATTCCGCCACGCGCCATCCCGGCCGGGCGCCGGACCATCAAGATCCAGAAGGAGAGCAGGTGGCCATGCCACATTACGAACATATCGTCATTGCACGTCAGGATGTCTCTGCCCAACAGGCGGAAGAGATCTCTGCAAGCCTCGCCCAGATCATCGCCGACAACGGCGGTCAGGTCGTCAAGACCGAGTATTGGGGCCTGCGCAACCTCGCCTACCGGATCAAGAAGAACCGCAAGGGCCATTACATCCTTCTCAACATCGACGCCCCCTGGGCTGCGGTGGCCGAGATGGAGCGGCAGGAGCGGATCAACGAGGACATCATCCGTTTTCTCACCATCCGGGCTGAGGAACTGAACCAGGGTCCGTCGATCATGATGCAGGTCAAGGCCGCCCGTGAAGAGCGTGCCCGCCGCGAAGGTGGTCGCCCTGAGGGTGGTCGCGATCGTGACCGCCGTGACCGCGACGACGACGGCGCTGACATGGGAGTTGAGGCATGAGCGAGCGTGGCATGGGTGGTGGTGGCGGTGCCGGCGGCGGCGGTGGTGGTGGCGCCGGTGGCGCCCGTCGTCCGTTCTTTCGTCGGCGCAAGACCTGTCCGTTTTCGGGCCCGAACGCTCCGAAGATCGACTATATGGATGTGAAGCTGCTTCAGCGCTTCCTCTCCGAGCGCGGCAAGATCGTGCCCTCACGCATCACGGCAGTTTCCGCGAAGCGTCAGCGCGAACTCGCCCAGGCGATCAAGCGGGCACGTCATCTTGCGTTGCTTCCCTACGTGATCTCGTAAGGCAGGCACACAGGTGACCGGCGCCGGGCCGGAACAATCCGGCCCGGAGGTCGTCA
>CANCOY010000064.1 GCA_947379865.1 Acetobacteraceae bacterium
CGCATCACCGCCAACACGGTGGCGCCGGGCTGGACCGCCACCGACATCAATGCCGCCGCCCGGGCCGACCCTGCGCTGTCGGCCAGCGTAATCGCCAAGACAGCCCTTGGCCGCTTTGGCGAGCCCGCCGACATCGCCTCGGTGGTGGCGTTCCTTGCCTCGCCCGACGGCGGCTGGATCACGGGGCAGTATATCGAGGCCAGCGGTGGGTTTGATATTGGCTAGGGATGCCCCCGCAGTCTCCCCTGTGAGGAAGCGAGCCTAGGAGGGATTTGGTCCCGGGCAGATCCACCGGCGCTCATTCCCAACTTTTGCGACTTCATTCATGCGGGAGTCGATACAGCTCTCCGACGTCGGATAGTCGCAGCTGTAGTATCGCTTGCTATCGCGGGGACTGAAGTGCGCGATGCAGAGCCCGGTTGAACGCTTGCGCATATCGCCGTCACCAACGGTGCCGTCATCCCGCATGGCCGGATCAAATTCTTCCGTAAGCCAGGGCTGCACCGTGTCTGGCGCTGCAATCTCGTCAGCCGAGATTGAATGTGAGGTGCCGAGCGCCATGACCAGCATGGCTGCAAGACTGAATAGAGAGCGCTGCTTCCTCATACGATTTCCTTCACCGGTCGCGTCATGGACTGGAGATCATTGAGGCAGGGAAACCTTGATTGATGGTTAACAGAACTGCCGATGTTCGGGAGGCACAGGCCGCGCGGCCCGGCCTATTTCGCCGGGTCGGACGGCCTCAGCTGTTCGGCGCCGGGCAGATGTAACGGCGCTGGCTGCCGCCCGCAGCCATGCTCAAGGGCATATCCCGTGCGCCCACCCTGACGCAGGCGTCAGAGGTCTTGAACTCGCAGGCATAGACCCGCTTGTTGCTGCGTGGGTCATATTCGGACCGGCACACGCCGACCGAGCGCAGGACCATGTCGCCACTGTCGAGGTGGCCAACAGTTGCCTTGGCAGGGGCTTCGACAGTGCCAGCCGACGCACCATGGGTTGTGCCAAGGGCCATGATCAGCATGCAGGCAAAAGAGAACGGAGCATGCGTCATCCTCATCTGATTTCCTTCATGGGTCACACCATGGACCGGAAATCATTGAGGCAGATAAAACTTACCCGAGGGTTAACTCCGAAGCCAATACACGCGCTTGTTGCTGCGGCTGGGCGAAATGGCCTGGCAGGACATGGCTGAGATTGGTTCTGCCGGCCGCAGTGGTCGCCCGCACTCTTGCATCAGGGTAAAGGCATGCGGGTAGGCAGGCATGCACGGACACAAGCCCGGCGCGCGGGCCTGTGTCGCCTTGGCGGTCAGCCTCAGGGGTTCGGTGCCGGGCAATAGTACAGGTGCGTCTTGCCGCCGGTTTGCGATGTGTGGGCGATGTTCAATCCACCGGCCTCGACACAGGCGTCGGACACCCTGTACTCGCAGACATAGATGCGCTTGTTGCTGCTTGGGTCATGCTCGGCCCGGCACAGGCCGGTTGAGCGAACGCGCATATCGCCGTCCTTGACGCTGCCGTCGTCCGCCATCGCGGGATCCGCAGGGTCGTCCAACAGCCACGGCGGCAAGGCGGCAGGTGCTTCGGTCTCGGCGGCCTGCGCCTCCTGAGCCAGGCCCCCCTGAGCCACTACGGGGCTGACAAGCAGGAACGCAACAACAAGCCAAAGAGATTGCTTCTGTGCCATGGGGTTCCTCACTCTTGAAGGATGGGTCTGTCGGCCCTCGTTCTCAGGGCTCGGTCTTGTTGGGGGCTGGGCAGGACCAGCGGAATTTGGCGCCCGGGCGATTGCGCAGTGCTTCGTCCGTCAACTCCGTGCAGGCGTCGGAGGTGGCGGTGGTGCAGATGTAGAGACGGCTGTTGGTGGCCTGATCAAATACCGCCTCACAGCCACTGCCAGAGCGCACTGCCATGTCGCCGCTGCCGCCCTTGCCCTTCACATGCTTGCCAGCGCCGGGCAGCAGTTCGCCTGCCCCCATCTCGCCGTCATCGGTCATGGCGGGGTCGACCTCGTCGGCACCAAAATCAGGGGGCGGCGGGGCCGCAGGAGTGGCCGTACCCGCATGGGCCATCACGGAACCAAGGAGCATGATAAGCAGGGCAGCCGAAAATGCCGCCTCTCGCAGACCGGATTTCATGGTTGCTTTCCTCCCTGTTTCATTTGACACAATCGTAGCATAACGTGTCCTAGCCTACAATCTCCATTCGGCTCGCGCCGAGCCATGGGCAAGCGCCAGTGAACAGTGGAGATCCTCCGCCGTCGGAGATCGCGTCATTCCGACGCGGACAGATTATTTTCTGGTCCTTGATTTAGCTGAAAACGATTTAAGTGCGCCATGCGTCGCCGAAATTCGGCCATGGCCTGATCGGTGCAATTTTTCAGGCTAGTCGGTAAATCAGTTTGCCTGCGGGACCGTAAGCGCCTATTAGACCATTGCTGACAAATTAGCGGCGTCCTGCGATTCAATCCGTGGACCGATTTGACGCAAGCAGCGCTTTCTCATGTTACAAGGATGTGTCAACGATGGCTGATGCACAGTTCGAGGACATCATCCGACTGGACATGCCCGTAGGGCTGTTTGCCGCCAACTGGTCCAACTGCGATCGCATTGCCACCTATGTAGCGCGCATGGCCAGCATTGGACGGCAGGATCCACCGCGTTACTCAAACCTGTTTTCATCAGTACTCAACGAATTACTCGAAATTATTTTTTGTTATCGCGCGCCTGACGGCGCAGTGGCCTTTGCCGTGCAGCGCCACGGCACCACCGACCGTATCGCCCTCTCCGTGCCGTGCGATCCTTCGGCCGAGGCCTTCTACGCAGCCGCCCGGGACAGCCTGAAGAGTGGCGACAGCGCCACCTTGATGGACAAGGCCCTGCTGGCCGAAGGCGAACTCGACCGCCGGCTTGGTTTCTGGGAACTGGCGGTGGAATACGGCGCCGAAATCGCCATCACGCCTGTGGATGGCAATGCCATGCACCTCATCGTCGACCTCAAGCTTGAAGCGGTTGCATCATGACCGAGCCCGAAAAGACTATCCGTAGGCGTCATGAGCAGACGGCGGCGCGGCCCTCGGGTCAGGGTGCCGGGCGCGGCTTTGCCTTTCATTATGACGAAAACAATCAGGAATTCGTGCTGGCTGGCGTCATGACGCCCCAGGACACGGCGGCCCTGGCCCCCATGTCAGAGGCATTTGGGGCTGCCGCTGCGCGCCTTCGGGGCACCATGTTCCTGAACGTGAAGAAGCTGCTGCGGGTAAATGTCTGCGGCTTCCGGGAACTCTCGCGTCTGATTTCCATCGCCTGCGAGAACAATCCCGAGCTTGCGATCCGCATCATCACCACCAGCGTCATTGCCTGGTCGTCGCGCCGCTTTGAACGGCTCAAATCCGTTGCGCCGCGCGTTGAGGTGGAACAATACGACGATGCCTTTTATCCCGGGCAGGGCGTGCTTGAAGATACCTCTTTCGTTCCTATTCTGCGCACCCAGACCAAAATGACCTGGCGGCACGAGCGCGATATCCTGCCCCGCCATGGCCTGAAGCCAAAGATGCGCATTGCCGACATCTGTTGTGGCATCGGCGATTTCGCAGCACTTGTCGCGCGGACGTTTGATCCGGCTGAAGTTGTGGCCGTCGACCATGCCCAGGGCAGCCTTGCCTATGCCCGCAAGGTGGCTGCCGAACTTGGCGTGCGGCGCGTTGAATATGTGCACGGCGACGCCGCCAGCCTGCTGCTGGAGGACGACCGGTTCGATTTCGTCACCTGCCGTCATTCGCTGCAGGTGTTTGACCGCCCGGAACTGATCCTGAAGGAACTGTTCCGCATCTGCCGGCCTGGCGGGCGTGTCTACATCAGCAATGAAAAGAACTCGCATTGCCTGGGCGAGCCGCGGGCCGACAGCATCCAGTGGAGCTATACCGAGGTTGCCCGTCTGTGGGAGCACTTCGGCATGGACATCGAGCTGGGGCCCAAGAGCCGTCGGCTGATGATGGACACCGGCCTGGAGGACATCCGCATGGAATCCTTCATGGTGACCAATCTCGACGGCGACCCGCAGGATTTTGCCGATGTCGTCGCCGCCTGGGAAAGTGTCTATGTCGACCGCATGGCAGTAGAGCGTGGCGACAGCGAAGAGTTCATCGCCCGCTTCCGCAAGGGCTTTCATGACCACATCTCGGCGGCCTTGCATCCAAAGGGCTATGCAGGCTGGCCGATCTGGGTTGCCTCAGGACAAAAACCGCTATGAGCGAAAGTGTAATCGCAGACGAAGGCCAACACCGGGGCGCCTTCTTTCTCCGCAGCTTCCGCACCAAGATCATTCTGGTCGTCGTCCTTGCGGTTCTGTTCAACCTGCTGGTTGGCGCCAGCATCAGCATGCTCAATGTGCATCGCCTCTCCAACGAGGCGAGCGCGGAGATCGAGCGTGGCCTGACCAACGCCAACCGGGAGTATGTTGTCAATTACATCGAGACCACTGGCCTGCGCCTTGATCTGGTGCTTGAGCGGATTCACTCCGAGGTCGACATGCTTGCCGGCGCCATGCAGACGCTGGTCGACAACCCGAAGGTTGCCCAAGGTGTTGGCAAGTCGCTCGTGGGCAACCCCAAGTTCAGCCCCAGGCTGATCTACGACACCAAGGGTGACTGGGCGCAGAATGCGACAGGGGCGCTGTCGGTTACCAGTGTCTGGGGCTACCTGCTCAAGAATGGCGTTCCCCTGCCCAAGGCCGCCAGCACCGTCGATGCCAGTGCGCCGTTCGATATTCTGGCGCCCAGCATGATGGAGCGGGGCGCAGGCAAGCTGCAGATGTACTATGTCGGCCCCAAGACATTGCCGATCATGCGCACCACCCCCTATGCCGATCAGGCGCAGACTTTCGACAGGCTGTACCCAGGTCACAATGCCGCCAATTTCTGGGATTTCTTTTTCCCTGGCGTCTATGAAGGCTGGCAGGAGTGGATCAAGAATCCCGAGAGCCGTCCCATCAAGACCAGCTTCATCACGGCAACGGCTCCCTATATCGATGCCATCACCGGCAAGCTGATTGTCAGCTTCTTCCGTCCCCTGTGGACGGCAGATCGCAAGGATGTCGCCGGCATGACGGCGGCCGACGTGACGCTCGAGCAACTGGCGGAGATTGTCGAGGGCGTGCGCCTGGCCGATACCGGTTTTGCCTTCCTCGCTCAGTCCGACAGCAACGTCATTGCGGTCAAGTCCGAGAATGAAGCGCGCCTTGGCCTCAAGATTGGCAGCGCAGCCGGCCAGGGTGTAACCGGCCTCAACCGCAAACTGTCAGAAAGCACACAGGCCGGGGTTGCTGGCCTGGCCTTGCCATCCGACGGGAAAACCATTTTTGCCACCATCATGATCCAGGAAAATGGGGTTGATGTTCCCTACCTCGTTGCCCTGCATCGTCTCTCGGGCGTTAACCTGTGGGATGCTGGCAAGATCCGCTCGGAATATCTGACGCTCGGCTTTGCTGTTCCTGCTGGCGAAATCTATGCGCCGCTGGTCTCTGCGCAGAACAAGATCGACGCTGCCACCAGCCGCATCGTCCGCTGGCAGATTGGCAGTCTGGTAGGCAGCTTGATTATCGTGCTGTTGGCGGTGTTTGGCGTTTCCGGAAAAATCACGGCGGGCCTCAGCGATCTGGCCGCAGCAGCACGCCGCATGCGCGACAAGGACTACTCCGCGCGGGTGGTTGTGGGCGCGCGTGACGAGGTGGGCGAGGTGGGCCTTGCCTTTAACAGCATGGCCGAGGAGATGCGGCAGCACACGGAGAACCTTGAGTCGCTTGTTGACCAGCGTACCCGCGCCCTTGAAGAGGCCAGCGCACAGATTCTCTCCCTGAACGCCAGGCTGGAGAGCGAGAACAACCGCCTTGCCACGGAAATCGGCGTTGCCCGGCAGATCCAGATGATGGTACTGCCCGGTGCCGGCGAAGTGGGCGCACTGGTTGCTTATGATGTTGCCGGTTACATGGAGCCTGCCGATGAGGTGGGTGGCGACTATTACGACGTCATCCAGGCAGGCGGCCACATCAAGATCGGCATTGGCGATGTCACGGGCCATGGCCTCGAGAGTGGCGTCTTCATGCTCATGGTCCAGTCGATCACCCGTGCGCTCTTGGAACAGGGGGTGCTCGACCCCATGCGCTTCCTCACCGTGCTGAACCGGGCGATCACCAAGAACCTTGTCCGCAGCGGTTCCGACAAGCACATGACGCTCGCCTTCCTCGACATCGCGGGCGACACCATCACGCTTTCCGGCCAGCACGAGGAAGTTCTGGTTCTGCGCAATGACGGCAGTGTAGAGCGCATCGACACGATGGACCTCGGCTTCCCCGTCGGTCTTGAGGACGAGATCGAGGATTTTGTGGCGACACGGATAATCGATCTCGCTTCCGGCGAGGTAGTTGTGCTTTATACGGATGGTATTACTGAGGCCGAGGATGAAAGCGGCGCCTTCTATGGTCAGGACCTGCTCTGCGAGTCGATCCAGCGCCATGGTGCCAAATCTGCCGATGCCCTGCGCGATGGCGTGCTTGCCGACCTCAAGGCCTATATCGGTACCCAGAAGGTGCATGACGACATCACCCTCGTCATCGTGAAGAAGAGGTAGCGGCCATGTCACAGACCTTTGGTCACCCCGAAGCAGCGCTGCCGGCGGCTGATAGCCTCCACATCCGTCTCTGTGATGGGATCCAGCACATGGAGTGGCCCCAGGCAGGCCTGACGGCCGACTTTCTGGGGGTGTTCTTTGCCGATATCGCCGCTGCACAAGGGGCGGATTCCCGCTCTGCGCGGCATGCCATCGGCTATCTCGTCAACGAGCTTCTCGAGAATGCCATCAAGTTTCGCGTGCCTGGCGGGGAACCCGTGCTGGTCGCTGGCGGCGTCGATGAAGCAGGCTTTGCCTTCGAGATGCACAACGAGGCGACGGTCGAGGTGGCGGCCCATTTCGGGACGCTGCTTGAAGAACTGACCTCGCGCGATCCCGGCGACCTCATGATCGAGCGGATCGAGGCCAATGCCGAGAACAGCTCGAGCGGGGGGTCCGGCCTTGGCATCCTGACGCTCATGAACGACTACAGCGCAGAAATGGGCTGGACATTTGGCGACAAGGGGGCGAGCGGCACCCTTGACATTACAACCCGCGTTCGCCTGCCGCTTGACTGATTAAACTGGAAGTGACGCGCATGCAGGAGATCAAGACAGCCGACTACCGGGTGTGGGCCGACGGCGCAACCATCCATTACGAGGGCACCATGCGTCTGTCCGGGACCGAGGCCTATGCCCCGGTGCAGGACATGATGGGTGCCATTCTTGCCCAGGCGCCGGCGCAGATCGTGCTCGACCTCACCAGCCTTGAGTTCCTCAACAGCTCTGGCATCAACCTGCTGGCCAAATTCACCATCGAGGTGCGCAAGGCAGCCGGTACGGGCATGGCCGTTCGCGGATCAACCCTGATCCCCTGGCAGTCAAAGTCGCTTCCCAATCTGAAGCGCCTGTTTCCCGACCTGGAACTGACCATCGCCTGAATCGTGCTCGGGGGCCGTACATGCGGCCCCTTTGCACAACACGGGGCCGTACATGCGGCCCCTCTGCACCAGGCTTTGTGGACTATTGGCCCTGCTCGATGCGGGCCAGCAGGTCGCGGGCGACATTTGCCAGCCGCTCACGCGAGTCAGCGGACATCCGACCCAGTTCCGCTTCAATGCGGAAACCCTCACCCTGTTCGACCATGATCTGTGTATCGGCGCCGATAGCGGCGTCGAGCACCGCATAGGCACGCACACTGCCGGCGATGCCCTTGAGTTGCAGGGGCTCGCGCTCGACCAAAGAAAACGCCTCGCGGACGAGCGAATAGGTTGAATGCGAGACGAGGATGCCCCCGATGTCCGCCTTGCCCTGCAGGCGGGCGGCGATGTTTACCTGGCTTCCGATGGCTGTGTAGTCCATGCGGCTGGAACTGCCAAAGTTGCCAACGGTGCAATAGCCGGTGTTGACGCCGATGCGCAGGCGAAAGGGCTGATCGACACCCTTTTCGCTCCATACTTTGGCCAGCTCACCCATCCGCTTCTGCATGGCAATCGACATGCGCACACAGGCAAGCGCGTCCTGCTTGTCGCCCAGCGTCTCCGGATCGCCGAAGAAGGCCATGATGCAGTCGCCAATGTACTTGTCGACGGTGGCGCCATGGGCCAGCGCAATGATGGTCAGCTCAGAGAGATAATTGTTCAGCATGCCCGAGAGTTCCTCAGGCTCCATGCTTTCTGTGATCGACGTGAAATTGACGATGTCGCAGAAAAAGACGGTCAGCTTCTTTCGTGAGGCCGAGATCTCGGCAACGCTGCGGCCGGTGAACAGGGCGTCATAGATCTGGGGCGAGAGATAGTGCGAGAGCTGCGTGGAAAGCCGCTCCAGCGTGGCGTTCTGCTCGCCCAGCTGTTCCTCGATGGCGTCACTGTGATCAAGCAGCGCTTCGTGCATGATCTGCAACTCGGACAATTCCTCGTTCAAGCGGAGGATTTCGCTCGCGTTTGCGTCGGCCATGATGGCTCCAATCGGCTTTAGACCACGCGCCTGTCCGGTCGTGCTGTCCCGTTGGCGAAAATGCCCTGGCGGGCCACCCGGATGAGGGGCCCGCCAGGGTTCTGCTGCTGCGATCCGGCCTTACTTGGCGAGATAGTCGTGGATGACCCGGCCATAGGGCAGGGTCATGTCTGTGACCATATGGTTGCCACCCACCACATGGCGGACCGGAAGGTCGGCCAGCGGGCAGTTGACCGAGGGGATCAGCTCCAGACGGGCGCGGCCCGTCCAGGCGCCGTGCACCACGACGTCCGTGAAGTTGATCGCCACCAGCTGGGCAATCGCCGGCGTGCCGTCGATGTCCGGGATCATCTTCAGCGTGACCTGCGTCCGGGCCAGGCTCTCGATCTCGGCCGAGTGGTCCTTGCGGAAGGCGTCATGCTTGTAGACCATCGTGCCGTTTGCAACCGACTGGGTTGCATAATGCAGGGTGCCCGTCAGGGTATCGCCGTTCACGCCAAGCTTGGCCTGACCGTACTTCATCGGATAGCCCCAGATCTCGCGCCCACCCGCCAGCGGCGGGGTGTTGTCGACATACATCTGGCTGATGAAGTTGCACTTCTCGCCGTTGAACGTGCAGGGGATGACCTGGGCTGCGGCGGAATAGGCGCCAAAGCCTTCACCATCGGGCAGGTCCAGCCACTGCACCGCCACCGTGTCGCCGTCCGGAACCAGGGGTTCGGGCAGGGCTTCACGGATGGCCGCCGGGTCGGTCTTGTAGTGGATGATCATGTACTGGCGCTGAGAGAACCGATAAGGGCCACGCGGATAGGTCGGGCTCTGCAGCGGCATCGAGGGCAGCGCTTTGACATCACTCTTCTTCATGAAGGTGTCTCCCGGCCGCTCAGGCTTCTTTGAGGTAATCGAACAGCACCCGGCCATGGGGCAGGGTCAGATCACTGATGAAGTGCTTGCCACCGATGATCTTCTTGACCGGCAGGTCGGCCACGGGCGCATTCACATGCGGCACCAGATGCAGGCGGGCCGGCGAGATCCAGACGCCCTTCACGGTGATGTCCGTGAGGTTGTAGGCGACCAGCTGGCAGATCTTCTGGCTGCCATCGACATCGGGGATGATCTTGAGGTTGACCGACGTGCGCGTCATGCCCTTTGCCTGGGCCTCGACACCGCCCGGCGCCACCTGGTGCTTGTAGCCCATGGTGCCCATGGCAACCATCTGGCCGGCATAGTGCAGCGTGCCCGTCAGCGTGTCAGAGCAGGTCTCCAGCTTCGGGAAGGCGTACTTCTTGGGGAAGCCCCAGATTTCGCGGCCGCCCGAGATCGGCGGCTCGTCGTCCAGATACATCTGGGCGGTGTAGTTGACCGGCTCACCATTGAAGGTGCACGGAATGACGATGCCACTCTCGGTGTAATCGCCAAACCCGGAGCTGTCGGGCATGCGGATCCACTCGTAGAGGACATGCGAATCGGTATTGGGAACCAGCGGCTCCGGCACGGCCATGCGCAGCAGCTCGGGATCGGTCTCATAAGTGACGATCATGAACTCGCGGTTGATGAAGCGGTACGGACCCATGGGATAGCTCGGGCTTGCAGCCGGCATCGAGGGCAGCTTAAGGATCTGGTCAGGCGTCATTTGATGTTTCCTTGGCGGCGGATGTCAGTTCAATAAACGATCAGGCAGACTTTGTTATATTAAGTTTTTGTACGGACGGGAATGATCGGCCTGCAATGCGCCAGTCCCGTTGCGGTTGAAGTCTGCTTGTTCGGATGATCACGGTACAACATAAACATAATCCGTAGCGGAACCATGGGTGATGTTCCCAAATCTGGCCCCGCTGCTGCCGGATGCCCCCTGGTCCGCCGCAACCCTGGCGGGGGACTTTGGCCTGCACAGGGGGGCGGCGCCTGTTATAGTCGTCTCCACAGGCAGGCATGCCAGGGGGACGAGCCATGGGCCAGAAAGAGGAAAGCAGCGCGCCGGTCGTGCTGATCACGGGCGTGGGGCCGGGCACGGGCGGTGCCATGGCCCGCCGGTTCGCTGCTGGCGGCTGGCGTGTGGCCATGCTGGCCCGCAATGCCGAACGCCTGGGCGCGCTGGAGGCCGAGATTACAGGCGCCCGCGCCTATCCTTGCGACGTGACCGATGCGGCCAGCCTCGATGCCACGGTAAGCGCGGTGGAGCACGAGCTTGGTCCCATCTCGGCCGTTATTCATAATGCCGTTGGCGGCGCCTTCGGGAACTTCATGGAAATCGACCCTGCGGTGCTGCAGGCAAATTTCCAGGTCAATACCATGGCCCTGCTTCACCTGGCCCGCCGCGTGGCACCAGCCATGATTGCCGCCGGGCATGGCGCGATCATTGCCACGGGCAATACCGCGGCCCAGCGCGGCCGGGCGGCCTTTGCCGGTTTTGCCCCCACCAAGGCGGCCCAGCGTATCCTGGCCGAGGCCATTGCCCGCGAACTGGGGCCAAAGGGCGTGCACGTCGCCTATATCATCATCGATGCCGTGATCGACATGGCCTGGACGCGGGAACGCTTTGCCGGCAAGCCCACGGAATTCTTCATCCAGCCGGCCGACATTGCCGACGAGGTCTGGCGCGTGGTGCACCAGCCCCGTTCGGCCTGGTCGTTCAATGTGGAGATCAGGCCTTTTGGCGAGACCTGGTAGGACTCAGGCGGCAAGCCTTGCGATGCGCGCCGCCCCCACCAAATCCTCGAAATTGGCGCGGTAGAAACGGTCGAGCATGGCTTCCGGCGCCCCTGCAAGTGAGGCGCCGAAGCGGCCAAGGGGGTTGCGCCCCCCTTCCACATGGGGGAAGTCCGAAGAAAACAGGCAGGTCTCCTCCCCCGCCTGTTCCATGATCCAGCGCACGTCTTCTGCCGGATAGGGGGTGGCGCGGATCTGGCGGCGCACATAGTCGCTGGGCCGCAGGCTCAGCTTGCGCAGGCGCTCCTCGCTTTTGGCAAAGGCGGCATGGGCGCTGTCGAGATAGCGCATCCAGCTGGGCAGCCACGAGGCCCCCTGTTCGATGACGCCCCATTTCAGGCGGGGAAAGCGCTCCAGCACGCCATCGATGATCAGGGTGGCCAGGGTCTGCATCACGGGCGTGGGAATGGCCATATAGTCGACCGAGCGGAAATTCTCGGCGCCGCCGTGGAAGTCGGTTACCCGGGGCAGACCGTTCTCGAAATAGGCGGGGTCCAGCAGCGCGCCACCGCCACCCACGTGAAAGACGATGGGGATGCCCGCTTCCTCGGCCTGGGCCCACACCGGATCCAGCGCGATATGGCTGGGCGAATGGCCGCGCGGGCAGGCGGAGGCAATCAGCAGTGCGCCTGCCCCGCCCCGAATGGCCTCGGCCCCCACGGCGCGCGCCATGGCAAAATCACCCAGCGGCACATAGCAGGTGGGAATCAGGCGGCGGTCCACGGCGCAGAAGGCCAGCATGGCGCGGTTGTGCGCCTCGGCCATGCCGCGCACCAGGGCAAGGTCGCCGGCCCGTTCCGCCTTGCACAGTTCGCCATTGGAAAAGGTGTTGAACACCAGCTGGCTGGCAAAGCCCAGCAGGTCGAGGGCGCGGGGGCGGTCGGCCGCAATGAAGGAGCCCGTGGCGCTCCAGTTCTTGCGCAGCATCAGCTCTGCCTCGTCGCGGGCGCGGTATGCGGGGTCGGCATGATCGCGGCGCAGGCGGGCGATGACGCTATCGTCGTCACCCCCCTTGGTGCCCCGTGCGCCCGGTGGGGCGGCGCCCAGGTCCAGCCGGGGCAGACGCGCCCGGGTGGCGGCATCGGCATGGTCCAGCAGCCAGTCCGGCGTTTCCATGATGTGGGCATCGGCATCGTGCAAGATGCGGCCGGTGGCATAGGGCATGGCGTCCTCCTGTTTTTTTAAAGACTAGGCTGGCGTGTCTTCCCCGGGCAAGGGGAAGGCGGCCAGCCAGGGCGCATAGTCCGCCTCCACGTCGATCTCCAGGCTGGCCAGCAGGCGCACCACGCCCACATAAAAGGCGATGGTCATCACCAGGTCCGTCAGCAGTTCGGCATCCAGATGCTGGCCAAGTGCCGCAAAGGTCGTGGCGGTGATGGCCGGGCCTGCAGTCATTTCGCGGGCGGCCAGCAGCACCAGACGGGCCAGCGGCTCAAGCGGGCTCACCCGCCCGGCGCTCTCCTCGGCGATGGCGCGGATGTCGTCATCGGAAACGCCGGCGTCGCGGCCAATCTTCACATGGTGCGACCATTCATAGGGCGCGCGGGCCACATGGCCGACCTGCAGGATCGCCAGTTCCCGCAGCCGGGGATCAAGCCTGCTGCCATGGCGGATCCAGCCCCCCAGCCCGGCAAAGGCCCGGGCGCCATTGGGGCTGTGGACCAGCGCCTTCATCAGGTTGATGTCGCGCACCAGCAAGTCCTGGTCGGCGGGGGCAAGGTCGGTGCGGTCAAGATAGGGCAGGCGGGCCATGGGGCCTCCGGGGCAGGTGGGTTATGCCCGATGTTACCATGCGGGACTCGCGCAGCAGCGCTTTTTCAGGTGATGATGGCGCTTCCCCGGGGAGGAGAAACAAGATGACAAGCCAAAGCAGCAAAGCGGTGATCCAGGGCTTCTTCGACCATCTGGCCAAGGGAGACCTCGCCACGGCCAGCGCCCTGATGGCACCGGACATGGTCTATACGCTGATCGGCACCGGCGACCTGTCGGGCACGTTCCATGGCATGGAAGAAATCGCGGCCAAGCTTTTCGGCCCCCTGCAGGAACGCCTGGAGGCGCCGATCCGCCTGAAGCTGAAGGAACTGATCGGCGAGGGCGACCGCGTGGCAGCACTCGCCACTGGCGAGGCACAGGGCCGCTTTGGCCCCTACAACAACACTTATTGCTTCGTCTTCACGGTGAAGGACGGGCACATCGCGACGCTGGATGAATATCTCGACACCGTGCTGGTCGAGACCGCCCTTTATGGCCGCAAGCTGGTCTGAACCAGCAAGCCGGGTGGCGGACAGATGCCCGCCACCCGGAAGCAGGCCCTAGAGTTTGCGTGAGGCGAGGAAGAAGAGCGGTATGGTCGTGCCCACGATCAGGATCGAGGCCAGCATCACGTAACCGGCATCGGGCGTGAAGAGGGCGGCTGCCAGCGCCGGGGCGCAGGCATTCAGGATCACCATCAGGGTGGTTGCCATTGCCATGGCCTTGCCGCTGGGGTCGAAATCCGCCAGCAGGCCGGCAAAGAACGGCGGCGCAAAGTTCCAGAAGATGAAGAGAATCGGCAGCGGCAGCAGGAAGCCAAGCTCACCCGGCACGAAGCGCATCACGCACAGCATGGCGATGACCACGATCAGGCCAAAGAGCTGGGTTGGCAGGCGGCCAAAGCGCGAGCCCACCACGCCAGCACCCACCGCGCCCAGCAGACCCGCCAGCACCGCACCCGCCAGGGCCTGAAGGACCCCCTCGATGGGAAGCCCATGGCTCAGACCAATGGTGGCCATATAGGTGGACGAGACGGCGAGGCCCGACAGGAACAGGCCAAAGGCCAGCATGGCCATGATGGCGCCGGGCGAGAAGGCGCGCGAGGTGCCCGCTGCCTGCACCGCCACGGCACGATCATGCAGCGGCTCGAAAGCAATCATGAGGGCGGTGATCAGGTCGAGGCCCGCCAGCAGCCAGTAAAGCGCCTGCATCCCGCCCCAATCCAGCAGGGCGCCCAGGTTGAACACCATGACGGCGGCAAAGGACGTGTTCATGAACACGACCACGGTGAAGCCGCGCTCGGCGTTCGACGGCCGGGCCACCAGGGTGGCGCCGATGTTGAGCGCCAGGCCCCCGGCCACGCCGGCGGCAAAGCGGACGGCGCCATGGGTGGCGATGTCCAGCACGAAGGGTGAGAGCAGGTCAAAGGCCGCCATGGCAACCAGGGCGGCCACCACCGGCTTGCGGGTGCCAAAGGGCTTTTGCAGGGCCATGCCGATGAAGGTGCCGACCGCAATGCCGGCGAGACTGAGCGAGGCCAGATAACCCGCACCCTGGTCACCAAAGCCCATGCGGTTGGACAGTGCCTGCACATAGACCGGCAGGATCAGGTAGACGACAAAGCCCACCGTCTGCACCAGACCAATGCGGAAAAACGACATGAAGCTGGCTGGCGCACGCGCCATGGCTGTTTCGCTCATAAGGATCCCCCCCGTTTCCCGCACTTTGGCGAGCTTGTAGAGAGCAGCCTAATCGTCATCGCCCTGCAGGGCTACCACTGATGCTTCGTGGCGGCGCTGGATGGCGCGGAGCTGGTCATAGGTCAGGCCGAGGCGGCGGGCGGCGGCGGCGCGGTTGTAGCGGCTGGCGGCCAAGGCGTCGGCCACCATCCGCCGTTCCAGTGCGTCGAGCGCCGACCTGAGATCGCCGGGTGGGGTGGCTTGCTCTGGCGGGGCCTGCGCCGAGGTCTGGCTGGGGGCAGGGGACGCTGCCTGCCGCCAGGGGGAGGCAAAGGGGTCGAGCACGATGTGCTGCACGGGCTGGCCCGGCTCGGCCCGCGCCACGGCACGCTCCACCACATTGCGCAGTTCACGCACATTGCCGGGCCAGTCATGGCCGTCCAGCACCGCCAGCGCCTCCGCCGTGAAGCCGGCAAAGTCGCCCTGGCCAAGTTCGCGCGCCATCTGCCGCCCGTAGTGCTGGGCCAGCAGCTGCACATCGCCTTCGCGTGCTGCCAGGGGCGGCAGGGTCACCACATCAAAGGCAAGGCGATCCAGCAGGTCGGCCCGAAAGCGCCCTGAGGCCGCCAGCGCTGGCAGATCGGCATGGGTGGCGGCCACCAGCCTGACGGAAACCCGCAGGGTCTCGCCCCCGCCCACCCGCTCGAAGGTGCCGTATTCAATGACGCGCAGCAGCTTTTCCTGCACCGCCAGGGGCGCATTGGCGATCTCATCCAGAAAGAGGGTGCCACGGTCCGCCGCCTCGAAGCGCCCGGCCCGCCGTCGTGCGGCCCCGGTAAAGGCGCCTGCCTCAACCCCGAACAGCTCAGCCTCGATCAGGTTCTCGGGCAAAGCGGCGCAGTTCAGCGCCACGAACGGCCCCTCCCACGCAGGCGAGAGATAGTGCAGGCGTGCCGCCGCCATCTCCTTGCCGGTGCCACGCGCCCCGATCACCAGCACGGGCCGCATGACGGGGGCCACCAGCGACAGGTGCTCCTGCACATCCAGAAAGGCCTGGGACTGGCCAATGGCGGTGGGAATGTCCATGGCTGGTTAAATAAACCATTTTATGGTTTATTACACCTGAAATCGGTGTAAGTGGCTGATTTGGGGATGAGGCCCCGCTGCCAAATCCCAGCATTTCCGCCCTTCCGGCGGTCTGGCACATGGCTTGCTATCTTCTCCGCAGGCGGCGATGGCCGCAGGGTGCAACAGTGGAGCCAGCACATGGGTGTTTTTTCCCGGTTTACCGACATCGTGAACTCCAACCTTAATGCGATCCTTGATCGCGCCGAGGATCCCGAGAAGATCATTCGCCTGATCATCCAGGAGATGGAGGACACCCTGGTGGAGGTGCGCGCCGATGCGGCGCGGATGATCGCCGATGGCAAGGACCTGTCCCGCCGTCTCGACCGGCTTGCCCGCACCCGCGATGAGTGGGTGGAGCGTGCCACCCTGGCCCTGTCGCGTGAGCGCGAGGATCTGGCCCGTGCCGCCCTCGCCGAGAAGGGCAAGCTGGATGGCGATGTCAGCCGGCTTGAAGCCGAACTCGCCCAGGTCACCGATCTCTTGGCCCAGAGCGACGCCGACATCGCCCGCCTGCGCGCCAAGATCGATGAGGCCCGCAGCAAGCAGAAGCTGCTGCTGACCCGCCAGGGCAGCGCCGGTACCCGCCTGAAGGTGCGTCGCCAGACCCACGACGGCCGCATCGATGAAGCTGTCCTGCGCTTCGAAGCGTTTGAGCGTAAGGTGGAGCGCGCCGAGGCCGAGGTGGAAGCCTTTGATCTTGGCCGCACCCGCTCGCTTGCCGATGAAATCGCCAGCCTCGATCCCACCGGCCCGGTGGAACAGGAACTGGCCCGCCTCAAGGCGCAGCTGGCCAAGCCCGCTGCGGAGGGGAACTGATCCACCATGATGGGCTTTGGTCTGTTTGCCCTGACGCCGGCCTTCATCATCCTCGCGGTGGCGGCGATGCTGGCGGTGATTTTTCACTTCAAGCACCAGGCGCGGCTGATGCGCTGGCAGGCCGCGCGCGAAGGGGTCGACCTGGAGGCCCTGCGCGCCACTGCCGCCGCACTTGAACGCCGCATGGCCACGCTCGAGAGCATTCTCGATGCCGAAGCCCCCGGCTGGAGGGACAGGACATGAGCGATTACAGGATGGACGACGGCGATTTCCAGCCGCGCGGCACCTTTGGCAATGGCCCCCTGCGCCGCCTGCGCGAGGGACGCATGTTCATGGGCGTGGCAGGTGGCCTTGCCGACTGGCTGGGCACCAGCCGCCTGGTGGTGCGCCTGGCCTTCGTCGGCCTTGGACTGGTCTTCAATTTCCTGACGCTGTTTGCCTATGTGGGTCTTGGCATGCTGCTTGGCCGCGAGGCGCGGGACGCGCGGCGCCGGGCCTGTGGCGGATCCGACAGCCACCGATCAGGTCGCCGCGCTGAGCGCCGCGCCGCCCGCCGGGCAGAGCGCGAGGCCGGGCGCGCTTCCCGACCCGGATATCAGGCGCCACAGCAAGGTGCAGTTGAGCCTGGCATGGCTGCCCCCGGCAGCGTGGTCGCCCGCTTTCAGGAGATCGAACGGCGCCTGCGTCAGGCCGAGGCCGAGGTCACCAGCCCGCGTTACCGCTTCGACCACGACCTCAAGGCAGGCGGCCGGACCTGAGGCACATGGCGCAGGCGCCCGCGCAAATGCCTTCCGGGGCTTGAGCGGGCGCTGGCCGCTCCCGTACTGTCGGGCATGGACGCTGGGCACATGGGTCATTGGCTGAGTCGCGGGGTGTTGCGGGACAGGTTCCGGCACGTCGGGCTTTTGATTGCCATCACCCTTGCAGGGGTGCCGGCGACGCTGCAGGCAGCCGATGCCGTGCCCCCGGTTACCTATTTCCGCATTGCCTCAGGGTCGGTCGCCAGCGCCGACTTCCCCGTGGGGGAGGCGATTGCCAATCTCATTTCCAAGCCGCCCGGCGCGGCCCCTTGCGAGCCGGGGGGGCGCTGTGGGGTGCCTGGCCTCGTTGCCTCGGCCGAAACCTCGGCGGGTGCCCTTGGCGATGTGCGCGCGGTGGCGGCGGGCCGTGTTGATTCCGCGCTGGTGCCGGCGGATGTGGTCGACTGGGCCTGGCGTGGCACCGGCCCGTTTGCTGGCGAGGGGCCACGCCGTGATCTGGCGGTCATTGCCACCCTGCACCGTGCCAGCCTGCATCTGGTGGTCAGGCGGGGTGCCGGCATCACCCGCCTGCGCGACCTCAAGGGCAAGCGTGTCAGCCTTGGCCCGGCCAATACCCTGACAGCGGTGGAGGCGCGCCTTGTGCTTGAGGCGGCGGGCCTCAGGGAACGCAATCTGGTGGCAAGTCATCTTGAGGCAGGCCGTGCGGCCGATGCCCTTGCGGCGGGACGGCTGGATGCCTTTTTCCTGGTGGATAGCTGGCCCGCCCAGGTGATTGCCGACCTCGCCATTCGCGACACCGTGGACCTGCTCCCCCTCGACGGGCGGGTCGCCGACAGTCTGCGGGCGCGCAACCCGCTGCTGGCGGCAACAGTCATTCCGGCCGGGACCTATGGCTCCATCCCGGCGACGCCTACCCTCGACATTGCGATTGAATGGATCATTCCCGCAGGTGCCGGGGATGATCTGGTCTACCAACTGGCACGCGCCCTGTTCGACCCGGTTAACCGCCCGGTGCTGCAGCGCGCCCACCCGTCCATGTCGGGCATCAGCCCGGGTATGGCACCGGGCCTGGCCGGCGTGCCGCTGCATCCCGGGGCCGCGCGCTATTATGCGCAAGCCCCTCCGGGCAAGCCCTGAGGGGGTCAGGCCCCGGCCACTTCTGCCCGGGCGCCGGCGATCCACTCCTGCAAATGGGGATCTGCCAGCATGGCCTCCACATAGGCTGTGGCGACCGCTGGCAGGGGCACATCATAGGTGATGAACCGCGTTACCACCGGGGCATACATGGCATCGGCCACCGACCAGCGGCCAAACAGGAACGGCCCATCCTGACCAAAGGCCGCGCGCGCCGCCGTCCAGACCTCAAGGATGCGGGCGATATTGGCTTCACATTCGGGCGAGCGTTCAACGCCGGGATGGCGGCCAAGGATGTCCATGCTGAGTTCACGCCGCACGGCTGGGAAGCCGTTGTGCATCTCGGTGGCCGCCGACCGTGCCATGGCGCGGGCGCGCCAGTCGTCTGGCCACAGGCCCGCATGGGGGGCGCGTTCTGCCGCCCATTCGCAGATGCCGAGTGATTCGTTGATGGTCACGCCCCCCACCTTCACCACGGGCACCAGGCCGGATGGGGAATGGGGCAGGATCGCGGCCCGGGTCTTTTCTTCCTGGCGCAGCTTCACGCTGACTTCCTGAAAAGGGATGCCGGCATGGCGCAGGGCCAGCCAGGGCCGCATGGACCACGACGAGATGTTCTTGTCGCCGATCACCAGGATAACATCACTCATCTGCCTGTCTCTCCGTCACCGGTAGTCTCTGGATGTGATCCTAAAGGTTTGCGTGGCCACCCGCACCACTGAGCTTGCGCGAGGCAGGGCGCAGGCAGGTCGCCTTGGGCAGAGGGATGCGGTTTAATTGCCCTGCGCCCAGAGACCTGCAGCGGGAGTAATACTGTGACGAGCCTGCCCTTCATTGCCGAAGATTCAGCTGCCCTGCCGGTGTGGACCCTGCGCCCCGACGAGGTGGAACACTGGGCCGGGCGCCAGGCACCCTTCTTTGCACGCTGGGTAAAGGCGGCTGGCTTCAAGGGGGAAGCGGGGCGCCTGCTGCCTTTGCCTGAGCCGGATGGCCGGCTGGGTGGCGCCATACTCGGGCTTGGCAAGGACGAGGGCGAGGCCTGGCCCCATGCCGCTTTGCATGGCCTGCCGCCGGGGCGCTATTTTCTGGCCGATGAACTGGACGCGGCCACGGCAACCCGCGCCGCCCTTGGCTTTGCGCTTGGCTCCTATGCCTTCACACGCTACCGCGAGGCAACGCCGGCACCCGAGCCGCGCCTCTTGGTAACCCCCCCCTTTGCCGACATGGCCCATGTGCGCCGCACCTTTGCCGCCGTGGCGCTGGTGCGCGACCTGATCAATACGCCCGCCTCCGACATGGGGCCGGCCGAACTGGCAGAGGCGGCGCTGGACTTGGGCGAGCGCCATGGCGCCAAGGCCACGGTCATTGTGGGCGATGATCTGCTGGAGGCAGGCTACCCCATGGTCCATGCGGTGGGCCGCGCCAGCGTGCGGGCGCCACGCCTGATCGACCTGCGCTGGGGGCCAGAGGATGGCCCGCGCATCACCCTGGTTGGCAAGGGCGTGTGCTTTGATACGGGCGGCCTCGACCTCAAGCCCTCATCGGCCATGCTCTTGATGAAAAAGGACATGGGGGGCGCTGCCAATGTGCTGGGCCTCGCCTCCATGATCATGGAGGCTGACCTGCCGGTGCGCCTGCGGGTGCTGATCCCGGCGGTGGAAAACGCCGTTTCGGGCAATGCCTTCCGGCCGGGTGATGTGCTGAACACCCGCAAGGGCCTGACAGTGGAGATCGGCAATACGGATGCCGAGGGGCGGCTGGTGCTGGCCGATGCCCTGGCCGAGGCTGATGAGGAAAAGCCCGACCTGCTGATCGACATGGCCACCCTGACCGGGGCGGCCCGCGTGGCGCTGGGGCCTGATCTGCCCGCCCTCTTTACCCCGGACGATGCCCTCGCCGAGGCTGTCGCCCGGCACGGCATGGCCGAACGTGATTCGGGCTGGCGCCTGCCCCTGTGGGCACCCTATGCCCGCATGATCGACAGCAAGGTGGCCGACCTCAACAACGCCTCAGAAGGTGGTTTTGCCGGGGCAATCACCGCGGCCCTTTTTCTGCAGCGCTTTGTCACCGATACGACGCGCTGGCTGCACATCGATCTCTATGCCTGGAACGCCAAGCCCGGCCCCGGCCGCCCTGCGGGGGGTGAGGCCATGACGATCCGGGCGCTTTATGCCCTGATCGCGCGGGAATATGGGGCCCGGGAGCACGGGGCCCGGGAACACGGGGGCGGCCGGGCATGACCGCCACACCACCCGCCTTTGACCGCCGGGTGGTGCCGGCCAGGCCCGATCTGGCCGCCGCCCATCTGGAAGGCGTGCATCCAGCCGAGCGCTATGTGGCGGGCACGGCCATGCGGGTTGTGGCCGGGCGGGCGGCCATGCGTGGCCGGCCCGAGGCAGCAGCGTCCATGACCAGCGAACTCGTGTTTGGCGAGGATGTGACCATCTACGAGGTGAAGGACGGCTGGGCCTGGGGCCAGGCCGCCCATGATGGCTATGTCGGCTATATGGCGGCAGCCGACCTGGGCACCGCCAGCGGGCTGGCTGCAACCCACCGGCTTGGGGTGGCGCTGTCGCATCTTTATCCTGCTGCCGACCTGAAGCAGCCCCCCCGCCTGAGCTTGCCCATGGGGGCGCGGCTGGCTGTGGTGGAGACGCGCGGCCGCTGGCATCGCCTGGACCCGGGTGCCGGGCTGGCCCAGGGTGACGACCTCTGGGTGCCGGCCCCCCATGTGACACCGCTAGGCGCCGTCGCACCTGATTTCGTGGGTGCCGCGCTGGCGCTGCGCGGCGTGCCCTATCTCTGGGGTGGCCGCACGCCTTTGGGCCTTGATTGTTCGGGCCTGGTGCAGCTTGTGCTGGCCGGCGCCGGGATCGCGGCCCCCCGGGACAGCGACCAGCAGGCGGCGGCCCTTGGCACGGCGATTGACGAGGGGGCACGGCTTCAGCGGGGCGACGTTGTCTTCTTTCCGGGGCATGTGGGCCTGATGGTGGATGGGGATCATCTGGTGCACGCCAATGCCTTTGCCATGGCTGTTTCCGTCGATCCCCTGGCTGAGGTGGTGGCCCGGGTGGCAGCCGAGATCGGCCCCGACCGCGCGCCGGTTACGGCCCGTCGGCGCCTGTCTGCACCCGCATACTGAACGGGCACACTGAACCGGAAGGCGTTTCCGGGCGTATCAACAACATAGCAAGACGAGGGTGAGATGCGCTTTCTGGGTCTGGTTGCGGGCGTGCTTCTCCTGGCTGTATCGGGGTGCCGGTCGATGAAGATTGAAGATTTCAAAGGGGCTGAGCCAAAGCTTGCCCTTGAGGAGTACTTTGTTGGTGAAACCCGGGCCTGGGGCATGTTCGAGGACCTGTTCGGCAATCTGCGCCGCCAGTTCGTGGTGGACATCACCGGCACGTTTGACGGCAAGACCCTGACCCTGGACGAGCGCTTTGTTTACAACGATGGCGAGCACCAGCGCCGCGTCTGGCGCATCGTGCGCACCGGTCCTGAGACCTATGAGGGCCGGGCGGATGACATCATCGGGGTGGCAGAGGGCCGCTTGTCGGGCAATGCCCTGACCTGGTCCTATCAGATGGACCTGCCCATCGGCGGGCGGCCCTGGCGTGTCAGCTTCGACGACTGGATGTTCCTGCAGCCAGGCGGCGCCATGCTGAACAAGGCTGATATCTCAAAGCTTGGCGTGCGCCTTGGCACCGTCTCCATCTTCTTCGTCCGCCCCGGCGC
>CANCOY010000065.1 GCA_947379865.1 Acetobacteraceae bacterium
CGCGGATCAGGCGTAGCGGGCGTGCTGGGGGTGGTGCTGGGGGTGGTGCTGGATGAAGGAGAGCGCGGCAGGGCTTGCTGCCGCCCCGTCATCTGTGAGCGGTGCCAGCAATCGGTCGGCCACCGGGGCAACCACAGCGAGACAATGCGCCTCATCCTGCCACTCCACGAGCCAGTCACGGGGCGGGCCGCCCCGGCAGCGGGCCAGCGATACGGCCCAGCGTTGGGATCCAAGGCCCTGGCCATAGGGGCCGGGGCCGGCGGGGGCCGCGCCAATCTGCCAGCGGGTCCAGGCGGCGCTGGGCTCCCCCACGGGGGCGGCGGCACGCAGGATCAGGGCCGTTGCCCCGCCAGCCTCGGCAGCCAGGGCCAGGCGGCGCCCCTCAACCAGATCCAGCCGGTCGATCTCGCCCACCACGGCGGTCAGTTGGCGTGCCCGCAGGCCCTGTTCCATGGCCCAGAGGGCATCGGCACGGCTGCGGGCGTCCACCATGAAAAGAGAACGCGGCAGCAGGCCAAACGCCGCCAGCCCTGGCCCATAAGGCAGGCCCGGCTGGCCAGAGCCACCCACCACGCACCACATGACCCGGCCAGGCAGCCCCCCAGACCCTGCGCCAGACCCTGCACTGGCCCCCGCCACCAGCCGCGCCGCAAGTGCCGCCGTGAAGCCGCCGGCTGCCGTCCGGTCTGCCGCGCTGATGCCCGCAACCTCGTGCACGGCGCCTGTGGCAAGGCCACCCCAGGGCAGGGCCTGGTCCAGGGCAGGATCGCCAAGGCCATGGGCCACAATGCCCCCCGGCCTGACAGAAGCCCCTGGCAAGGCCGCCCGCAACCGGGCCAGGCGCAGCGCCCGCGCCCCAGTTCCAGCCCCTGTTTCAACTGCGCCCCCGGCGGACTCCACCGCCCGGCCCGGAAGGCGCGACAGGGTGGAGGGTACGGCCGGTTTCATGCTGGGCATGCTCCCCAAGAAGGCAAATGTTCGTGTTTTGTTCTTAGTCCCGAATCCCCTTCCGGTCAAGACAAACCGGAGGGCCCAGCCCCCTCAGCTGATCAGGGCGGCGACGGCGATGGCCAGCAGGACAAGGATGGCAACCTGCCTGTAGACCCCGTCATTGGCCCGGGCAAAAAGGCGGGTGCCGGTGTGGGTGGCGAGGAAATAGGCCGGCAGCAGGACCGTTGCCAGCACCAGATGGCGCCCCTCGATCAGCCCGGCCACCAGCAACGGGATCAGGCTGAAGGCCTGGATGACGGCAAAATAGCTGATGAAGCTGGCGCGATAGCGCACCGCCCCACTGGGCCGCGACAACAGGTACAGGACAACCGGCGGCCCGCCCACGCCGCCAAAGCCCGTCAGCACGCCACTGACCGCGCCCACCCCAAGGCTGAGCGACAGGCGCGGCCGGGGTGCCGCCTGCCAGCCGATCATCAGCAAGCCGGCAAAGACCAGCACCACCAGCCCGATCACCCGGCGCAGCAGATCGCCATCCACCGCCACCAGCAGCCAGGTGCCAAGGGGCAGGGCCAGGATCGCGCTGATGCTCATGGGCACCACCAGGGGCCAGTCGGTATTCTTGAGGGCAGAGGGCAGCAGCTGGGTCATGGTGACGAGGTTCATCACCGTGATCAGCACCACCGCCTCACGCGGGGGCACCACCAGGGCAAAGGCCGGCGCCATGACCAGCGCCGCCCCAAAGCCCGTAAAGCCCCGGATCACCCCCGCCACCACACTGGCCAGCACCAGCGCCGCAATGCGCAGCACCCCCAGTTCGCTCAGATGCTCCATCAGCAGCCTGCATCAGCCGCAGCGACCAAGTGCATCTTCAGGCAACCACCGCACTGCCGCGATAGGTAAAGGTCATGGGGCGTGGCCCCTTGAGATAGAGGGTATCCAGCCGGTCGATGCGGAAGCCGGAGCCGGTGACCAGGGCATCGATCTGGCGGTTCAGGTGACAGCCGCCACACATCTTGCCCCACATCCCGTCCAGCCGGTTCTGCCAGCGTGCCACGCCAACATCGGGGGCCGCACCATGTTCCACAAACAGCAGGCGCCCGCCCGGCTTCAGCACCCGGCGCACCTCGGCCAGGGCCTTTGCGGCATCGGGGATGGTGCACATGGTCCAGGTGCTCACGGCCATGTCGACACTGCCGGCATCAAGCGGAATCTGTTCCCCCGAAAGGCCGATGAACTGGACAGGAAAGGGCTTTCCCTTGGCCCGCTCACGGGCATAGGCCTGAAGCTCCATGGAGGGATCAACGCCGATCACCTCGGTCACAGCCGCCCCATAAAGCGGCAGGTTGAGGCCAGAGCCGATACCGATTTCCAACACGCGCCCGGCCGCATCGGGGATCAGGGCGCGCCGCTGCCGGCTCATCTCCTTGTTCTGCATCACAAGGTTCAACAGCTTCGGCAAGACTTTGGTTTCGTAAAAGCTCATGGTCCGCTCCCCCGTTTTCCCCATCATGACCATGTGAAACCGGGGCGCAAGCCGGGGTGTTCTACACCAGGCAAATCTGGCTGCTTGGCAGGCGCAGAGGAAATCTGACAGACTGTCACTCTATCTGAGCAAGAGGACCGGAAGACCATGACCGAAGCCGCCCAAGAGATCCTGTTCAATCCCATGGATCCCGCCTTCCGGGCCAATCCCTATCCCGCCTACCGGGCGCTGCGGGAAAACATGCCCATGTGGCGCTCGCCCTTTGGCTTCTGGGTGGCGACCCGCCATGCCGACATCACGGCGATCCTGCGCGACAAGCGCATGGGCCATGATTTCGAAGGTCGCCACATGCGCGGGCCAGAGCCCTGGCGGCTGGATGAGCCGGCGGTGCGCAATCTGGGCCAGACCATGCTGGTGCGCGACCCACCCGATCACACCCGCCTGCGCGGCCTGGTTGCCCGCGCCTTCACCGCCCGCCTGATGGAGGAAATGCGCCCCCGCATCCGCCAGATCGTGCACGACCTGATTGATGCGGTGGAAGCATCTGGCGAAATGGACGTGGTGCGCGACTTTGCCCACAAGCTGCCCGTGATCGTGATCTGCGACATGCTGGGCATCCCGGAGGAGGACCGCGCCCAGTTCCTTGAGCGTTCGCGCGTGTCGGGCCGCCTGGTGGACCCCACCCCCATGAGCCGCGAGGAACTGGACCTCGCCAACACCAACAATCTGGAACTGGAAGCCTATTTCACCAGCCTGTTCGAGCGCCGCCGCCGCGAGCCGGGTGACGACCTGACCACGGCCCTGGTGCAGGCGCGGGACGAGGACGGCGCGCTGACCGATGCCGAGTTGATGTGGAACACCAGCCTGCTGTTTGCCGCCGGCCACGAGACCACGGCGAACCTGATCGGCAACGGCCTGCTGACCCTGCACCGCTACCCCGACCAGCTGGCCCGCCTGAAGGCGGAACCCGGCCTGATGCCCAATGCCATCGAGGAAATGCTGCGCTTTGAATCCTCGGTCCAGATGACCGGCCGCACGGCCTTTGAGGATGTGGAAGTGGGCGGTGTCACCGTCGCACGCGAAGAATCGGTGATCTGCCTGCTGGCCGCCGCCAACCGCGACCCCGAAGCCTTTCCGACACCGGACCCCGAGACGTTCGACGTGGCACGCCCCGGCGTGCGGGCCCTGTCGTTCGGCGGCGGCATCCACTTCTGCCTGGGGGCACAGCTGGCCCGCATCGAGGGCGAGGAGGCGTTTTCGGTGCTGCTGGAGCGCCTGCCCAATCTGCGGCTGGAGGGGATGGATGACCTTTCATGGCGCCCCACCTTCACCCTGCGCGGCCTGACCACCTTGCAGGCACGCTGGTGATGGGCGCACCCTGTGCCCCATGACACGTTCCCCGGCTGACCGCGCCACCTTTATTGCCGCCTTCGAACGCCAGGTGGTGATCACCACCGCCCTGGGCAGCCCGCTGCTGGCGCGCCTGTTCGAGCATGTGGTGGCCGATCTTGCGGGGGACGGCCCGGTATGGCGCCTGGTGCAGGACTGGCAGGGCGATCCGGCGGAAGAGGTTCTGCCGCTGCGCCTGTCGGCCGGGCTGCACCTGCTGGCCATTGAAGGGCGCGCCCCGGATCTTGCCCGCCACCTGCCCTCGCTGGGTGGCACGCCAGAATGGCCGGGCCTGTGGCAGGCGGCCTGCGCCCTGATGGAGGCGCAAGGCCCCTTCCTGCGCACCTTCCTCGATCAGCCGCCCCAGACGAACGAAGTGGGCCGCACCGCCACCCTGCTGGGCGGTTTCCTGACCATTGCGGCCGAAACCGGCCGCCCGCTTGCCCTGCGCGAGATTGGCGCCAGTGGTGGCCTGATCCTGCGCTGGGATCACTATCGTTACGAAACCGATGCCTTTGCCTGGGGCGATAGGGCGGCACCCGTCACCGTCAGGGCACGCTGGTATGGCAGCCCGCCACGGCTGGGCACAATGCCAGTGATCACCTCCCGGCGTGGCTGCGACATTGCCCCGGTCGATATTTCCGATGCGGCAGCACGCAACCGCCTGCTGGCCTATGTCTGGCCCGACCAGGACGCCCGCCTTGCCGTGCTGCGTGATGCCCTGGCGGCAGGCGCCCTTGATCCCCCGCCCCTCGACCGCATGAACGCTGGCCCCTGGGTTGCGCAGATGCTGGCAGAACGTCCGGCCGGCACAGCGCTGGTCGTCCACCATTCCTATGTCTGGGCCTATCTCTCGGCAGGGGAGCGGGCCGATATCGTGCGCCATCTCAACACAGAGGGCGCCCGCGCCACCGCCGAGGCCCCACTCGCCTGGCTGCGCATGGAACCAACCGACGACGGCACGGGGATGGAAGTGCTTCTAACCCTGTGGCCCGGCGGGACCACGCGCCGCCTTGCCCTGTGCCAGGCCCATGGCCGCTGGATCGATTGGCAGGGACCCTCATCATGACCGTGCGCCTGGTGGACAGCCTCAGCCTGCCCGGCGGCAGCGGCCCCAATGAGGATGCCTGGGGCTGGCAGGCCGGGGATGCGGCGGGTGCGGTCTGGATGATCGACGGCGCCACGGGCCTGGGTGAGCGGGAACATGTCCCCGACGGCCCCAGCGACGCCGCCTGGTATGCCCACACCCTGTCGCATGCCCTGGGCGGGATGACGACGCCCTCGGCCGATCCGCGCCCTGCCTTTGCCGGGATCGTGGCGGACCTGGCCGCGCAGTGGCGCCTTGCCATTCAGCGGGATGGCGGCGTACCTGAAAACGTGCCTGCCTATGCCCTGCCCTCTGCGGCGCTGCTGTGGTGCCGCTGGCGGCAAGGGACGGACAAGGATCTCGCCCTTGACCTCCACTGGCTGGGGGATTGCGTGGCCATCCTGCTGCCACCGGTTGGCCCTGCCACAGCCTTCAACCGGGGGGCGCTGGAGACAGCGGACGGCCGCCTGCGGGCGCGGATTAGCGCTGCCACCTGCGCAGGGGTGGCCGGCCAGGACATGCTGGGAACCCTCATGCCCGACCTAAGGGCACGCCGGGCCATGGCCAATCAGCCGGGCGGTTACTGGGTCTTTGGCCTGTCACCCCAGGCGCCCGCCCATATGGCCCGGGCCGAGGCCCGCATTACGCCGGGCAGCCGCCTGCTGCTGGCCAGCGACGGCTTTTATCGGCTGGTGGACCATTTCGCCCTGTTCGACGACCGCGATCTGGTGGAAGCCGCCGCCACCCTTGGCTTGGCCGAACTTGGCCAGAGGCTGCGGGCGGCAGAAAGTGCCGCGAGTCTGGCCCAGGTTGCCCGCGTAAAGCCCCATGATGACGCCAGCGCCGTGCTGCTGGCTTTTGACTGAAGACCGGCCTTCGACCCAGGACTGGGGCCACCCGACTTTGCGTCCAGCCTGCGCCCGTGCGAAAGTCGCTGCCGTTTGAGGAGGACACGCGATGGCGCTCGACGCAGAAACCCTGGCCCAGTTCGTTGAAACCGTAACCCGCTTTGTCGATGAAAAGCTGGTGCCGATCGAAGCGCAGGTCGCCGAAGAAGACCGCATCCCCGATACAGTGCTGGCAGAAATGCGCGCGCTTGGCCTCTATGGCCTGTCGATCCCCCAGGAATACGGCGGCCTTGCACTCTCCATGACGGAAGAGGCCGAGGTGATCATGGCCCTGACGCGCACCTCGCCCGCCTTCCGCTCGGCCATTGGCACCAATGTGGGCATCGGCAGCCAGGGCCTGGTGATGGACGGGACGCAGGCCCAGAAGGAGCGCTATCTGCCGCGCCTTGCCTCAGGCGAACTGGTGTCGTCCTTTGCGCTGACGGAACCAGAGGCCGGCTCTGACGCCGCCTCCCTCAAGACCAGCGCCCGGCGCGACGGCGACCATTACGTCCTCAACGGCACCAAGCGCTACATCACCAATGCGCCCTTTGCCGGCATCTTCACGGTGATGGCGCGCACGGACCCCGCCAAGAAGGGCGGCAGCGGCATTTCAGCCTTCCTCGTGGAGGCCGGCACGCCGGGCCTGCGCATCGGCCGGCCCGAAAAGAAGATGGGCCAGCAGGGCGCCCAGATCGCCGACGTGATCTTCGAGGACTGCCGCGTGCCCGCCTCTGCTTTGCTGGGCGGCGTGGAGGGCAAGGGCTTTGGCACCGCCATGAAGGTGCTGGACAAGGGCCGCATCCACATCGCCGCCGTCTGTGTGGGCGTGGCAGAGCGCATCATCAAGGACACGGTGCGCTATGCGGTGGAGCGCCAGCAGTTTGGCCACCCCATTGCCCAGTTCCAGCTGATCCAGGGTCTGCTGGCCGACTGCAAGACGGAGTGTTATGCGGCGCGTTCCATGGTGATGGACGCTGCCGCCCGCCGCGACGCCGGACAGACCCTGACCTTCGAGGCCTCGGCCGCCAAGTACTTTGCCTCGGAGATGGTGGGGCGCGTGGCCGACAGGGCGGTGCAGATCTATGGCGGTGCCGGCTATATCGCCGATTACGGCATCGAGCGGTTCTACCGCGATGTCCGCCTGTTCAGGATCTATGAGGGCACATCACAGGTGCAGCAGGTGATCATCGCCCGGCACATGATCCGGGAGGCCGGCGGAGAGGCCTGAGCTTCGACGCCTCTCTAAAGACTTATTGCGGCGAGGCCTGAGCCTCGCCGCTTTCCTGACTGCTTACTGCACTGTCGCTGCTGGCTGGGCCTGCTGGGCAGGGTCCAGCCGAAGGGTGGCCTGTGCCGCAGCATGGGCAGCCGCGGCTTCCGGGCGCATCGGCGGCAGGCCGGGCTGATGGAAACCATGGCAGGACACGCAGGTGGAGGGCACCTTGTCCGACGCCTTTTCCGGCCCGTGACAGGTGGTGCAGGATTCCACCTTTGGCATCAGCAGATCCGTGTTGGAAGCTGAGGTTTCCGCCGCATGGCACGAGACGCACGACATGTTCGTGTGGCTTGCATGGTTGAACACCGCCTTGGGCATGAAGCTCTGGACGGCATTCACCTTCATGATCTGCCAGTTTCCACCCGTGGTATTGGCCACCAGCAGATTGCCGGCGGCATCAACTGCGGGCTTTTCCTGTTCCTTGACCGAGTGACACGCGGCGCAGCCCTGCTTGCTGAACACAATGTGGGAGGCCTTTTCGGCCTTCTTGGCGGCCCAGGCGATGATGGTCTGGCGGGCCTCGACCTCGACACCAGGCAGCGGCGTGCCCGGTACGCGGCGGGCGGCCGCCGGCGCATCGGGATCCGGCACACCACCGGCAAGGCCCTTGGCGGCATAGAAGCCCTTCAGGCTGTCCAGCACCCGGGTGACGCTGCCATGGGGCACGCTGGCCTCAGGCGAGGCCGGATCAAAGCGGGTCTGATGGCACTCCGCACATTCGCCGTCGAAGGCAACAGGCAGCATGCCCACGCCGCCCTGGTCAGGCTTGTGGCAAGACGCGCACTCAAGCTTCTTCATCGGCCCGCCAGGCACACGGATGCCTTCCTTGCGCAGATGCTTGTCGTGCGGGAACTTCAGGTTCGACTGATAGACCGGGGCTGGTGTATCCGACAGAGATACGCGCTCCAGCCGGCCCGCCTCGTCCACCGGAATGGTGGGGCGGAACTGGGGGTGCGACTTGCCGAACGGGCCGGCATTGGCCAGCGTCGTGTTGGGGGTCGTTGCCTTCAGATCGGCATGGCAGTCGGCGCAATAGGCTTCTGACTTGATGGTGGCCGGGGTGTTGCCCATGTGCTCCTGGTGGCAGCCCACGCAGCGCTGGCTGTCCAGTTCGGCAACCTTGAAATTCACCGGATCGGCGTGGTGCTGTATGCCGGCATGACAGGACGTGCAGGTCTTGTCCTCAACCCGCACAAAGGCGGACTGATGGCAGGCGGTGCAGGTGGCGCCAAAGAACTTGTGCGGGCCAGAGATTTCACCGGCCGACCAGCTGGCGTTGGCCGCATGGAACAGCCCGCCGATGCTGGCCTGATCGCGGCTTGCCTCGATACCAGCCGTATTCGGCGTTGCATAAAAGGCGATGATCGGCAGCACCAGAAACAGCACGGCAATGGCAACAAAGCCTGCCCACGAGAAGCCGCGGCGGGACAGGAACGTGCTGTTCAGGTTCAGGCGGCTGCGGGCCTCCAGCGAGGCGAGAACATCGCCCAGCGGCCGGGCAAGCTCGACAGTGATGGCAAGTGCCACCGCGCCCTCAGGCTGGACCAGCGTGATGTCATAGGGGCCAAGCCCGACGACGTCGCCCGGCTTCAGGCTGCTGGCGCGTGTCCGATTGCCGTTGACCCGCAACTCTGCGTCACCAAGCGCCTCGATATGAGGCCCCCCGGCGCGCAGGGTGATCTCGGCATGGGCATTGGCCACGCGTGGATCCGGCAGGAACACCTCACAGTCGGTCCCACGACCGAACCGCATGGGGTCACCGGAGACCTGGGTGTCGCGGCGGGTAACGCCGCCCCGGGCACGCCGGGTAAGGAAGCTTACGAGCGCGTCCACGTTCGGCCTACAAGTAAAAGAAGACGGAAATGACATGGGCCGTCAGCGCTGCAAGCAGCGCAAACGACAGGGGCACATGGGCATAAAGCCAGATGTCCATGAGTGCCTTGAGCTGGACGTCGCGACGAGCGCGTTTCAGCAGCTCACTCTTGCGGCCCAGTAGAACGATCAGGCGGCTTTCGTCCTTGACCGAGGCCGACGCATCGGCGCGAACCTCGGTGCGAACCTTGGAAAGAGCCCGTTCTGTCGCGCAATCCGGGTCTTTGCCAGAAAGCTGGCGCCAGATCGAACCGCCGATGCGGGTGTTCTCGGTTGAATCCAGAACCAGTCGGTTGACCGTGTCGCCCAGCTTGACCGCAATCTCGCGGCATTCCGTGTCGACTTCGGCAATCGTCATCATCAGCTGACGCAGCGTCTGGCCACGGCGGTTGGCCGTCATCAACTGCGGATAGCGCAGATAGGCAAAGACGCCAAACATGCCGCTGACGATCACCACCACCATTAGGCCAAAGGCAAGGGTGTGAAGGTTCCAGTGGAACTGGAAGCCGGTGTGAAGGGTCGCCACGATGATCAGTGAAATACCCAGATAGACATGGGCCGACAGCCAGTCTTCCAGCTTTACCTTGCCTTCGTTGTAGCGGCGCTTGCGCACGCCGAACCACATCAGCCAAAGGATCATCAGCGCGCCGATGGTACCAAGCGTGTAGCCAAGCCAGGTCCCCCCATTGGGCGGGAAATGGGGATTGTGCAGCGCATAGGCCACGACCGAGGCCAGTGTCAGCAGGGCTGCCCACTTGAGGTAGCGGTAGCTGCGGTAGACGAGGATCGACTGATGCATGGCCTCAGTTCCGCTGGCTTACGAGGGTGAAGAATTCTTCCGGGCGCACGCGAATGGCCGCACCGGTCGGGCAGGCACGGACGCAGCTGGCGCCGCCTTCAATGCCCTTGCACATGTCGCACTTCACCGCCGTCTTGGCGCCGTGATGCTCGTGCTCGGACTTGTCCTCGCCAGGCCCCGGCCCTGTGCCGAACAGCAACCACTGCAGCAGACCAGGCTTTTTCGGCGCCTTGTAGGACATGTGAATGACGTGATACGGGCAGTTACGCTCGCAATTGCCGCAGCCGATGCACTTGTCGTCGATAAACACCTCGCCGTTCGGCGACCGGTGGATGGCGTCGGCGGGGCAATCCTGCATGCAGTGCGGATGCTCGCAGTGGCGGCAGGACGTGGGCACGTGGATGGAGGCGTAGGTCGGTCCGGCCTCGCGGTCGAGACGGGAGATGCCGCCGTGGGTCTCGGCGCAGGCCTTTTCGCAGTTGTCGCACCGCACGCAGAGCGACTCGTCGATCAGCAGCACGTCGGTGGCCTCACCCACGCCCTGATCGATCAGGAACTGGATCAGGCTGCCCGCCTCGGGCTTGTCTTCCATCACCACGTTCTGGGCCATGCGGTCTTCAAGCTTGGCCTCAACCGCCTGGCGCAGGCCGGCGTTGCTGGCCAGCAGGTCCTTGAAGGCCTGGCCGTCGAGCCTCAGGGTCTCGGTCTCGACAGCGGCGCGCACCGTGGCGGAACGCGGCGCGTCGCGCACCAGCGCCATTTCGCCCACGTAATTACCAGCCGGAACATAGGCCGTTACAATATCCCTGCCGCCGATCCGCCGGGAAATCGTGACGGAGCCCGACCGGATCAGGTGGACACAGTCGCCAGGCGCACCTTCTTCGAAGAGCACCGCGCCGGGGCCAAAGGTCTCGAGGGTTGCCCCCTCGACCACACCGGCGAGGTCGGCCTTGGGAACGCCTGGCGCCATATAGGTCTGGATCTGGCGCACCATCGCGGTGCGGTCCATCTCGCGCTTCACGGCGGCGACGGAATTGATCAACTTGATCATCGAACGGCGCGGTGTCTCGATCAGGACGCAGCCCTGGCCGGCAATCACGGTCGCGGTGCGGCGACGACCAGAGATCAGACCCATCTCGCCAAAGAACTCGCCCTTTTGCAGGCGAACGATCTGCTTGGGGTCATCGGCATTGACGCGGATATCAACGCTGCCCTGGACGATCGAATAGAAGCTGTCCGTAAAGTCGTTGCGCTCGAACACCACCCCACCGGCAGTTGGCGTATGGATGATCGAATCGATCATGAATTCGCGCAATTGCAGGGTGGTCAGGCCCGAAAGGATGGGCACGTTCTGCTGGATGGTGGTGAGGACGTCGGAGACCTTGACCGACCCAAGCTTGTCAAAAACCTTGCGCAGCAAGGGCTCGTCGGCCGGCTCGATGTCATTGCCAAGGATGAACTCGACAACTTCGAAACCCTGGTTCATGGCCTGCTTGATCAGCGGATAGCCACCAAGGGCGCCGATGATGTAGAGGCCGGGAACATTTGATTCATAGGTGCCGCTTACCTGCGGCAGCGCACCCGGGTCGGACGACGGGAACACGATCCCGCAGCTCTCGACAAAGGCGCGCGGCGGCACCGCACCCAGACGGGCGATGATGCGGTCAACCGGAACGCGTGCCTCGCCGTCCGGCGTCTTGAGCACGAATACCCCAGGCTCCACGGCCTTGGGCGACGTGTTGAACATGCAGTCCAGCACGCCCTTCTCGATTGAGGAGGCGATCAGGGCAAGGTTGCCCTGCTTGGCACGCGCAAATTCGCCGCCACGGTTCAGGATGATGACCTTGTTCTGGCGGGCAAGGGCCACCGCGTTCTCGATCGCGGCGTCGCCGGCGCCGACCACAACGATGGTCTCGTCGCTATATTCTGCCGGGTCGTTCAGCTGGTACTGGACGCGTTCCCAATCTTCACCGGGCACGCCCATCTTGCGCAGATTGCCCTGCAGGCCGATGGCCATCACGACCGCCTCGGCCGTGATGATGTCACCGGATTTCAGCTTCAGCTCGAAGGCGCCCTTGGAGCCCGTGATGGCGGCAACCTCGGCCTTGTAGCGCACATTGACCTTGGCACCCTCGGTCTGGCGATCCCAGTTGCCCAGGATCTCCTCTCGGGTGCCGGCCTTGAACGTCATGGTCGAGCGCAGGGGCAACACGTCAGGCGTTGCCATGACGAACTTGCCCTTCTGGTACTTGAAGATGGTGTCTGACAGATGCGTGGTCTGCTCCAGCAGAACGTGGCTGACGCCAAGTTCCGCCGCGTGCCCACCCGCACTCATGCCTGCCGGGCCTGAGCCCACGATCGCGATCTTGAAATGCTCGGCCACGAACTCGTCCCCCGGCCACTGGTCGCGGCCCCCCGCAACACACGCCTTTGCTTTTTGCAGGGTACGGAACGACACCCGAATAGTCAATTATAGACAATGTGATATTGGCCTTAAATACGGACACAGACGATCTCTGGAGCGCCGCCGAACGACGCTTTGCGACGCCGGTCTTGACGTGCCCGCAGCACCGGTCCAAAACCGACCCCGGATTCAAGTCAGCACACAATGAGCGGGAGACAAGGATGAGCATTCGCTTTGATGGCCGGGTTGCGATCGTCACGGGCGCCGGCGGCGGGCTGGGTCGCGAGCATGCGCTTGCACTGGCAGCACGTGGGGCCAAGGTGGTGGTCAACGACCTTGGCGGCGCCGTGGATGGCAGCGGTGGTTCGGGTTCTGCTGCCCAGAAGGTGGTGGACGAGATCGTGGCCGCCGGTGGCGAGGCCGTGGCCGACGCCCATTCGGTCAGCGATTTTGCCGGCGCCCAGGCCCTGGTGCAGCGCGCCGTGGACACCTATGGCACGGTTGATATCGTCATCAACAACGCCGGCATCCTGCGCGACAAGTCCTTCATCAAGATGGACATGCCCGACTTTGACACCGTGGTGGACGTGCATCTGCTGGGCAGCGCCTATGTCACCAAGGCCGCCTGGCCGATCCTGACGGCCAAGAACTATGGCCGCATCATCATGACCACCTCGACCACGGGCCTGTTCGGCAACTTTGGCCAGGCGAACTATGGCGCCGCCAAGCTTGGCCTTGTCGGCCTGATGAACACGCTGAAGATCGAAGGCCAGAAGTTCGACATCCGGGTGAATTCAATCTGCCCGGTTGCCGCCACCCGCATGACCGAAGGCCTGATGCCCGCCCAGATCCTGGAAAAGCTGAAGCCCGGCCTCGTCACCCCGGCCGTCATGTTCCTGGTCTCTCAGGATGCGCCCACGGGCGAGATCATCGAGGCCGGCGCCGGTTGGTACACCCGCGTGCAGGTCTATCAGGGGACCGGCGCCATTCTGGGCGACAAGACGACCCCGGAAGACATCGCCGCCAACTGGGACAAGATCAGCGACATGTCCGAAGCCCGCGCCTATGCCACGGGCAGCGAAGCCTTTGCCGGCGCGCTGAAGATGTAACAACGCCTCGGGCGTTGAAAGGGCGGCCCCGCATCTGCGGCGCCGCCCTTTTTTGTCAGCTCGCCAACTGTTCCGGGCTGAGAGCATAAAGCAGGCAAGCGCCAGCCTTGATCGGCGCCACCAAGGCAAGAGCGGGTGGCACGATCTGCTCGGCAAAGAAGCGGGCCATGATGATCCGCGCTTCGTTGAAGGCGGCGTCACCCTCACCCGCCAGAAGCCTGGCCTCAGCAACCAGGGCGGCCTTGCCGAGAAGGTGGGCGGCCGACACGGTTCCGAACAGCTTCAGATAGGGGGTTGCCCCGGCCAGCGCCTCGGACGCCTTGTCGGCTGGCACGGCCTGCAGCCAGCTTGTTGCATCGGCCAAGGCAGGAACCGCCGCCTTGAGGGCGGCTGCAATCGCGGGGAAATGCTCCGCCCCCATGCCCGCATGCGTTGCTGCGGCCTCCAACGCCAAAACGCCGTCGCCCAGTTCTGTCAGCCACGCCTCGAGGGCGACCGGCAGGTGGGGCAGCTTGCGGGCGACCAGATCGATGGCCTGGATGCCGTTGGTGCCTTCATAGATCGGGGCAATGCGGGCATCGCGCAGATGCTGGGCGGCGCCCGTGTCCTCGACAAAGCCCATGCCGCCGTGGATCTGCACCCCGATGGAGGCGATCTCGACGCCCAGATCCGTGGACCAGGCCTTGGAGACCGGCGTCAGCAGGTCGGCCAGCCCCTGGGCCCGGCGGCGGGCATCCGGGTCTTCTGAGGCACGGGCGCGGTCGAGTTCGGCGGCGTTGCGATAAATCAGCGCCCGCATGCCCTCGATCTGGCATTTCATGGTGAACAGCATGCGCCGCACATCCGGGTGCCCGGCAATGGGCATGGCGTCGGGAATGTCATGGCGGCCAGGCGGGCGGCCCTGCTTGCGCTCAAGCGCATAGGCAAGGGCCTGCTGATAGGCACGTTCCGCAATGGACAGGCCCTGGACCCCCACCGAGAGGCGGGCGCTGTTCATCATCGTGAACATATAGCCAAGGCCCTTGTTGGGCTCGCCGATCAGATAGCCGACGCAGGCGTCCTGGTCACCATACTGCATGGTGCAGGTAGGGCTGCCGTGAATCCCCAGCTTGTGCTCAAGGCCGACACATTTCAGATCATTGGCGGCGCCAAGAGAGCCGTCCGCATTGACCAGGAATTTCGGCACGATGAAGCAGGAAATGCCCCGGGTGCCCGGCGGTGCATCGGGCAGACGCGCCAGCACAAGGTGGACAATGTTCTCCACCATGTCGTGTTCGCCATAGGAGATATAGATCTTCTGGCCCGAGATGCGCCAGGTTCCATCAGCAGCCGGCGTCGCCCGGGTCTTGATCATGGCAAGATCAGAGCCGGCCTGGGGTTCGGTCAGGTTCATGGTGCCGGTCCACTCACCGGCGATCATGCGGCCGAGGTAGGTCGCCTTCTGTTCTTCCGAGCCATGAGCCGTCAGGCACTCCACCGCACCCTGGTTCAGCAGCATGCAGATGCTGAAGGCCATATTGGCCGAGGTCCACATTTCCTGCAGGGCGATGGAGACAATCCAGGGCAGGCCCTGGCCACCATGCTCCGGGTCAAAGGGGACGCCGGGCCAGCCGGCCTCGGCAAAGCGCGCATAGGCTTCCCTGAAGCCGTCGGGCGTGCGCACAACACCATTCTCCAGCCTGGAGCCCTCATCACCTGCCCGATTTGTCGGCCCGATCACGCCACCGGCAAATTTTCCCGCCTCGTCGAGGATCTGGTCGACCAGATCGCGCCCCGCATGCTCATAGCGTGGCAGGCTGACAATGCCGTCGAGATCGGCGATGGCGTCCAGTTTGAAGCGGATATCGCGCAGCGGCGCCAGGTAATCGGTCATGCGGGACTCCATCTAAGTGACAGGCCAGACCTTAGCGCGGTGCAGGCCTTTGTGATAAGTCGCCTGACGCGACGAACGAGGCCCTGACGTGTCGACCACTGCCGCCACCGAGCCCAGCCAGGAGCGCCCCCGGGTATTGCCACCCGACGAGACGGCGATAGCGCAGGCTGCCGCCCTGATCACGAGCGGGCGGCTGGTCGCGTTCCCGACCGAGACGGTCTATGGCCTGGGGGGTGACGCCACCAATGGCGCGGCCGTGGCGGCCATTTTTGCCGCCAAGGGCAGGCCCGCTTTCAACCCGCTGATCGTCCATGTCTCCGACCTTGTGGCGGCGGAAACATTGGGTCAATTCTCTGAACTTGCCCGCCGTCTGGCGGTGGCCTTCTGGCCCGGACCACTGACCCTTGTGGTACCCCGCGTGACGAATTGCCCCATCTCGCTGCTGGCCACCGCCGGGCTCGACACCCTGGCGATCCGGGTGCCTGACCACACTGTCGCCCGGCACCTGCTGTCCGTCTGCGGACGGCCTCTGGCGGCACCCAGTGCCAATCCCTCGGGCCGGTTGAGCCCGACCCAGGCACGGGATGTTGCCGATGCCCTCAGCGCCATCGATGTGCCCCTGGTGCTGGACGGGGGGCCGTGCCGGGTTGGTCTTGAATCCACCGTGGTGGCCGTGACGGGTGCCATCGCCACCCTGTTGCGACCCGGCGGCCTGGCCCGCAGCGCCATCGAAGCCGTGGCAGGCCCCCTTGCCGAGGCAGGGGAAGACCACGGGGCGCCCGCTTCGCCCGGCCGCCTGGCCAGCCATTATGCCCCCGGCCTGCCCCTTCGGCTCAATGCCACTTCGGTCTTGCCCGACGAAGCCCTGCTGGCCTTCGGCCCCCATGTGCCGGTGGGCGCCCATCTGACGCTCAACCTCAGCCCAGGCGGGGACATGGCAGAGGCGGCGGCGAACCTGTTCGCCATGCTGCGCACCCTTGATGCATCGGGCGCACGCGCCATTGCTGCCATGGCGGTGCCAACCCACGGCCTGGGCGAGGCCATCAACGACCGCCTGTCGCGGGCGGCCGTTCGCTAGGGCGTCGCCATCATGCTTCAATGGAACCCATGACCACCGCCGATCCTGCCTTTGCCGCCCGTGTTCGCGCCCTGCTTGGCGACAAGGGCGTTATCGATGACGCCGCCGACATGGCGCCCTATCTGCGCGACTGGCGCAAACGCTACCAGGGCGCCGCCCGGCTGGTGGCCCGCCCCGCCTCGACGGCGGAGGTGGCGGCACTGGTCGGCCTGTGCGCCGAGGCTGGCGTGCCCATTGTCCCCCAGGGGGGGAACACCGGCCTGTGCGGCGGCGCCACGCCTGATGAGACTGGCGCAGCCGTGCTCCTTTCCCTTGCCCGGATGAACCGGATGCGGGCCCTTGATGCGGCAAACAGAACCCTGACGGTGGAAGCAGGCATGACACTGGCCGGCGTGCAGGCGGCCGCCAGTGCGGCGGACCGCTTGTTCCCCCTTAGCCTTGCAGCCGAAGGCAGCGCCACCATTGGCGGCAATCTTTCCACCAATGCCGGGGGCGTTGCCGTGCTGCGCTATGGCAATGCCCGCGACCTTGTTCTGGGCCTTGAGGTGGTACTGGCCGATGGCCGGGTGTGGGATGGCCTGCGGGGTCTGCGCAAGGACAATACGGGCTATGACCTGAAGCACCTGTTCATCGGGGCTGAAGGGACACTGGGCATCATCACCGCAGCCGTCCTGAAGCTTTTTCCCAGGCCACGCGAACAGGCAACGGCGCTGGTTGCCCTGGCCGGACCTGAAGCCGCCGTTGCCCTGCTGGACCTGGCCACGGCCGCCTCGGGCGACGGCGTGACAGCGTTCGAGTTGATCCCGCGTCTTGCCATTGATCTTGTCTGCGCCCATGTGCCGGGCACGGCTGACCCGCTTGCCGCCCCCTCCCCGTGGTATGTGCTGCTGGAACTCTCTGGTGGGGGCGATGGGGCAGAGCGGCTGGCGGGCGATGCCGCGCGCCTGCTGGAACAGGCGCTGCACAAGGGCCTGATCAGCGACGCCGTGCTGGCCGCAAGCGGGGGCCAGCGCCAACAGCTCTGGCGGCTGCGCGAGTCGATTTCCGAGGCGCAGTCCCTGGAGGGGGCCAGTGTGAAGCACGACGTCGCGGTGCCGGTCTCCGCCATTCCCACATTCATGGCTGCAGGGGCAGCGGTCGTTGAGCGGCTGGCCCCCGGCGCACGGCTGTGCGCCTTTGGCCATGTCGGCGATGGCAATCTGCATTTCAACATCAGCCAGCCCGTGGGCGCAGACGGTGCGGTCTTTCTCTCAGGCTCCGGCCCCATGACCCAGGCGATCCATGATCTGGTGACGGTCCATGGTGGCTCCATCAGCGCGGAACACGGCCTTGGCCAGTTGAAGGCAGGCGAAGTGGACCTCTACAAGCAGCCGCTGGAACGCGAACTGCAGGCCCGCATCAAGGCAGCCCTTGACCCCCGGGGCCTCATGAATCCGGGCAAGATGTTTCCACGCGCCTGATTGGCGGGCTCGCTTGCCGCGTCTGCCCGGGACTGTCTAGATAGCGGCTATAACAGGGAGGACCGACCATGAGGGCCATCGAGCTTCAGACCGGCTTTGGCATCGAAAATCTGCAACTGGCCGAGCGACAGGCGGCAGGCGCCCCTGGCCCCGGCCAGGTGAAGCTGCGCATGCATGCCGCCTCTCTCAACTACCGTGATCTCTATACGGTCAAGAATGGCGGGCTTTCTGGCGTGAAGCTGCCGCTGGTTCCCTGTTCCGATGGGGCGGGCGAAGTGGTGGCGGTGGGCGCTGGTGTCACCAGCCTTGCGGTGGGCGATGCGGTAACCCCCCTCTTCTTCCAGAGCTGGCAGGGTGGCCCGCCGTCCCTTGAGAAACTCTCGCAGCCCCTGGGCTCGCCCATCGACGGCTGCCTGCAGGACGAGATGATCCTCTCCGAGGCCGGCGTGGTGAAGGCGCCGTCCTATATGAGCTACGAAGAAGCGGCGACCCTGCCCTGTGCGGCCCTGACCGCCTGGTCAACCCTGGTCACCGAAGGCCATACCAAGCCGGGCGACGTGGTGCTGGTACAGGGGACCGGTGGGGTCTCTCTGTTCGCTTTGCAATTTGCCAAGGCCCTTGGCGCCACGGTCATCGCCACCTCGTCCTCGGACGAGAAGCTGGCCCGCGCCAGAGACCTGGGCGCCGACCATCTGATCAACTACCGGACAACGCCTGACTGGGCGACGGAGGCCCGACGGCTGACCGGCGGGCGCGGCGTGGACACGGTGGTGGAGGTCGGCGGATCCGGCACCTTCGAGGGGTCGCTGCGGGCGGTGCGCATTGGCGGGCTTATCGGCGTCATCGGTATTCTTACAGGCTTTGCCGACACAGTGAATGTGGCCGCGATCATGAGCCAGCATGTGCGCGTGCAGGGCATCACCGTGGGCAGCCGCGACGCCCATCTCGACATGGTGCGGGCGCTTGAGACCCACCACATCAGGCCGGTGATCGACCGCACCTTTGCCCTTGCCGAGGCGGCTGATGCCTTCCGCCTGATGGAGGGGGCAACCCACTTTGGCAAGATCGTGGTGGCCCACTGAACGGGGGCACCCCACGTGCAGGTGCGCCGCCTGCACCAATTGTATAAAGCTTTTGCCGCACTAACTTATACCAAGCCGGGGGTGCGCCCCCCGGCCCGCACGTCGAAAGAGGATTCAGGTCATCATGCGCTTGCTTGCCGTTGCCGCCCTTGCCCTTACCCTTGCCGGCGCAGCCCTTCCGGCCAATGCCAAGGAAACCTTCGATCCGGCCCAGATTGCCCATGGCAAGAAGCTGTTTGCGGAGATCTGCCGCCATTGCCATGGCGCAAACATGGTCAACATGGGCGGCGGCAGTTTCGACCTGCGCACTTTCCCCGAAGGCCAGCGTGACCGCTTCATGAACTCGGTCACCAAGGGCAAGAACAACATGCCTCCCCATGGCGACGTTCTGTCGCAAGACGAAATCGGCGATCTTTACGCCTATGTGATGGGATCAAAGCCATGAGAACTTACCTTGCGGCACTGGCCCTTGGGCTTGGGCTCGCCCTTGGCGCCCTGCCCGCCCAGGCAGCCGCACCGCTGAAGGTCTGCCTGTCGGACCTCAACCCGCCCTTCGCCGACCGCAAGGACGGCAAGCCCGACGGCCTCGACCGTGATGTGGCCATTGCTCTGGCCGCCAAGCTTGGCCGCCCGCTGGAAGAAGTCTGGCTGGAGAACGACCATGAGCATGCCCAGAGCTTTGTGGGTGACGTCACGGCCCTGCTGTCCGGTGGCTATTGCGAGCTGATGGTGGGCTATCCCCTGACCGCCGACAGCGTGGGCGAACCCATGGCGGAAAAGCACCGCATTCCCCGCGTGGGCAACCTGCGCACCCTCGCCCAGCGCCCTTGGGTTACCCTGAAGGCAATTCAGGCCAGCCGGCCGCATTATGCCGTCACCTACACGATCGTGCTGGCGCCAAAGAACGCGGCCCTGCCCGTCACCGGCCTTGGTGATCTCAAGGGCAAGCATGTGGCCGTGGAACTGGCGACTCTGGGCGCCGAACTGGTGGCCCATTACGACAACGAGCTGCTGGAAAAGGACATGGTCCAGGTCCAGACCCAGTATGAAAACGTCTGGGACAAGCTGGTCTCGGGCGAGGCCGATGCCGCCCTGGTGGAACGCCACCGCGCCGAGACCTGGATCGCCGCCAACCCCGACAAGGGGCTCAAGGTGACAGGCTTTGCCCACAAGATCCGCTTCAACATCGGCACTGTTGCGGCCGCAGGCACCGACATGAAGCCGGTGGATGCGGCGTTGGCCGAACTCGACGCCGACGGCACGCTGAAGAAGCTGGTGGAAGCCCGCGGGCTTTCGTGGGTGCAGCCGCAGGAGCCCTGGCTGTTCCCGCCGGTGACGCCCGCCCTCTTGCTCGGCAACTGAGTCAAAAGATCCGGGTCGGCATCCAGCCGGCCCGGACCTGCCAAGGCCACTTGCCCGGCGTCGGCCGTGGCTTCATCATCCCCCCAACGTCTTGTTAATGACGCCTGTAAGGGGGGACTGGTCTTGAAACGTGCAATCCTGTGCGCGGCGCTTCTGGCGCTCGCACCATTCGCAGCCCAGGCGCAGAGTGCCGCCGAACTGCTGAAGGCCTCGAAGACGACTGATGCCGTGCTGACCTATGGTCTTGGCTACGACCTCAACCGCTTCTCGCCGCTGACCCAGATCAACACGAAGACCGTGAAGAAGCTGGTGCCCAAGTGGTCCTATTCGCTCGCCGATGACCAGGGCCAGGAAAGCCAGCCCATCGTCTACAAGGGCGTCATGTATGTGACGACCCACAAGGCGACCATGGCGCTCGACGTCAACACCGGCCGCCAGCTCTGGAAGACCGCCTACGACTATCCCCAGGAAGTCCAGCGCATTGCCTGCTGTGGCGTCACCAACCGTGGCGTCGCCATCTATGAAGGCAAGCTCTTTCGCACCACCCTTGATGCCCATGTGGTGGCCTATGATGCCGCCACCGGCAAGGAACTGTGGAACGAGGAAGCCATCCCCTATCACGATGGCTACACCATGACGGTAACGCCGCTGATCGCAGATGGCGTGCTGATTCTGGGCGTGTCGGGCGGCGAATATGGCATCCGCGGCTTCATCGAGGGCCGCGATCCCGCCACCGGCAAGTCGCTGTGGCGCCGCTACACCACCGCCGCCCCGGACGAGAAGGGTGGCGACACCTGGCCAGGCGACACCGCCAAGCGCGGCGGCGCACCTGCCTGGCTGACCGGCTCTTATGATCCGGAGCTTGGCCTTGTCTATTGGGGCACCGGCAATGGTGGCCCGTGGAATGCGGCACTGCGCAAAGGTGCCAACCTCTACATCTGCTCCATGCTGGCCCTGAAGCCGAAGACGGGCGAACTCGTCTGGCACTATCAGTTCACCCCGAACGACCCGTTCGACTATGACGGCGTCAACGATCCCGTGCTGACGACCCTGAAAGTCGATGGCAAGGACCGCAAGGTGCTGCTGCAGGCCAACCGCAACGGCTATTTCTATGTGCTCGACCGCACCAATGGCGAGTTCATCAAGGGCAGCCAGTTTGTGGACAAGCTGACCTGGGCCGATGGCCTTGACCCCAAGACCGGCGTGCCCATCCGCTCTGCCCTGACCAACAAGGTGCTTGAGACTGGCGAAGAGACCGAGATCTGGCCGTCCATGCTGGGTGGCAAGAACTGGGCCCCCATGGCCTATTCGCCCAAGACCGGCCTTGCCTATGTCAATTCGCTGAACATGGGCATGAAGTACAAGATCGCCGAGGCCGACTGGCGTCGCGGCGTGATGTGGCTGGAGGCTGACTTCGCCTTCGTGCTGCCGGAAGACGGCAATGCCGGCATCCTGCGCGCCATCGACCCGCTGACGGGCAAGAGCAAGTGGACCGTGCCCGTGGGCGCCCCCGACAATGGCGGCGTGCTGGCCACGGCGGGCGACCTTGTCTTCACCGGTCACCAGACCGGCGAATTCAGCGCCTATGACGCCAGCAATGGCGAGAAGCTGTGGTCCTACCAGACCGCCTCTGGCATCGAGGCGCCGCCGGTGACCTGGAACCAGGGCGGCAAGCAGATGGTGGCCGTGGTCTCGGGCTTTGGCGCTGTCATGTCCATGTACGTGCCCCATCCCGTCCTTGGCACCGTGCCCAAGGGTGGTTCTGTCACCGTGTTCCAACTGGCCGACTAGGCTTTCTGGATTACAGAAAACGGGGCGGGTGCTGCGGCGCCCGCCCTTTTTTGTGCCCAGATGGGCGGTTTCGCGCACTTGCTTTGTCATCCCCCCCGCTTCAATCTCGGCATTCATCAGCCGCAAGGCTGGCACGAGGAAACACAGGAATGGGGGATCTACCCTTGAAACGCGCTCTATTGTGCGCCGCGCTGATTGCGCTGGCCCCGCTGGCGGCCCGGGCGCAGACCGCCGACGAACTGCTCAACGCCGGAAAGACCACTGATGGCGTGCTGACCTATGGTCAGGG
>CANCOY010000066.1 GCA_947379865.1 Acetobacteraceae bacterium
AACCAGACGGTCAGCGAATCAAAGACCTTCAACTTCAAGCTTGGCACCGCCTCACGCGATACCGACGTGCTGAAGTTCCAGATTGACGGCGTCACCACCCAGGCCCTTGGCCTGAAGGGAACCAGTGTGGCGACCGAGGCTGAATCAAAAGCCGCATCGGCCGCCATCTCAGACGCCATTCTTAAGCTCAGCACCGTTCGAGCAAATATCGGTGCGTCGCAGAACCGGCTGGAATTCGCCTCGACCAACCTGCAGACCTCGATCGAAAACACCGAAGCCGCGCGAAGCGATCTGCTGGATCTGGACGTTGCCAGCGAACTGACGACCTTTACCTCCAAGCAGATCCTGATGCAGGCGGGTGTCGCCATGTTGGCCCAGGCCAACAAGATGCCTGAAAATCTGCTGCGTCTGTTCCCGCAATAATGTCTGCCCCGCCGAAACCTGACCCCGCCGGCCATGCGGACGCGCATGGTGGCGAGGGGGCGCCGCCTGCCTCCAGCGGGAGTGACAGAAAATTCCTGCTGCTGGTTGGCGCAGGTGGCGGGCTTGGGGCATTCATCACGGGTCTGGCAATTGTTGCCCTGCTGGCGCCTGCGCCGCCGCCGCCCCCCCCTCCACCGCCTGCCCCGCCCGTTATGGAGGCTAGCCCCGTCGACTTGCCGGAACTGGTCATCAAGGCCCAGCATGACGGCCGGCTTGTGGCGCTTGCCCTGCGCATTTCGCTGGAGATGCAAACAAAGGGCAGTGCCCTGATCATCCAGTCACGCCTGCCCGCCTTCCAGGAGGCCTTCCTGGAATCTGCGGAGCGACTTCTTGCGACATCAGGCTCAACAGTATCGGCCGACGCGCTTAAGGCTGCAGCCACAGGGGTGGCGAACGACATCATGTCGCGCACAAAGTGCAGTGATCTTGCCCCCGCAACCCAGGCACAAGGATGTACACCGGGCTCGGAGTTTCCCGTTGGCTCTGCCTTCATCAGGAACATCGTGGCATATTGATGCCGCGCCGGCCCGAGATGACCCGCGCAAGGACCCAAACATCCCCCTTTGTGACGGCAGATCATGTCCCCTGTCCGTTACGGACCCACCGTATGCCGAATTATCCATTGCGGATTGAATTCACGCAGCCCCATGAGGAGTACGATGGCCATAGTGCGGTCAGCGGGATCTGGTTCAAATGTTAGACACCCTTAAGGCCTTTTTTGGTCGGCGGCGACGCCAGACCGCAGTGATGCCCGGCATGTCGTCGAGCACCATAGACCCGCGCCTGCGCCGCCTCGACGAGCTTGACGAGTTGGAGCGCGCGCTCAAGTCCATCCTGATGATCTCGCCCGAGCGGATGAATGGCAGGGTATTTGCCATCTCCCTTGATTCGATCCGGTCGCGCTATGGCAATTCCTGGGGCTATGTTGGTGACAAGGCGCGGCGCATCGCCCGCGACACCATCGACCGGATGGTCGGCAGCGGCGATATTATTGCCCCCGTGGGGGTGGTGGATTTCGCCCTGGTCATTGCCAGTACCTCCAAACGCGAAGCCGCCCCCCTCATCTTTCGGATGGACCAGGCGGTTATGGCGGCCATCACCGGTGAGGATCTGGGCCCGCTGGCAGTCACCGCCAAGGAAGTAACCATCGGGCGCGACGATGAACTCAAATTCCGGGCCATCAGTTTCCTCGACGTCCAGCGCGCCCGCGAATCCGACAGCGGCCCCGGTATCGATCTTGAAGCGGAAATGGCTGAAGATGACGGCGGCGACGAAGAGTTTCCGTCGGCTGACAGCCTGATCCGGCAGGTTACCTTTGTCAGCAGACCCGTGATGGACATGGAAAGCCGCCAGACAGTCATGGAACGTCTGTGTGCCTCAGTCCCCCATCTCGACGAATCGGCCTCCGAGGCAGAGATCGTCGAAGGCTTTGATGACCCCAGGCTCCGCGCCAAACTCGACCTGCGGGCGCTTCGACAGGCCCGCAAGGAACTGAAAGCGCTCTATGACGCCAAGGCAGGGCGAAGCATCGTGGCAGCTGTTGCCTTCGAGACGCTGGCCAATGCCTATACCCGCGGTCTCTATGTCAAATTGTGCCAGCGTATCCCGCCGCCCCTGCGCAAGTACCTGGCATTCGAACTCACCGATGTGCCCAGCGGGATCGCCAGCAGCCGTCTGATGGAAATCATGGGCGTGCTGAAGCCCTTTGGGACGGGATCCCTGCTGCGCCTTGATGTTGGCTTCAAGGCTTTTGCGGCACTGGGAGATCTGGGCGCCATCGCCGTGGGTCCACAGGGCGCCTTTGCGGCCACGGCCGAGACAGAGGCGTTCTGCCGGGCCGCGCGCAGCAATGGCCTTAAGGTCTTTGCCGGAGGGCTGCAGAACCAGGATGGGATCGAAATGGCCCGGGCCTATGGCGTGGCCATGATCTACGGGCCGCACATCAACTAAGACCACAGGATTTCGAGGACAACACATGTCGGGACCAAAGAAGGAAGCGCCAGCCGAAGAGGGTGCGGCCAAGCCAAAGGGGAAAGGCAAGCTTATTGTCATCCTTTTGCTGGTCATGCTCGTACTCGGCGGCGCCGGCGGGGCAGCTGCCTATTTCCTGCTGGGTATCGGCAAGACCGAGGCAGCCGTGGCCGCGGATGAAGCCGGCCATGGCGGAGCCGATGCCCATGGCGATGCCGGTTCAGCTGGCGAAGAGGGTGGGGCGGCCCATGGCGAGGCAGGCGCTAAACCCGCAGGCGACCAGCATGCCGCTGCCGGGGAAAGCCCGGCCCACGCCCCGGCCAAGGAAGCTGAGGCGGAGCCCGCTGCGGCGGAAGGTGGCGGCCATGGCGGTGGTGGCGGTGAAGGGGGGGCTACGTCGGGCCCGCAATTCGTCAATGTTCCGCCATTGCTTGTAAATCTGAGTGGCGGGGCCCGCACACGTTTCCTGCGTCTGACCCTGGCCGTTGAGGTGAACGATTCCCACGGCAAGTCGACGCTTGAAGCGCAGATGCCAAAACTGATCGACAGTATGCAGCTTTATTTGCGCACCCTGGGACTGGAGTCGTTCAACACCGTCGCCGGATTGACCACGGTACGGCACGACCTGCTTGCGCGGGTGAACCGGATCGACCCCGGGATCGGCGCAAAGTCGGTGCTGTTCCAGGACCTGATGGTGCAATAACCCCGGCGGTGCTGCAGACCAGTCCCTATTCGGCGCCCTTGCAGAAGGCCTTCACGTCGTCGGGCTGGTCGCAGGTTGCGCCATTGCTGAACTTGACGTGCCGCCCTTCACGACGGGCGTCGAGGCCACTGGAAAACCTGATCCAGCCGGCGCTGCCGCGGTTTGCCGTAATGCCGTTGCTGAGAACAAGTGTGCCCTTTGGGCCAGGTGCCACCTTGATCCCGTTCGAAAGAACAAAGGTATCTGCGTCGAGTGGCATGGCCGACAGCCCGTTGGAGCAGGTTACGCCTTCAACCGGCTGCAGATTGCAGGTGAAGTCAGTTTTGCCACCCTGAAGAACCATGATGATCACAGCGACCTGGAGCGGACTCATGAATGAACCCCATCATCTTGATGCACCAGCCCATGATGCAACGATTGTGGGTGGGTTAGAAGAGGCGCGCCGCACCTCCGCCCAGGATCGCAGGCAATCGGCCGCCGGGGCCCTGCTCCTGCTTGCCCTGCTGCTGACCGGTTGCGGGATGCCGCGACAGGATGAGCTTTGGCCGCCAGAGGGCGCTGTCAGCAACCAGGTGCGCGCCCTGCAGAAGGGTGCCCTGAAAAGCAGCGAGTCTCCCGCGGCCGTCGACCCCGGTGCGGCTCAGAACGCGCAACCGGTTCCTGCGGTGCGGTGCATGGCAACGCTTGGAGCGGTCGACTGCTATCAGGATGACCCGCCCCCAGCGCCTGTGGCCGCACCTGTCGCCGCGCCCATGGCCGTTCCGGCAGCAACGCAAGTGGCACCGGTGGAGGCGCCGGTGGCTGCCCAGCCCCTGCCCCGCCCGCTGCCGCTTGCCCCCCTCAATTGACGTTGATCGCCACGGCGACAACCCCGGCGGGCGGATTGGCCAGACGCAACTGCGCCTGGTGACTGCCACCTGCCGGTATCTCGGCCGACAAACGCTCGCACCAGCCAAATAGTTCGATGTCGTCCTTTCCCCGCAGGGCAATGCAGGCACGCGACAGCGGCTTGGCAAAGGATGACTTGTTTTCAACCTCAAAGCCGATGGTCAGGATGCCCTCTTCCACCCGACCCGAGAACTGGGGCGCGGCAACCCTGAGGGGCACGTCGATGACGGGCTCGGGAGCCGGCATCATGTAATAGGCCCCGCCGCCGCCGAGAGCGGCAATCAGGACCACTGCAATTCCAACAATCAGCAGCCGACGGCTCTTTTTGGGTGGTGCAGGCCTCGGCGGAAGCGGTCGGCTTTCCTCTTCTGGAGGGGCAAGCGACAAAGCCGGATGTTCCGCCAGTGGATCGATGTCCGGCCCCTCGGGCGGGCGGGCCTTCCACATGTGCTCGCACACGGGACACGCCATCAGCCGGCCTTCCGGCGGGATCCGGAAACCTGCGAGGTCCAGTACTTCTTCGCATGACGGACAGGTAACTCTCATGGTACACACCCTGCCAACCGGACGCTGAAACCGGATTTTCCGTACACTACCTAGCCGACAGCGCGAACCAAAGTGGCGACGATGAAACCATTTTGGAGAGATATAGCCGTGCAAGGCGAACGTGTTTGCGATTGTATTACTCTCGAAACACAGAATGGACCGGGCATGGCGATCGGAACCAGTGATCTGCTAGCGTCGGCGATGAAGTGGTTGTCCTGGCGCGAAGGACTTCACAATCGCAATGTAAGCAATGTCGATGTCGCCGGTTTCGTGCCGACAGACGCGAAGCGCAGCTTTGCCGAAACGATAAATCGTGAGGCCAAGAGCAGCATTGGCATGATCCGCACCAGCGGCCTCCACCTTGAGGGCAAGCCAAAGGCGCTTGACGATATCGCCCAGACCCATGGCGAACCAAAGCTCAATGGCAATGAGGTGGTGCTGGAGACGGAGATGGCCAAGCTCACGGAGATTTCCGCGCAGAGCCAGCTGGCCTCGAGTGTCTACAAGAAGAACATGCAGTTCTTCAAGATCGTCCTCGGAACAAACAGGGGCTAGACCGGTGAAGCTTTCCGACCTTTTTGGCATGGCAGGCTCCGTCCTTGGCGCCCAGGCGACCCGCATCCGCACGATTTCGGAAAATCTTGCCAATGCCGATACGGCCTTTGGCAAGGACGACCTGCCTTATCGCCGGCGGACGACAGTCTTCCAGTCCAAGCTGGATCGTGCCCAGGGCTTCGAGAAGGTCAGCGTGCGCGAGATCGTCGAGGACGACAGCGAGGCGCAGCTGCGCTACGAGCCAAACCATCCGCTGGCTGATGCCAAGGGTTATGTGCGGTATCCGGACATCAACCCCATTCTCGAGATGGCCGACCTGCGCGATGCCGAGCGCAGCTACAAGGCCAACATGCAGATCGTGGAGAGCGCCAAGCGTCTCCTCCGGACCACGCTCGACGTGATCCGGTAAAGACATCAGGAGAACTGAACATGAAGATCACAACAGGTCAGGTAGGCCAGGCCGCCTCTCTTGGCCAGACCGCTTCTGGCGGTGGCGCTGGCAATTTCGGTGATGCGCTGCGCAAGGCTGCCGAGGAAGGCGCCCAGGCCCTGCAGAAGGCTGAAGGCACATCGCGGGCCGCCGCAATGGGAACCGCTGACCTTACGGACGTCGCAACGTCGATCTCGCGCGCCGAGGTGATGCTGGAATCCCTCGTCACCATCCGCGACAAGGTTGTGAGCGTCTACAACGACATCATCCGTACCCCAATCTAAACAGTCGCATGAATGACCTGGTGCTCCTGTCCCTGGCACGTGACGCACTCTTCCTTACCTTGAAGGTTGCGGCGATACCGCTTGGGGTCAGTCTTCTGGTCGGTGTTGCGATCGCTTTTGTGCAGGCCATTGTCCAGATCCAGGAAATGACCGTCACCTTTGTGCCAAAGCTGATCGCCATGTTTCTAAGCCTCATCCTGTTTGGGCCTTTCATGGGCTCGAGCATGATCGAGTTCGGAAGGCACATGTTCGGCCTGTTGGCGGATTATGGCTCTACCGGCCTCGTCGGAGGTGGCGGATGAGTGTCACTGACAGGGCCCCCTCAGGCACCGCCGACGATGCCCTGCTGTCGCGCGATGAAATCTCCGACATCCTGAATGTTCATTTCAATTCCAAGGACGGCCTGAGAGCCTATATTGCCAAGCTGCAGACAGATGCCCAGGAGGGTAGCCGTCTGCCAATGCTCGACATTGTGCTCGACCGCTATGTGCGCACGCTGAACACCACCATGCGCAACTTCACCTCGGAAAACGTCGATATCTCAATCGACAACATCTATTCCCAGCGCTTTGGCGATTTCATCAACCAGATCCAGGGCCCGGTGATGCTTGGCATGGTGCGCTCGGGACCCTGGCGCAATATTGCCCTGATCAGCATCGACAGCCCGCTGATTTACGCCATAGTCGACGTGTTACTGGGCGGCCGGCATCACAATGACGCTGCCGGGATGGAAGGGCGCGCCTTCACGACAATCGAGCGGCGGATGATCCGGCGCCTGATCGAGGCGCTGCTGCCTGACCTGAACAAGGCCTTTGCGACAATCGGTGAACCCGCCTTCGAGCTTGACCGGGTTGAGATCAATCCCCGCTTCGCCCGCGTGCTGCGACCCGATACCCCAACCGTCGTCGCCGCCATGCGCTTCTATATGGAAGATCGCGGCGGCAAGATAACCATGGCGTTCCCGGTCCCCCTCTTCCAGTCGGTGCGGGAGCGACTGGGCCAATCATTCATTGGCGACGGCACTGAAGATGACAGGGACTGGTCATCGCTGCTCGGCCAGCAGACCCTGACCACGCGGGTCAATGTTCAGGTCATTCTCGATACCCTTTCCGCCACCCTTGGTGATGTCCTTGCGTGGAAGCCCGGCGTGCAGATCCCGCTTGAGGCGAGCACGCGGACACCTGTCGAGATACATGCAAGCAAGGTGATGATCGGACACGGTGAACTTGGCCATTCTGGCGGGATGCTTGCGGTGCGAATGTTATGACAGACTGGACACAGGCCGCCCTGATTGGCTGGCAGATCCTGCACACCATCCTGATCGTGGTGGTCCTTGGCTACCTGCTGGTGGTGAACGGTCGCCTGCGCGAGCTGCGTTCCGTAAGGGCGGAGGTTCAGGCCTGGCTGACTGAATTCAACAAGCTGATCACCTCTGGCACCCTGGCCGCGCGTGAGCTCAAGCAGAGTCTGGCGATGGCGCAGCTGAAGATGCCCGGCATCGCTGCCTCCCGCGAGGGCCGGCCAACGGGCGCACCCAAGGTCAGCCGTGAGGAGGTCATCCAGGTCTCTGCTGAAGAAATTGCTGCCTTGAGTGGATCGCAGCCGCGCAAGGCACCGCGCGCCGAGGCCCCCCAGGCCAAGACGCCGCCCCCACCCGACCCCCTGGCAAAACTGTTTTGATGCCAATGCTACGCTCCCTTCTCCTTCTCACCCTCTTCATCTCCTCCATCGGGGGCGTTGTCGCCGTCTGGCAGTTGCCCGTCTTCGGCGCCCTGGCCGCAGCACCTGCGGCAATGGCAGCCGCAGACCCGCCCGCAGCACCTGCCCATGTCCCGGCGGCGGCGGCGGCAAGTCCGGCCAAGGCAGAGCCGACAACGGAACATGCGCCCCCTGCAACAAATGCGGCGGCAACCACTGGCGCCCATAATGAGGCTCCCCTGCCTGCCGGCCCCGGCAAGGCCAGCCTCTCCGCGCTTGCAAAAATCCCTCTCGATGGTGCCTTTGACCCCCTTGATCTGACGCCAGACCAGATCGCCGTCATCAGCCGGGCCTATGAATTCGCCCGCGAGGTGCGGCGGCGGGAAGAAGCCCTGGGCGAGCGCGAGCGCATGCTCGATCTGGCGCGCCTCGAACTGGAAAAGCGTACCGCCATGTTCGAGCAGAATGTGGCAAGCGCCCGCGAGACCTATGCCTCGGATGCCAAGACACGGCTGGCCGAGTCCGAAGCGGCTCTCTCGCAGCGTGAGGCCAATCTGACGACGCGCGAAGCGGCACTGCAAAAGCTGATCCAGCAGGTGCGCGGCGATGTTGCGGCACAGAATGCCAAGGCTGCGGCGGTCTATCAGAGCATGAAGCCAAAAAAGGCGGCTGCCGTTCTGGCGCAATTGAACGTGGCAGATGCTGCGGCGATCCTTGCGGTCCTGCCGGATGATCAGCGGACGAAGATCATTTCCGAGCTTGATCCGGCCCTTGCCAGTGCCGTACTCAAATCACCTCTGGCGGATCAGCTTTCAGCCCTGACGAGCAAGCCTCAATGAAGGCAGGACCCCTTGCGGTTCTGGCCGTGGTCGCGGGCCTGGCTGGGCAGATCAACCCCCTGCTGGCCGCAGAGGCAGAGTTCGAAATGCCGCGCATGACCATAAAGCTGCCCGGTGGTTCGATTTCCAAGCTGTCGGTTTCAGCCACGATCTATGTTGATGAGGCCATGGCCGCCCAGCTTACTGAAAAGATGGGGGCGATCAGGGAAGAGGTCTTTGCGTCGGCCTATGAGAGTTTCCTCAGCCGTCGCAGCAAGGGTTTTGCCGGCATTGACGCCACCCTGCTACAGGAGCGCATTGCCATGGGATTGACAGCACGACTTGGCACGCCAGCCGGGCTACGGGTGCTGTTTCGTGAACTGAGTACCCAGTGAGGCCAGCATGAATTTCATTTTCCTTCTGATCGCCTTCGCCCTGTCGGTGATGATCATTGTTCTTCTGTTCACGAACATGCGCGTGACCCAGGAGGTAAAGATCCTGCGCGAGCAGTTACAGGGGATTGAGAACGGCAGGCTTCTGCTGCAGGACAACCTCAGTTCCGCGCGGCGCAATCTGGACGCCGCCGAGGCGCAGATGCGCTCCATGCGAGACGAGTTGCGGGCCGAATTCGAATCTGGCATCCGCGAGACCAATAACTGAGCACAGGACACCTGAGGCAGGGACAAGGGCGAGGGACGACACATGGCGATCAAGGATTTTGGCAAGCTCGGCGGGCCCGAGAAGGCAGCCATCATGATGTTTGCCATGGGCGACGAATATGCCGCCAAGGTCTTCGACATGCTCGAGGACGATGAGATCCGGGAACTCTCCCAGGCCATGGCCACCCTGGGTTCGGTGGAAGCCAGGGTCGTGGAACGCCTGTTTGTTGATTTTGCCAGCCAGATGTCAGCCGGTGGAACGGTGGTCGGCACCCTGCAGGCAACCCAACGCCTGCTGCTCAAAGCCATGTCGCCCGAGCAGGTCGAGATGATCATGCAGGACATCAGCGGTCCCTCGGGCCGCACGGTGTGGGAGAAGCTGGGCAATGTCAGTGACTCGGTTCTGGCGAACTATCTGAAGAACGAATATCCCCAGACCGTGGCCGTCTGCCTGTCACGCATCAAGGCTGATCAGGCCGCGCGTGTTCTGACACTGCTGCCGGAATCGCTCTCGCGCGATGTTGTGGTGCGTATGCTGAAGATGGAGACGGTATCGCGCGAGGTTCTGGATGACGTTGAGCAGACGCTCCGTACGGAATTCATGGCGACCCTGAGCCGTACCCAGCGCCGCGACCCGCACGAGAACATGGCCGAGATCCTGAACAACCTCGATCGCGCCAACCTCAACCGCCTGATGACAACAATCGAGGAGATGGCTCCGGAGGGTGCAGAGAAGGTGAAGAGCCTGATGTTCACCTTCGAGGACCTCATGAAGCTGACGCCGCAGGATATCCAGGCGGTGCTGCGCGAAGTGGACAAGGACGCACTGGGCATCGCCCTGAAGGGTGCGACCGAGGATCAGCGCAGGATGTTCTTCCAGGCCATGTCCGAGCGCGCCGTGAAGCTGCTGCAGGAGGAAATCTCCTCCATGGGCCCGGTGCGTATCCGCGACGTCTACGATGCCCAGGGCCGGATCGTGAACACCACCAAGGATTTGATCAATCGTGGCGTCATCGAGATTGCCGATGACGACGAAGGCAGCGAGATGATCGAATAGCCTCGGCCCTTGCTGGCTCAGAGCTGATAGACAAACAGCTCTGTATGCCGCGTATCGCGCAGGCGGAGTACGCGGGCACCAGGCGTTGCAGATGACCAGAAACTGTTGCTGACCAGAAGTGTGCCAGGGCGCATTTCCCGCCGGGCCTTTGCCACCAGCGGTTCCATGGCTGCAGGTGACAGGAAGGCATAAACGAGATCAAAGCTGGCAAGATCAAGCTTGAAGAGGTCGCCCCCCACAGCCCTCACCCTGCCCTGGGGTGACCTGCCTGAAATCAGGCGCCTCGCCCACGACCGCAGCCAAAGACCCATCCAGAGTACTGGCGATGCCTCGACCGCCACAACGTCAGCCGCCGGCAGGGCAGCGGCCAGCGCAAAGCTTGCAATGCCGGTGCCGGCCCCAAGATCGGCAACCCTGGTCGCCCCCGCACGGCGGGCGATGCGGGCAAGACACAGGGCGGTGCGTCGGCTTGTGAGGAAGAGCGGCGCGCGGCTACGCCCAAGCGCCCCGGAAAAGACACCCAGCGCCAGGAGCACCAAGCCGGCATAGACCAGAGGGTGGAAGCCAAGGGCAATGCTGCACAGGCCAAGTCCTGGCCCTGCCAGCGTTACCCAGACCCAGACCCGGGAAAGCCGCATCACCGCAGACCCGATGGCAGCCACCCCGACACCGGCAACAAAATAGCAGATGGCGAGGCCCAGTAGGCCGGTGCCGGGAAACATCCGCCCGCCAACCATGACGAACGCGACAATGGCCACCTGAAGAAGTGCGGAGGCAGCCAGGAACTGTGAAGGGCGCGCCAGACGCCTACTTCGCAAGCACCGCCTCCATGTCATAGAAGCTGGGGCGCTTGCCATGATCGATGGACTTACGCGCCATCTCGATGACGATCGCGGGCGCATAACCCTGCATAAAGCCCACGATCCCCGCCTTCATGACTTCATAGATACGCGCATCCGCCTCAAAGGCCTTGCCACAGGCGGCCGCGATGGGTCCGAAGATGCCGTAACACAGAAAGATGCCGGCAAACGTACCGACCAGGGCGGCGCCGATCATGTGGCCGAGCACCTCAGGCGGCTGATCCATCGACCCCATGGTGTGGATCACGCCCAACACCGCCGCCACGATGCCGATGGCCGGAAAGGAGTCGGCCAATGCCGCGAGGGCGGCGGAAATTTCGTGGTCGGATTTGTGGTGGGCGTCCAGTTCGGCGTCGAGCACGGTTTCCATCTCGTTGGCATTATCGGTGCCAAGGGTGATCATGCGCAGATAGTCGCGCAGAAAATCTGTGAGGTGATGATCCTTTGCCACCTTTGGATAGCGGGCAAAGATATCGCTCGAGTCCGGATTTTCGACATGCGGCTCAAGGGCGATAGCCCCCTTCTGCTTGGCCAGGCGGAAGAGCTCGAACATCATCGACAGCAGCTCAACATAATGGGCCTTTGTGTAGGTCGGCCCCTTGAGGGCAGCAGCAAAGCCCTTGCCCGCACCCTTGATGATGTGCAGCGGGTTGCCAACGACAAAGCCGCCGATCCCTGCGCCAAAGATGATGATGAATTCGCTGGGCTGCCAGAGCACCCCAAGCTCGCCGCCGTGCGAGGCATAGGCCCCGAACACACATCCCAGAACGATGACAATGCCGATCACGACAAACATGACGATCCTCTAGGCTTCCGGAGCAAATCTCCAAGCTGAAATCTAGGAGCATGCACCGCCGCTTGCGCTGGAAATTGATCCGTTTGCGACCAATCCGTCCCAAAACGGATGGATGCCAAAATTTTGTGTTGGCATGGGTCTTGCTGAATGTCCGCTGCAGGAAGGTGGACGTATGAGCATCATCGGCGGACTAAATAACGCGATTTCGGGACTCACGGCCGGCAAGCAGGCTCTTGAGACCATCTCGAATAACGTCTCGAACGTGAACACGCCGGGCTATGCCCGGAAGGTGACGGAACTGTCCGTACGCGCCTATACCGGCGGCGGTGGCGGTGGCGTTCGGGTGGAGCAGATCACCCGCCAGGTCGATGATTACCTGCAGCAGAGCCTGCGCAGCTCGACCTCGGACACCAGCCGCTCATCAATCTATGCCACTTACGCGGAATCCCTTGAGAGCGCGCTGGGCCAGCCGGGCCAGAGCAACGACATTGGTGTACTGACCGGCCAGCTGCGCGACGCCCTGGTGCGCTCAGCCACGACGCCGGGTGATGCCAGCCTGAAGAGCTCGGTTGTTGACGCGGCCAACAAGCTTACCAAGGCACTGCGCGATGCCCGCACGGCCGCGACAGACCTGAAGCGTCAGGCCGACACCGAGATTTCAACCAGCATCTCGACCGTCAACAGCATGGTTGAGGGCCTGTCCGGCATCAACAAGCAGATCCGCGAGACGCGCGCCCGTGGCGCCGACAGCGGCCTGCTGGAAGACCGCCGCGAGACCATGCTCGATGGCCTCGGCAAGCTGATCGATTACCAGACCGTAGACCGTGGCGATGGGTCGTTCGACATCATCCTCGCCGGCGGCCATCTGACGGATGAAAATGGCTCGAACCTGCTGTCCTTCACGCAGAACATCGGCCTCAACGGCGCGGTAACGGTTGGGAACACGGATGTGACCGGCCAGATCCGCTCGGGCAAGATCCGTGGGCTGCTGGATGTCCGTGACAACCTGACCTCTACCTACACGGCCGACCTCGACAACTTCGCCAGCCAGCTGGCTGGCGAGGTGAACGCGATCCACAACGACGGCACTGGCGTGCCAGGACGGCCCGTGATCACCGGCGGCACCCAGGTTCCTGCCACGGCACAGCTCGATTACAGCGGCACCCTGCGCTTCTTTGTGACCTCCAGCGATGGCCAGGTGCTCTCGACCTATGACTACTCGACCGCAACCCCGGGCACGCTCAGCGATCTTGCCGCCGGCCTTGACCTTCGGCACGCAACCGCCACCGTCAGCAACGGCAAGCTCAATCTCGCCGTTGACGACCTGTCCTCGGGGGAGACCATCAGCTGGGTCGAGGTCAACCCCGGGACCGTAACCGTGGACGGTGCCGATACCGGCAAAAGCCTGTCGCATTTCCTCGGCCTGAACGATTTTCTGGTCAGTGCCGGCAATGCCGCAAACATCACTGTCCGTGCCGACATTGCCGCCAGTCCGTCGCTGATCTCTCAGGGTCGCCTGCCGGTTGGCACGACGCCACCAGCCCTTGGCACCATCGTCGTCGGTGTTTCCGACGGTTCCACGCTTGCAGCCATTGCCAACAAGCTTGCAGCGCCGACCATCGATCCAGCCCATCCCACCGCGGTGCCGATCAGCCTGATTGCCCGCAGCGGCGCCCTGGTGTCACGCCATGCCGTGGTCGCGACCAACGCACGCAGCGCCTCCGATGCCCAGCAGCTCATTCTTGGTCAGCTGGGCGCCAAGGTTTCGGCCGGCTCGGGCGTCAGCCTTGATCAGGAGATGGCGCAGCTCACCGTCTTCCAGAATGCCTATAACGCAGCCGGCCGGGTTCTGTCGGTTGCCGACCAGATGTACCAGATGCTCACGAGGATCGGGTCATGACGAGCGTTACCGGCCGCCTTGGCGATCTGGGTTTCTCCCAGTCCCTCATGGGCAGTGCGACCAGCACGGGCTCAAGCCTTCAGGCTCTCGAGGCGCGGATCTCGAGCGGGCGTTCCGCCCTCTCGTATTCCGACCTTCAGGGCGATACAGCTCGTTACATCGCCAGCAAGAACCAGCTGACCGAGGTCCAGGAGTACACGCGCTCCACCCAGACCGTGGGGCGTTACCTGACGGCCGCAGACAATGCCCTGTCCTCCCTCTCGGACATTGCCTCCAACGCCCGCGCCATGTTGGTTCGCGCACTGGGCCTCGACAGCCCGGGCGTCGACCAGTACCAGCTGAAAAATCAGGCGAAGTCCCTGCTGGACCAGGCGATCTCAAGCCTGAACACCCAGTCCGAGGGCAGCTACATTTTTGCTGGTGCCACCAGCGACCGTGCGCCTGTCGGTTTTGGCAGCCTGACGCATCTGTCCCCCGGCCCCACGCAGGCAACGGATTCCACGGTCAGCCTCACGGTCGGCCCGAAGGCTACGCCCCTTGTGGTCACTGTCCCGGCCGGCACCTCGCCGGCGCAAGCCATCAAGACGGCGCTGCAGGAACAGGGTGTTCCCGGCCTTGGGCGGATGTCGGTCACGGCGGATGGCAACCTTGAGGTCGCCGCCGCAGATGGCGTCTCGCCCTTTTCGGTCACCGTCACGGGCACCACGGGTGGCATGATCGCCACGTCCGACACCCGCAACGTCCGCGACACCCCGCCCGATAGCGACACCGAAAACTTCAACTACTACCAGGGTCTTCAGGGTGCGGCACCGCGCAGCGCCCCGATCGGTGCCGGCACCAGCATCTCTTATGGTGTGTCGGCAGATGAACCGGCTGTCGAGCGTCTCCTCCGGGCCCTGCGGGTTGCTGAGACGGCGCAGACACAGCCCACCATGGACCGGGCGGCGGTCCAGAAGGCCCTTGGCCTGATGAATGACGCCATCTCCGGGATCAGTGAGTTGCGCGCCCATGTCGGCGCCCAGGGCAAGGCAGTTGATGATGCAAATTCCAGCAACCAGCTGGCCACCGTCTATGTCCAGAACATGGTTGACGAGACCGAGAACCTCGATCTCGGCACCGCAATGACCAGCCTTTCACAGCAGCAGCTTCAGTTGCAGGCGGCGTACATGATCCTGTCACGCCTGTCGTCCCTTTCGCTCCTTAACTATCTTAAATAAGGGAGTTTCCCGTGGCCCTCGTTGAGCTGAGCACACGACCCGCCCCATGGCCGGCAACCCACATCGAGATTGCCTTCGATGAGGATATTCCGGATGAGCGCCGCGTCCGTCTTGAAACCCGCATGGGTGCGATCTGTCTTGATCGCAGCCGCGTGGTTGGCCTGCCATCAGGCCTGCCCGGTTTCCAGGACGCACGCTCCTTTGCGCTGGTCCGCTTGCCCGGTACGCGCTTCGACCCGTTCCTGCTGATGCAGTTCGTCGAAGACCCGACAACCTCGTTTCTGGTCCTGCCGTTGGATGTGACGACCGAGCTTTATGACCCGGCAGACCTGGCTGATGCCGGGCGGGCCCTTGGGATCCGCGACGAGGATCTGGGTGTTCTGGTGATCGTCAATCTCCGCAAGAATGACGGGGAGTTGGTCATCACCGTCAATCTGCGCGCGCCCCTCCTGATCGACCTGGCAAGCCTCAAGGCCTGGCAGCACATCATGGAGAGCGAGCGTTACCCCATCCGTTTCCAGCTCTGAGCCCGGGGAAGTCTTCGCGCCATGGCAACCACCTCATCGATCAATACGAACAACATGTCGGTCAACGCACAGGGCCAGGTGAAGTTCTCTGGCCTGTCGTCCGGCATTGACTCTCAGTCAGCCATTGATGGGATCATCAAGGCGCAGCAGACACGTATTGACTCGGTTGCCAAGAAGATTGATCAAAACACGGCAAAGCTGAAGGCGCTGGAAGATCTCAAGACCAAGTCCACGGCGATCACCAACAGCCTCTCGACGCTTTACGGCCGCATGACGGCAGACAGCTCCTTCGACGTGTTCGCCTCGAAGGAAGTCAGCGCCACAACCTCGCGTGACGCCACGGCCGTTGGCAGCGCTTCTGCTGCCACCGACCTGATTGGCGCCACGGTCACCAACGCCGCCGTTCCCGGCACCTACGGCGTCGAAGTGCTGAACATCGCCAAGCCGATGAAGGTGAAGTCCTCCGCGGTTGATGACTCCTCGGTGCCGCTGAACCTTTCCGGCACAATTCAGATTGGCGGCACCGCGCAGCAGGCAACCTACAGCGCCTCGTCGTTTGGCAGCGCCGCCTGGGGCACCACGGGCGCTTCCCTCAGCATCACACCCTCGGGCACCACAACACCCGTCACCTTTTCGTTCGCCGGCACCGCGGGCGCCTCGACGGCCACAAACCTCACCGCCCTGGCCAGCGCCTTCAATGCCTCGACGGAAGGTGCGTCGTCCGGCTTCAGCGCAAGCATCGTCAATGGCGCGCTGCAGCTGACAGCAAACACGTCGTCAGATAGTCAGGCGGTCGTATCGATTGCCACGGCCACCACGACCCTGCGCCCGGTTTCCTCAGCGGCCGGCGTTTCACCGGGCTCACTGACCGTCGATCCTGGCCAGTCGCTGCAGGACATCCGTAACGCCATCAACAACCTGTCGCAGACGGCACCGGGGACGGGCGTGACCGCCAGCACCGTGAGCGTGGGTCCGACCCAGAGCTACATGATCCTCACGTCCAGCCAGCCCGGTGCGTCGATCAATTTCACCTGGCCCGCAGGCACGCCCTCATCACTTCAGACCAGCGGCATCTTCAGCACGACCGGCGATTCACTGCTTCAGGCGGCGCAGCAGCTGCATATCAAGCTTGATGGCACCGACGTGTACCGCAATTCAAACCAGGTGAACGATCTGGTTCCCGGCGTCGAGATGAGCTTTGTAAAGGCAGAGGCTGGCACCACCGTGCAGCTGAACGTTGCGCAAAGCCAGGTCGGCATCGCCACCCAGATCAACGCCTTTGTTACCGCCTATAACGACCTTCAGGATTTCGTCGCCACACAGACGAAGTTCGACACAACAACCGGCAGCCTTGACGCCGCCGCCATCCTTGCCCGCTCCAGCTCGCTGCGCGGTGTCGCTGACCTGCTGCACAACAACATTGGGGCATCAACCTACGGTCAGGCCGTAAGTGGCGTTCCCACGAGCCTGGCCGATATCGGTATCACGACGGATAACACCACGGGCAGCCCAACTTTTGGCCATCTCATCGCCGACTCCACGAAGCTCTCGTCGGCGCTGACAAGCCACGCCGAGGACGTCCGCAAGATGTTTACCTTCGCCGCCCAGTCGGCAACCAGTGCAGTTCAGGTCATCGGGTTTGACGTGAACACGACCCGGCCGGATACAGGCCCCTTTGTTTTCAGCTTCCAGAACAACGACCAGGGCAATCTGACGCCGTCGTTTCTTGAAAACGGACAGCCCCAGACGATCGAGCGGGCCGGGAACACCTTCACGGTGACCTCTGGCTCAGCCAAGGGGCTGACGCTTTACGCCAATTCGGCAGGGGCGGTTGCACCCACTGAAATCGTCATGAAGTCGGGCCTGGCGTCGACCGTTACATCGACCCTCTACGACCTGATCAGTGCCGAACAAAGCACCCTGACAGCTGAGCAGACGGCACTGACGGACAGCTCAAAGACTGTGCAGGACCGGGTTACGGCCATGTCGGATCGTCTTACCCGACAGCGCGATACGCTGGCCGAGAAGTTCTCACGGATGGAATCCGCCATGTCAAAGATGAACACGCTGCGTCAGCAGATCGCCTCTGCGTTCCAGACCAGCAACAGCAGCAGCAACTAGCGGGAGACGGATCATGTACAAGCAGATTGGCAAGACATACCGCGCTCGCGCCGAAGAGAACACGCCGCGTGTCAACATCGTCAGCCGCATGTTCGAAGTTGCCATCGAAGGTCTCGATGCGGCCATCGAGGCGGCGGTTGCCGGCCGGATCGAGGATCGCCACACCGCCACGTCGCGGGTCAGCAACATCCTCATGCTGCTGCGCCAGCACCTCGACTTCGACAAGGGCCTCGAGATCGCCTCGAACCTTGATCGGCTTTATGCCTATTGCATGAGCCAGCTGGTTACCTTCGAAACCCGGAATGATCCAGAGATGGCAGCCCAGGTTCGCAGCATCCTGAAGCCGCTGTGTGATGCCTGGCAGCAGCTGGCAAACGAAGCTCCGGTCGAGCAGGAAGTGGCCAGCCAGCCCCTTCGCTCCGCCGTCAACGCCTGAGGGGAGACCGGAAAATGAACCAGCCAGATCTTTCCACTGAGCGTCCGACGGCGGTCATCGTGCGTCTCTTTGACCGCATCATTGCCAGCATCGAGCATGCCTCGGCCTGCTGCCTCAGCGGTGACATCGAGGGGCGTTACCATGCTGTCGTCGCGGCAACCGATCTCCTGGTTGCCCTGCATGATGGCCTCGACCTCGACTCTAGCGATGCCTGGACACAGCAGACCGGCTCCATCTATCGCGCCATCCTGGGCGAGTTGCCCAAGGTGATCATCCAGTCTGACCGCAGTGTCGCTGCCAAGGCCGTCAGGGCCCTCGCGCCGCTGCGCTCGGCCTGGGCTGAAGCCGATGCCGCAGCCGCCATGGCCGACCGCCCCTTCATCGCCGTCGCGGCGGAATAGGACACATGAACATGCGCCTCGAAACGCTCGATACCACAATGCGTCGGGAGCAGACGAAGGCCGAGGCCGTCGCCCGTCTTATGGCCTCCTTCGCCAGCCACCTGCAGGCTGCAACTACCGAGACCGTGCGTGAGACCAGCAAGCAGGCCGACAGCCAGCGCCTGCCCCAGCGCCAGGAAGCTGGCGCTTCGCCCGCGCACTCCTTCTTTGCTGATCTGCAGCCGGCTCAGGACAACGCCTCGGCAGCACCCAAGGCGGCCGACCCCGTTCGCCCGACGGATACCGAACAGCATGCCGCGGCACCCCGCAGCGCCACAGCGGATGTCTCGGGTTCCCCTGCTGCCAGCAACCGCATTGCTGACCTGCGCCCCACGGCATCTTCGGTGCCGCCGCAGCCAGCGACCTCATCTGCCAGCCAGTCGGCCCCCGAGCTTGCCACGACATCGGCAAAGCCCGCCTCGCCGGCCACGTCATCGGCCAAGGGTGACACCAGCGCAGCCCATCCCGCCTCCGGCGCCGCCAACTCTGAAAATGTTGCGGCACAGAACAACGCACCGGCCGCCAATGCCCCTGCGGCACCGAGCGCTGCCGCGCACGATAACGGTGCCAAGGCCGAGGCCGGTGCCAAGGCCGAGGCCGGTTCCGAGGCTGAGGCTGACGCTGTCAACACCAGGGCGCCTGCCGAAACCGCTCCCGTCAAGGTTGCTGGCGAGGCCAAGGCAGCCGAGACGGCGCCGGTTGCAGCAGAACACGCGGCAGTCGCGACCAAGGGCGTGAAGTCTGTCACCCAGCACGCCAGCAAGGATGATGAGGCCACCGACGCGCCGGCAACCACGGTCGCCGCCCCCGCCCAGGCCACCGACGCCGCAACCCGCACCATGGTGCCTGAGGCTGCCATCTCGGCAAGCCGCAGTGCAGCGGTTGCCACCCCTGCACCGGCCGAAACGCCCCAGATTGCACCGCTCAGCGGCGCGGCACCTGCGCCGGCCATGGGGATCGCCCCCCGGCCACGGGCTGGCACCAATCAGCCCGCCGAAGCCGAAGTGGCAGGCAAGGCAACGCCAACCCCGGCCAGCGCCGGTGCTGCGGATGCCAGCCATCTCGATGGCGCAGACGCCACCATTCGGCCGCAGGCTGATGGCGGGCTTCTCGTCACCCTCGCCCCCTCGGCCAATGGCCCGGTGCAGATGAAGCTTGATGTGACCGGTGGTGTTGTATCGAACCTTGTCTTCATTGCGCCCTATCAGCAGACGCGAAATACGCTGGAAGCGCTTCGCCCGGCCATCGCAGCGGCCACGCGGAGCACTGCATCCATGCGGATCCAGTCTTCCAGCCGCAATGCTCCCAATGCCACGAGCCAGGGCCCGACAGAAACGTCGGTCGACGGCGGTGACCATCCCCATATCGACGTCAGGATCTGAGGCGCATCATGACAACCTCCGTTAGCTCCAGCACCGGCGCCAGCAGCCTTGGATCAACCTCTCCGAAGTCGATCTTCGGTAGCAATGCCAGCACCTTCCTCAACATGCTGACGACACAGCTGAAGAACCAGAACCCGACGTCTCCCATGGATACGACGGCCTTCACCTCGCAGCTCGTCCAGTTCTCACAGGTCGAGCAGCTGATGAACCTCAGCACCTCGTTCAAGCAGGTCTCCGGCCGCATGGACGACGCCAACTTCGTCCAGGCGATGGATCTGGTGGGCAAGAACGTGAAGGTACAGGCTCACGGCCTTGAGGTGAAGAACGCCTCCGCCGACTTCGCCGTGCATCTTGATACGCCGGCGGTTGCCAGCAGTGTTTCGATCACCGACCAGAACGGCATGCAGGTCTGGTATGCGAACGGCCCGACAGCCTCTGGCGACACGCCGTTCCATTGGGATGGCAAGGATATGGCCGGCAATCAGCTGCCGGATGGGGAATACAACGTTACCGTTTCGACTTTTGGCAAGGATGGCAAGGCCACCGAGATTGCGCCAATCGTCGAGACAACCGTCACGGGCGTTGCCCGCGGCGCCAATGGAACCACGCTGACGACGCCTGCCGGTATCGTCTCGCTTTCAAGCCTTTACGGCATCGTGAAATAAGAAAGGACATTCAGATGAGCCTCTATGGAAGCATGTACACCGGCATCAGCGGCGTTCAGGGCAACACCCAGCGTTTCTCGACGATCTCGGACAACATCTCGAACGTGAACACGACCGGCTACAAGGCTGCGCGCACGTCTTTCGCCGACATGGTGGTTGGTGCCGGGACCCGGCACAGCTACATTCCCGGCGGCGTCCGGACGACGATCGAACATGAGGTTGACCGTCAGGGATCGATCCAGTCGACGGCCTCGGCAACCGATCTGGCGATCAACGGGAAGGGCTTCTTCATTGTAAAGGACAGCACGGACACGCTGCTGCCCGGCTACACGCGCTCAGGCTCCTTCAGCGTCGACAGCGAGGGTTTTCTGCGTAACACGTCAGGCCAGTATCTGCAGGCTTTCGCCCTGGACCGGGCAGGCAATCTGCCTACGGATACGTCGCTGACCGGAACGACCAGCGTTAACGTGACGCAGATCACTGGCTCGGCGACCCCCACCTCCAGCATCGGCCTTACGCTCAATCTGCCGGCGGATGCGGGCACGAAGAACGCGACGAACCCGCTGACCACCTCGATGACCGTCTATGATGGCGTGGGCACGGCGCACAAGATTGCGATCGACTGGAAATCGGCTGACTCGGCAACCGGCACCTGGACCGGCACCGTTACCCAGGATGGTTCCATTGCGGCAGGCACCATTACGGTGAGCTTCAATGCCGATGGCACCTTCAAGACCACGCCAACCGACAACGGAACACGCACTATTCCCCTCGACCTGACTGGCAATTTCGGCAATCCGACCCCCGGCCAGACCATGACGCTGAACCTGGCCAAGGCAACCTCTTTTGCCGGCGACTATGAGGTTTCAACGATCACCCAGAACGGCTCGCCGGTGGGCAAGCTTGCAGGCGTCAGCATCACGGATACGGGCGTGGTGGAACTGAGCTTCACCAATGGCACCACCCGCGATGCCTACAAGATCCCCCTGGCGACGTTCCCCAATGTGGACGGCCTGAGCCCGGAGAGCGGCGGCGTCTACCGGCAGTCGCTCGACTCCGGCCTGCCCGCCACCGTTCTTGCCAAGACGGCGGGCGCTGGTTCTTTCATCTCGGAATCGCTGGAGAGCTCCACCGTGGACATCGCCCAGGAGCTGACCGATATGATCATGACGCAGAATGCCTATTCGTCGAACGTCAAGGTCATCACCACCGCCGACCAGATGATGCAGGAACTGAACCGCATCAAGAGCTAAGGGCTATTTCCTGCGTGGCGGATGGGCGATGCATGGCACGCGTCGATCCGCCAGCGCGCGGCAGGTGGCAACAGGGTCATCGACGGGCACCAGCATGCGCATCAGGTCCCGCCCCTGGATTGGCTCCAGGACCAGGCCCTCCATGCCGGGCAGATTTGGCAAAACTGCGCGGGCGGCGGCAAGGATAACTGGCGCACTGCTCCGGACCCTGATGACACCAAGCTGGACGAAGCTGCCGGAAGCAGAGGCAGCTGGCGCGGCTGGGGCCGGTGTCTGTGCTGGCGGGGATGCGGGAGCCGGCACCGAGGGGGTAACAGGCGGCGACGCACCTTTTGGTGTCTCTGGCGCTTTTGGGGCCTTGCCGGCAGCAGCATCCGGGCCCGAATGCGGTGCGGGCTTGGCGACAGGCGC
>CANCOY010000067.1 GCA_947379865.1 Acetobacteraceae bacterium
GGGGCCGGTGTCTGTGCTGGCGGGGATGCGGGAGCCGGCACCGAGGGGGTAACAGGCGGCGACGCACCTTTTGGTGTCTCTGGCGCTTTTGGGGCCTTGCCGGCAGCAGCATCCGGGCCCGAATGCGGTGCGGGCTTGGCGACAGGCGCAGCCTTATTGGCCATGGCAGGAGACGGTGACGCACTTGCCGGTGGTGGCAAGGCCGTTGCTGGCGGCGCGGCGATCTTTGGCGGCGGCGCCCCGATTGGCCAACCCGAACTTTCCGGATCATCCAGGGTTGGCACGCTGGCAGGCGCTTTGGCGGTGGCATCGACAAGTTCGGCCCAGGGTCTGGTGATCTCGGCCCCTGTGCAGGCATCAACCAGGCGACCGGATGGCGCCGTGGCCCGCAAGGGAGCAAGCAATTCCCGCGCCCTGGCCGGATCCCCGGCCACCGCCAGCAGCCACGCCCGGCTGACAGTAATGAGCGTGTCGTGAACATCTGGCGGCAGGCCGTCGATCACCCTCGCCGCGTCCTCGAACGAGCCCTGGCAGACAAGCGACAGAACCTGGGTGCGGGTTGGGGTCGCCTGGGCGACCGCCGGCATCAGGGTGGCGACGGCAATGCCGAGGCCGGCAAGACTAGTGACGCGCCGCATCGGCAAGCGCCATACCCGCATATCTGAGGATCACAGGGTCTGGGCCTGGTTCCCTGCGGGCAGCCTCCAGCATCTCGACCAGAAGTTTCTGGCGCACGGCTGGCTTGGCGCCACCATCCAGACGCATGAACATGAGATAGGTTGCCGCCGCACGTTCGCGGGGTTGCAGCTTCATGCGGGCAAGCTCCGGGATCCAGCGCTCAAGCGCCTGACCCGCAGGGCCAAAGGCGAGCAGGCCAAGAAACTCTCGCAGCGGCGGCCGGTCTTCGCCCGGACGCAGCGTCATCGCCTGGGGAGGATCAAGACGCTCCAGAACCGCAAGCCGCGCTGCCCGTTCCAGAACGGGCCCGGGGGCGCGGTCGAGTGCTTCGAGTATGAGCGGCCTGCGGGTAGCCAGCGTGTCCTTCGTGGCACGCTCAAGAAACAGATACCCAAAGACAGAGGCCGCATCGCCATCCTTGTGGCGCCAGTTCTGAAGAAAGGCATATTCCAGCTGCTCATCCTTGAGCTTCAGTGCCGAGAGTTGCCGCACGGATACCACCGCCCGCGAAACGGCATCCCGGGCAGCAGGCTCCCCAAGCGAAGCACACAGAAGGGCTGCCTGATCATAGCGCCCTTCAAGCGCAAAGCGGCGGGCGACGGCAGCCAGGGAGCGGGTATCATTGACGGAAACGCTAGGTACAAACTGCTCCGCCGCCTCCACTGTTGCTGCAATCAGGGGGAGGACCTCTTCGGCAAGACAGCGACGCAGACCAGGCTCGGCCCCCGCCGCAAGGGCCGGAGCCGGGGACGCCCCCAGACTGCGGGTAAGCCGTGCGCCGTCAAAATGCGCCTGAAGGGCAATGATGTCACACAGCATGCGCGTCTCGGCAGCAGGTGCCGACCAGGCGGCGTCCGGCAGCGCCTCACCCTTTTCCAGGGCTTTCAGCGTTACCCCCACCACGTCCATGCGGCCGGGATAGGCCTGGCCAGCTTCCCCGGCGGCGTCCGCAAGGGCGAGGGCAAAACGCGTCTCCTCGCCAATATCAGATGGCCAGGCAGGTTTCGAGAAGCGCAGCGCAATACGTAGCAGGCTGGCGGCATCACCAACATCGCCCTGACCTACCAGGTCGGCAGCACCGGCGAGAGCACCGGCAAGACTGATGGGCGCTCCCTGATTTTTTGGCGCAGGGGCAGCCTTGGCAGGCGGTGGTGCTGCTGGTTTGGGCGCAGGCTGGGTCTGGCTTGCCGCCGTGGGCGCGGGGCCACCCGTCGACAGGGCAGGCGACGGCTCAACGGTCGCCAGGGCCACCATTGGAAAGCCGACAGCAACCAGCGCCAGCAGAAGGCTCCGCCGCATCACAATCGGTAACTTTGCAAAAGAGAGCCTGCGAGCAGGGCCCAGCCATCGGCAAACACGAAGAAGATGAGCTTGACCGGCAGGGCAATCAGACTGGGCGGCACCATCATCATGCCCATGGCCATGAGAACCGACGAAACCACGATGTCGATGATCATGAAAGGCAGGAAGATGATGAAGCCCATCTCGAAGGCCACCCGCAGTTCACTGAGCATGAAGGCAGGAACCAGCACCCGCCAAGGAACATCGTCTGCCGCTATGCGGAGATTTGGGTCACTGCGCTTGGCGATGCCGCCCATCATTTCAAGTTCGGAGCCGCGCACATTGCGCATCATGAACTGCCTAAAGGGTTCGCTTGCGCCTTTCAGAGCCTCTGTCTCGGAGATTGTGCCAGCCATATAGGGCGCAATCCCATCGTTCAGGGCCCTGTCCCAAGTCTTGCCCATGATGAAGATACTCAGGAAGACCGCGAGACTGGTGAGCACGATGTTGGGCGGCGTTTGCTGCAGGCCAAGCGCCGACCGCACCAGCGACAGAACAACGATGATGCGGGTGAAGGAGGTCACCGTCACCGCTATGGACGGCGCCACCGCCAGCACGGTCGTCAGTGCAAAGAGCTGCAGAATGGTTCGCGTCGACGATTGCCCGCCAGCCAGATCAAGGGAGAGGGTCTGTGCGAGGGCGGGTCCTGCCGCAAGGCCGGAGGCCACCAGCATGAGCGCAAAAATGCCCACTGGCAGGGCCAGACGCCAAGCCGTGGAAGCAAGGGTGGCGCCAGGTGCGCGCGTTCTGGCTCTCATACTGTTCAGTTCCATGGGCTCAGCCCTGGTGAGGCGGCTCAACCGGTAGGGTTTCGATGAGGAAATCATTGTTCGGCCCAAGGAAGATCACATGGCGCCTGCCATTACTGACGACCTCAACGATGCGCCGGCGTGGATCGATGAACTGGACGTTGGCAATCTTCGATGCCCCGCCCAGGCGGCGTTTCAGAAAAATCGAAAGGGCGATCAGCACGATGAACGAAAGGGCGGCAATCCATGGCACCAGCCCGAATTCACCATTCAGGGTCATCGGATCGCGTTCTTAAGATAGGCGAGCATCCCCTCGCGCCGTTCACCCGTGCGTTCACGGGCCATGGTCATGGACTCAAGATCCCGCTTCATGGTGAGGATCATGCGATCGCACTCGCTGATGAGCACCAGCAGACGGCGCTCCAGTTCATCCGAAGATCCGGGTCCACGCGTGGGGCTGTCCTTGGCGCGGGGCGGCGGCGCGCGCAAGCTGCCAACCAGATTGGCAACAGGCGTCAGATCGACATCGAGGCCCGCCAGCAGGCGCTGCTCTGCCTGGGCCAGTGCTTCGCCAATCCGGTCGATCAGGATGATCGTCTCGGCTCCGGCCGCATCATCCGTTGTTGCCCGACCACTCGTCATGAGCACTCCCTCGTGCAGCCCGCCTGCCGCTCTGCAGGAACTCCGACAATGCGTCAGATCGGACTGATGTCATCGTGTCAAAGATCCGCGCGGATCTGAAAGGCAGATGGCGCCATTTCGGCAGTTTTGCGAATCGGCATACACCGCGCGCGGCGCACCCTTGCCGTCAATGGGCGTCGAACCGGCTGAAGGCGACCTCTTCGACCGCCGAAGTGTTAAGAAGTGTGTCAAGAATCTGTCCAATACGGACCTTTAGGCTGTCGCGGTTGAGGCTTGTCCCCTCGTCCAGGAAGGCCTTGAGCACCGTTGCATAGATCTCGAGGTTCAGGCGCTTCTTCTCTGCCGATCCAAATGCTGGCGAGGCGATGATCGCTTCCGCCTCCGGCCTGAAGCGAACAGCCACCTGAATCACCAGGCGTTTGCCGCCATTCTTGAAGATGAATGGCCCGGCTGCGACATAGCCCATATAGGGCTGGGCACTGCCGGTGTTCGTTTCCACTGCCAGGGCATCGGCGGGCAGCAGGATCACGGGCGCAAGCAAGCACAGCAACGCCCAGCACCACTGCCTGACAGGCTTGTGCCGGCGAAAACCCGTCATCAGCCGCCGGTCGCCTGCATCTTGGCGATTTCAACTTCCAGACGTTCCCGGACTTCCATGAGCGTATCTTCGAGGCCAGGGTCATTTGTTGACCCACGGACATCGTCAAGACACGCCATGAGTTGGCGGGCCACATGGCTGTCGAGGCTGCCGTCGAGCATGCACATCTGCAGGCCCTGCAGGGCCTTCAGCGCCGAGGTGCCCTGATCAATGGCCTGACGCCGGCGCTTTTTTTCCTCGTCGACGCCGCCAAGGCCGGCGAACTCGGACGGCACCGTATCAGCCGCCGCGGTTTCCTCCGTCTCCGAAGTTTCGCTGGCCTGCCCGGCACCATCCAGACTGAACGTGCGTCGGCGCGGCCCGATGGCCTTGCTTCCGGTTGGGCCTGCTGGCGACCCTGGTCCCTGTACTTTCATGTCTCGTGTCCCCGGCGGAGCCCTTCAGACCCCCTGAGAGGCAAACTTGCTCTGGCATAACCCTTGCACATTCGATGCCAGCGCCGCACCGGCAAATTTTTAGGCTGAGCACTGATGAACCGGATCAAATCCATCTTCGTGGTTCTGCTGTCACTGGTTCTTGGGACGGGGCCGGCTTTCAGCCAGGCCAAGGCCTCACTAAACCAGGACAGCACATCGCGTATCAAGGATCTCGCCGACTTCGAGGGCATACGCGACAACATGCTGGTGGGCTACGGCATCGTCGTAGGCCTCAATGCCACCGGTGACAAGCTGACAACCTCTCCGTTCACGACCCAAACGCTTCAGGGCATGCTTGAGCGCCTTGGAGTCAACGTCAAAAACGGCGGCCTGGATACCAAAAATGTTGCAGCGGTCATGGTCACCGCCAATTTGCCACCCTTTGCCCGGCCAGGCACGCGGATCGACGTTGTCGTCTCGGCGCTGGGTGATTCGAAATCCCTGCTTGGCGGCACGCTGATCGTAACGCCGCTGCTGGCGGCTGACGGCGAGGTCTATGCCGTGGCGCAGGGCCCAATGGCTGTTTCAGGTTTTTCGGCAAGTGGCGCTGCTGCCAGCGCCACCAAGGGGGTGCCGACCAGCGCCCGCATTCCCAATGGCGCCATTGTGGAGCGCGGCGTCGATTTTCAGCTGCGTGACCTGGCGGTCCTCAACCTGGCGCTGCGCGACCCGGACCTGACCACGGCAACCCGGGTTGCCGAAACAATCAATGGCGCCATTGGCCGCCCCGTCGCCACACCTCTTGATACGACGGCAATCCAGATCGCCGTACCCAGTGATTATCCCGGCGGCACCATCGGCCTGATGACCGAGATCGAACGCCTGCCGGTCCAGCCGGATCAGGTTGCCCGGATCATGATCAACCAGGAATCCGGCACCATCGTCATCAGCCAGGAAGTGCGCGTGTCGCCGGTCGCCATTGCCCAGGGCAGCATCACCGTAAAGGTGACCGAGGCCCAGCAGGTCTCCCAGCCAGGCGCCTTTGCCACGGCCGGAACCACCCAGGTGGTCGACCGCACCCAGGTTGAGGTCAATGAAACCGGCACGGGCAAGGTCGCCATGTTCAACCGGGGCGCCTCGCTGCAGGACATTGTGGACGGGCTGAACGCCCTCGGCATCTCTCCCCGTGACCTGATCAGCATCATTCAGGCACTCAAGGCCTCAGGCGCCCTTCGCGCCGAACTCATCATGATGTGATCGAGAGGATCGCGACCATGCAGGTGACTCCGAATATTTCCATGGCCACTGCGGCGACCCAGCCGCACAAGCCTTCCATGCGCAAGACGGCGTTCGAGTTCCAGGCCTCCACCCTGGGTGCCCTCTTCAAGCCCATGGCCAGTGCCCTTGTGCCAAAGGCAACGGGCGGTGCGGCCGACAGCTCTGCTTATGATTTCTACGCGACCATGCTCACCGACGCGGTCTCGCGGAAGGCAGCCAAGGGTGACTACCTGAAGCTGAATTCCTGGTTCGAGAGCCACGCCGGCGAGGCCAAGGGCGCCTACAGCCATGAGGTGAAAGCATGACCCTTGCTCTTCTTGATGCGCGCAGCGTGCGCAGCCGCCTGGATGATTTCCTTGGCCGACTGGGGCGCTTTGAGGTGAAACTCACCACCCCCGGCGATGTCGGCGTCGACACCATTGCCGCCTTTACCCACATCTGTGAGGAGGTCGAGGCGTTCCTCCTGGGTCTGTCCGTCGAGGAGCGCTCGGCCCTTGATCCGCAGATGATCGATCGCCTGCGTCAGGGGCTTTCATCTGCGCAAAAGGCCCTGACAGCCCGCATGAAAATGATCTCGGTTGTAAAGGACGCCGTCCGTTATGCCCTGTCCGAGCGGATCAAGCCGCAGGCCTATGGGGCCAACGGCCGCATGCGCGCCGCCCGCGCCGGGGTCCTTGGCGAGACGGTTGCCTGAGGTCTGCGCTGCTGCTTCTGCCGGATACGGACCAGTCTTGACTGGCATAACCGGAGGAATCGCGCACCCTCTGCCTACGCCTGATCCGGCTATGGGCCGGTTCAGCCAATCGAGGGTGCGAGCAGGACATGTCGAGTTCGGAAGGCGGTGACAGCGGCGAACGCACGGAAGACGCAACGGAACGTCGTCTTGAACGCGCGTTTGAGGGCGGCGAATTCACCTTCCCGCGTGACACGTTCATCTTTGCCCATATTGTCTGTGGTCTGGTTATCTTCCTGCTTGCGCCGGGGCTGCTGATTGCTCTGAAGCCGTCGCTGTTTCGCATCGCAGACCTCTTTGGCAGGGCCAGCCCCCCTGGCGACGCTATTGGCGGCTCGATCAAGGAATCACTGATCGACCTGAGCATGACCCTTGCGCCGATGATGGGCGCTTTTCTGCTGGCAACACTGCTCATCGGCTTTGGCCAACAGGGCTTCAAGATTGTCTTCAGGCCGATCAAGGCCTCGCTCTCCAACGTCTCGCCGCTGTCGGGGATCAAGCGCATTTTTGGGCCTCAGGCCCTGTTCACCAACGGTCTTAATCTCGTCAAGCTTGTGATCCTCACGGCAGTGGTCGCCATGTCGGCCGCCATCTTTGCGACCCCCCGGGCGCTTTATGGAAATCTGGCGGCAACCGATGTCTTGCCGCGCAAGGCGATATCGTCAGTCTCGCCATTGCTGGTTTCCGCTGCTGTTGCGCTGCTGATCTTTGCGGCCATCGATTACGGCGTGAAGTACTTTCAGAACCGCAGCCGTCTGCGCATGAGCAAGCAGGAGATAAAGGAGGAATACAAAGAGAGCGAGGGTGACCCCAAGATCAAGGCGCAGTTGGCAAAATTGCGGCAGCAACGCCGGCAGGGCAGCTCCTACAAACTGCGCGAGGCCGATATGGTGCTGGTCAACCCAACCCATTATGCGGTCGCCCTGAAATATGTCGCCGAGAAGCATGCCGCCCCCATTGTCATTGCCAAGGGCGCTGGCGCTGCGGCGGGCCGGATCCGCACGGAGGCCAGGGAATGGTCGATCCCGGTGCTGCGCTATCCAGAAGTGACCCGCGCGCTGTTCTTTCAGACCAACCTCGACCAGGAAGTGCCGGAAACCCTGTTCGAGGAGATCGCGCGCATCCTTGTGCTTGTCATGAACATGCGCAGGCCGGGCCGCTTCTAGGCCATAATCCCGAAAGCCATTGATCTCCGGCGCGTTCCAGCCGATTATTAGGCCGGAGGCAGAACATGTCGGCAGACCGCTCGAGCAGTTTCTGGCGGAAACTTTCGCCCCTGGGCGACAAATCTGGTGGCCCCGGTGACGCCGGGGACAGCGGAGAAGACTCGCGCCAAGGCGACGCTGCCCCTCGCCAGCCCTATCGCTGGGTTCGCCGCAATGACAGCACCATTGTTCCTATTGAAACCGCCGTCGGTAACGAGGTCGAACTCGGCATGGCCGTGGCCGACCAGAAGCGCCTCGCCTCCGAGATGCGGGCGCGTGAGCTTGAGGGCGTGATCGCAGCGCTTGAAAAGCAGCTTGGCGGCCTTCAGGAAACGGTCGAGATCGTCAGCCGCCGCGCGCGCTATTACGAAACCTCGTTCAAGACCCTCGCCAAGAAAAAGCCCACGGGCACGCCTGCCGCCAAGGAGCGGCCGGATCCGGTGGAGGAGCGCCTCTATTCCCAGGTTGGCCTGCACCCGGGATGCCCCGACTTTATGGTGGAAGCTGCCCGAAAGGTTTTCCTGACGCGCCACCACCCCGACAAGGTGGCCCCGGCAGAGCGGGAACGGGCGACCGTTGAATTCCAGTTCTATGAAAAACTCTTCCGTACCCTGCTTGAACAGCGGCGCGTCCGCTCGGATCGCCACTGATGATCCCCAGAGCACCCATACCCTATTTTTATGACCGGCTGTTCGGGCCGCTCAGCGCCTATCAGTATAACCAGCAGGTGGTGGAACTGGCCCTTGCGCCCTCGCCCGATCGGCTGGCATGGCCTCTGGATGGGCAGCGTCTGGCGGCGGTGCGAAAAACACCACCGGTTGATCCGATAACCATGCTGGCCGAAGCGGCCGACAGCACGAAAAAGACCTCCCTGCCCGGCGACTCACCTTTTAAAAGCGATGAGGAGCGGGCATTTGGCAACAGCTTTGACGTGCTGGCCTGAGGTAATCAGGCCCGCACGTCGAGGAAGTTGGCGCGAAACTCGGCCGTGCGATGCGCAAGGGCCAGCAGTTCCTTTGACGGCAGCTGGCTGACCACCTCGCCCGTGTCATTGCTGACCGTCGTAATCACCACAGATTTCATCACAGGGTCATAAGACGTCGAGACGGCGGTTGCCGGCTTGCTTGACCGCTCGGCAAACATCCTTGCCGCCTGCTGCTCCTGGGCAGCTGTTTTTGAGTCCTGCATCGCGATCACACGCACCGCTTCCGCCGAAGGCTCAACCTTCACCGGCGGGGCCATGGGCCGCTCAGCAACTCGAATGACTGGTGACAGCGTTGCCGCCTGAACCGCATCCATTCGTCTGTCTCCTTTCTAAATTGGGGGGCCGGGGATCGCAGATCCCCAGCCCACCCGCATTATCTCCCTGGAAAGGGAGCTACGGCTACTGTTACTGGAACAACCGCATCAGGTTGCGCGGCATCTGGTTCGCCTGAGCCAGCATGCTCACACCTGCCTGCTGCAGGATGCTCTTGGAGGTGAAGGCCGACATTTCAGAAGCCACGTCGAGGTCCATGAGGTTGCTGCGGGCAGCATCCATGTTCTCAACCTGGGTCCCGATGGTCTGCATCGCGTAATCCAGCCGGTTCTGCTGGGCACCCACATTGGCGCGGGCATCCTGCAGCTTGCTGATGGCATCGCCCACGGCGGCCAGTGCCTTGTTGGCATTGTCCTGAGTGGAGATGTTGACGTCCTCGGCAGAAACCCCAAGGGCTTCCGTCGTGACGCTGGCGATGTTGACCTTCAGCTGGTCGGCCTCAGAGGCACCTGAGCCAATGCGGAACGACAGCTCAACCGCCGGACCACCCGCCGAAGCGCCGGCGCTGCCGCTGGCCTTGGCAGAGGTGATCTGGTTCTTGCCATCAGCCGACACGTAGCTGATATCGGCAAAAGCGCCACCCGTGCTGCTCAGCGACAGACGGCCATCATTCGTCGCCGTTGCCGTGATGCCATCGCCAACCTGGCCGGGGCTTGTCTGTGTCCCGAGATAGGTTGCAATCGACTTCGCCGAGAAACCCGTCGAATTGTCGAGCGTGATGGTGCGCAGGTTGCCACCCTTGACCTGGAAAGTGATCTCATCACCTTCCTTCATGGTCGCGGATGTCAGATCAATCGAGGCCCTTGGATTTGACACCTGGTTGGCCGGATCGATCGTGAGCTTCAGGTTCGAGATGTTGGCCGTATCCGTCAGCGAATCACTCTTGACGGTGATGGCATCGCCAGACCGGCCGAACGTGTAGCCATTCATGCCGGCGGCGGAATTCAGGTTCGCAACCAGCTTGTTGATATCGTTCGTGTCCTGGGACGTGAGCGCGTACGTCTTGGTGGTCGTTGTCCCCTTGGCGTCGGTCGACGTGAAGGAGAGGCTGTCGTCCTTGGCAAACTGCTTCGACGTCAGATCGATGCGGGCTTCACCCTGGCGGAAATCAACTTCGCCCTGGTTGGTCCGCTCGGCCGTACGCGTGGCAGAGGTGCCAGCCTGATAGTAAGAGACGCTGGCGATGCTCAGGTTCTTGTAGCTGGCAGAAGCCGAGTCAACCGACAGATGAAGGCCATCACCGGTCTGAAAGGCATTGAGGCCCGTCACACCATCAAGGAGCGTCTTCAGGTCACCAAGCGCACCATCGGCAGCAGCCTGTGCGGAAAGCACCTGGCCGTTGGTGAGCTTGACTTCGACGACATCGCCCTTCTTGACCATGCCACCGGTCTTGACGTCACCCGAGGTTTCATCAAAAGAGATGTCCATGGCCTGGCCGGCCGTGCTGCCAGCGGTCGTGACGATCGCACCTGCCGCAAGTGTCACCACCGTGCTGGTGTCATCCTCGACGGTGAAGCTCTGACCAAGGAAGGCTGAGGTCAGCGTCAGCTTCTTGTTGGTCGCATCCGCCGAGATAACAACCTTGCCCGCTTCGCCGCTTGCCGCCAGGGCGGTGTTCAGCTTGTCGGCAAGATAGTTCATCTTGTCTGCGTCAGTGGCGTTCTTGAAGGTCGAGTCCTCGCCCGCCGTTGCGGTAAAGGTGACCGCCGTGCCATTGACCTTCAGCGAGAAAGTATTGGCTGCCGTGAAGTCGAGGCCTGCGCCCACAGTAACAACCGTCGACTGCTTGGTGGACGTGGCAGAATTTGTCACGGCACCAGTTACGGCTGCACGCTGGGTATAGCTGGCGCTGACAATCTTGCCATAGCCATTGGTGTCGGCCGTGCCCGCCTTGCTGTGGATCTCGATGCCACCATCTGCATTGACCGAGGCGGTCGCAACAGCGGTGAACTTGGCATCCGCGTTAAGGGCGGTCGCGATCGACTTGACCGAGGTCTCGGTGCTGGTTAGCACCACGTCAACGGCGTTCTGCCCCGACACCTGCACGGAGATCTTGTCGCCCGCTGCAAAGGTCTGGGAAGAGGTGCCGAAGCTGATGGTGGCCGTCGGGCCGTCCGAGGCCTTGACCGTGGTTGTGCCAACCACATCGGCCTGGGCGCCGCCGGCAAACAGCTGCACTGCCGAGCTGGTGGCAGCGGCCGTACCACCCGAGGTCTTGGTCCCGTTCAACAGAACGGTGTCCGAGAACTTGGTGGTGTTGGTAACGCGGTCAATTTCCGACTGCAGCGAGCTGAACTCGCGCTGCAGCATGCCACGCTCGACATTGCTGACCGAACCTGAACCAGCCTGGGTCGCAAGGACCTTGGCGCGGGTCAGCATGTCGGAAATGGTGGACATGCCACCTTCCGCGATCTGCAGCATGGAAGACGCCTGGCCGGCGTTGACCGACGCCATGCGAAGGGAAGCAACGTCCCCCTTCAGCCGGGTGCCGATTGCCATTGAGGCGGCGTCATCCTTGGCCGAGAGCACGCGCATGCCAGCCGAGAGCTTGGCAAGCGAGGTGGTGGCCTCGGAGTCAGACTTTTGCAGCGTGCGCAATGCAACATTTGCTGCGTAATTCGAGATGATTCCCAAAGACATGATAATTCCTCCTCGTGGAGATACCGCCCCGGCTCATGCCAGGGGGATTACGCAACTGGGTCGTACTGCTTCGTGTCGCCCCTTTGGGTGCGGACATCCTGCAGCCCTGAAGCCCACCCACCCGACCGAACACACTTTCTGTGCCGGGCAAGAGGTGACCTTGCAGTTCACTATATGCGCTGTCATCCCAATTGGGACGACAGCCCACATATCCTTATGCAGCCCTTCAACCGCGTGGGGCCAGCAGCCAGCCAACCGGGGCGCAGCAGCCCTTCCACACAATGAGGGGCAGATTCACATCATCCGCGAGCTCCCATGTTCGACACATGTGCGGCTCGAGTGGCCAAAGACGCGCGGGGTGGCTGGAAACAGCCGCCCGGCGCACAAGTTGGAAATCCCCGGCGCCTCAGTGGCCTGCAGATGGGCCGCCTGGTCTGCCATGAGGAAAAACTGAATGGGGTTGCCTGGGGTGGCAAGCCGAACATTTCGGATCACAGATGGGCGCAGGGATCCTGCTGGCGCTTGATGAAGCGGCTCATGAAGTGGGCGACTGACCATTTCGGCCGCGCCCTTTAGCGTGATGTCCTGGGACATGACGTATCCTTCATTACAAGTGCCCATTTTTTGGGGCACGCAGGCAAAATCAACTAACCGTCTCTCCAAACCGCCCCTCTCGAAAGACAAGAGGCCCGTTCATCTCGTTGGCACATCCCGGTTGGTACCGGGACCGGATCAACACTTTCCGAACGACATCAACTCTGCCATCCGGTTTGGGAGTTGGCGGGCCAGGGGTTCACCCCGGCCCGCCCCTTAACTCCCCCTGAGAGGAAGGCTGTTACTGGAACAGCTTCATCAGGTTGCGCGGCATCTGGTTGGCCTGGGCCAGCATGCTGACACCTGCCTGCTGCAGAATGCTCTTGGACGTGAACACCGACATTTCGGAAGCAACGTCGAGATCCATCAGGTTGCTGCGGGCTGCATCCATGTTCTCGACCTGTGTGCCGAGGGTCTGCATGGCGTAATCCAGCCGGTTCTGCTGGGCGCCGACGCTTGCGCGGGCATCCTGCAGCTTGCTGATGGCATCGCCCACCGCGGCCAGTGCCTTGTTGGCATTGTCGAGGCTGGAGATGTTGACGTCTTCGGTGGACACCCCGAGGGCTGCCGTCGTGACGCTGGCGATGTTGACCTTCAGCTGGTCCGAGTCCGCAGCACCCGAGCCGATGCGGAAGGAAAGCTCTACCCCGGGGCCACCCGTCGATGCGCCGTCCGCCACGCTTGGCTTGGCGTTTGAAATCACCTGGCCGTCGACAGCCTTGTAGCTGATGTCGGCAAAGGCGCCGCCCGTGCTCGTCAGGTTCAGGCGGCCATCGTTGGTCGCCGCCGCCGTGATGCCATCACCAACCTGACCGGGGCTGGTCTTGGTGGCCAGGTAGGTTGCAATCGACTTGGCCGAGAAGCCGGTGGTGCTGTCGATCGTGATGGTGCGGACATTGCCGCCCTTCACCTGGAAGGAGACCTCGTCACCCTCCTTGAGGGTCGCCGTCGTCAGGTCGATGGAGGCGCGCGGCTGCGAAACCTGGTTGGCCGGGGCGACGGTGAGCTTCAGGTTGGAGACATTGGACGTGGCTGTGGTCGAAGCGCTCTTCACCGTCACGGCATCACCCGAACGGCCGAAGCTAAAGCCAGACATGCCGGCGGCAGCATTCAGATGGGCCACCAGGGCATTCATGTCGTTCGCGTCGCCCGAGACCAGCGTGTAGGTCTTGGAGGACGTTGCACCCTTGGCATCTGTCGCATCAAATGACAGCACGTCGCCGGCGGCGAACTGCTTCGAGGTCAGATCGATGCGGCCTTCGCCCTGGCGGAAATCCACCTCGTTCTGGTTGGTCCGCTCTGCCGTGCGCGTGGCGGAGGTGCCAGCCTGATAATAGGTGACGCTGGCAATGCTCAGGTTCTTGTAGTTGGCAGAACCGGAGTCGATCGACAGGTGCAGGCCATTGCCGGTCTGGAAGGCATTGAGGCCGGAGACGCCATCGAGAAGCGTCTTCATATCACCCATTGAACCGTCAGCTGCAGCCTGGGCCGAAAGCACCTCACCGTTGCTCAGCTTGACTTCTACGACGTCACCCTTCTTGACCGCACCGCCGGTCTTGATGGCGCCGGAATTGGCATCAAAGGAGATATCCATGGCCTGGCCGGCCGTGGTACCCGCCGTTGTGACAATCGCACCAGCGGCAAGCGTGACGACATCGCTGCTGTCATCCTCAACCGTGAAGCTCTGGCCAAGGAAAGCCGAGGTCAGGGTCAGCTCCTTGTTGGTCGCATCCGCCGAGATGACAACCTTGCCCGCTTCGCCACTCGCCGCCAGGGCGGTGTTCAGCTTGTCGGCCAGATAATTCATCTTGTCGGCATCGGTAGCATTTTTGAACGTGGAGTCCTCGCCCGCCGTGGCGGTGAAGGTTACCGACGTACCATTGACCTTCAGGGAGAAGGTGTTTGCTGCCGTGAAATCAAGGCCTGCACCAAGCGAGACAACCGTCGACTGCTTGGTGGACGTGGCCCCGTTCGTTACGGCACCGGTCACAGGCGCGCGCTGGGTGTAGCTGGCGCTGACGATCTTGGCATAGCCATTGGTGTCGGCCGTGCCCGCTGCGCTGTGGATCTCAAGGCCGCCATCGGCATTCACCGTGGCCGTGGCAACATTGCTGAAGGCCGCTGTCGCATTGAGCTTGGAAGCAATCGCCTTGACCGAGGTCTCGCTGCTGGTCAGGACCACATCGATCGCATTCTGGCCAGATACCTGCACAGAGATCTTGTCGCCTGCCGAGAAGACCTGGGCAGAGGTGCCAAAGCTGAGGGTTGCCGTGGGGCCGGAAGAGGCCTGCACCGAGGTGGTGCCAACCACGTCGGCCTGGGCGCCACCGGCGAACAGCTGCACCGCCGAGGTAGCCTCCGCCGCGCCTGACGGGGCGGTTGTCTTGGTGCCGTTCAGCAGGACCGTGTCGGAGAATTTGGTGGTGCTGGTAACGCGGTCGATTTCCGACTGGAGCGAGCTGAACTCGCGCTGAAGCATGCCACGCTCGACATCGCTCACCGAACCGGAGCCGGCCTGGGTCGCCAGAACCTTGGCGCGGGTCAGCATGTCGGAGATGGTGGACATGCCACCTTCCGCGATCTGCAGCATGGAAGAGGCCTGGCCGGCGTTGACCGACGCCATGCGAAGGGACGCTACGTCCCCCTTGAGGCGGGTACCGATGGCCATGGAGGCGGCGTCGTCCTTGGCGGACAGAACGCGCATGCCAGCTGAAAGCTTGGCGAGGGAGTTTGTCGCTTCAGCGTCGGACTTCTGAAGGGTCCGGAGAGCGACGTTGGCGGCGTAATTGGAAATGATACCGAGAGACATGTTTTTTCCTCCGCATGGAGATACCACCTCAGCTCTTGCTGTGGGGGAGCTGTGAAGCTCACGGAGATAGAACTATGAAAGCCGGATCCGGCGCAACAGGAAACGCCTCCTCTCAGCCAAAAACTAGATCCATTTTCACACCAATTCGATTTATATCAGCTCAAGGCTTGGAATTCCGGGGCACAAACCCTTGGCCCACCTTGATTTTATTCCGCCGTCAGACTTTCAGCAGAGTCATCATTGTGGCGAGATTGAGGTGGCCATTGCTGCCCAGAAGCTCGATGACGCGCGGCAGGAAGGCAGGATTATGCTCTATGTTGCGCACAAAGGTGTAGATGACCCGCACGAAACTGGCTTCGTCAAAGCCTTCTCTTAGGCCTGCCGACAGGCCGATCAGGTACATCTGGATCAGGCCAAAACGCACGGCGAGCTCATAAAAGGACCGCATGCCTGGTTCTTTGCCGCTCAGCGGGAAGAAGGTCCGCTGAACATCATTGCGCAGATAATTCTTCAGCAGATGCTGGCGCGTGGCGACAAAGGGCTTGAACCAGGTCTCGGTGGCCGCGCGATATCGCTCGGCCGAGCCCGCCACATCATCATCGCGATAGGCAATGCCATTGACCGCGTCTACCACCATCGAGCGGAAGGACGGCCGCCCGCCAACCGTGACGATGTACTCGACGGTCAACTCCTTCAGCAGCAGCATCTGCAGGCGCAGGTCGACCTCAAGGCCAGAGATGAGTTGTCGTGCATCCAGCACGGTCATTGGTGCCGTGAACAGATGGATGGCCTTGTCCACCTCAGCGGGGAGGCCCGCGATGTCGCCAGTGGCAATGGTCTCTTCCACCCGGCGGGTCAGCATGCCGATCAGGACAAGTGCCTCGACCGCATCCAGGGTGGGGTTGGCAAGCAGCGCCACCGCCGCCTCGTGAACACGCCAACGCGCCGCTGAAACTGGATCGCGCGAGATGTTGCGCAGGCCAAGGCTTAGCGGAACGGCCGTCGGATGGGCGAAATCGGTTTCCACCTGCACCGGATCCATCGCCTCTGGATCAAGCAGGGCCTTGCGGGCCGCCTCTGGGCAGCTCAGGGAAGCCGTAAGGGAAAGTGCCGCATCAACCGCATTGTACTGGCGCGGATAAGTCGAACACGTCGTGGACAGCGCGGAGGCGCCAAGCTTGCCCTGGATGTCGCACAGCGCATCAGCCGAGAGGAACGGGCAATTGCCGTCTGCCTGCAGCTTGATCCGGGCATAATCAGCCGTCGGATTGCCTGAGCCCTCGCGCCGCACCACATTTTCCTTCAGCCGCGAAGCAAGATCATCATCCTTGCAGTCGCGGTAGCGCTTGAAGGTTGCCTTGTTGATTGAAACCGACCAGCCGTGGCAGCAGTTCTCCTCGCAGGCAGAGCCGATACAGGCAAAGGAAGCCATATATTTCGGCGCATTCGCGGTAAGACGGCTCATGATGTTCCCCTCCGCAGGCCCTGACCGGGACTGATTCGCGGGGATGAGCCTGACACGAAGGATGCGGATTATTCAAACAGCTTCATCAGGCCCTGTGGCAAGCGGTTGGCCTGGGCAATCATGCTGACCCCCAGATCCCGCAGGACCTGACTGCTGACAAGGCGGCTCATTTCCGCCGCCACATCGAGGTCCATGATGGCGCTGCGTGACGCCTCCTCGTTCTCACTTTGCATCGAGACATTGTCTCCCGCGTACTGCAGGCGGTTCTGCATGGAGCCAAGCCGGCCGCGGTAAAGCGCAATGTTGTCGGTTGCCAGCCTCAGCGCCGTGCCGGCCTTGGAGGCATCTTCAATCGTCGAGATATTGATGGCGTCGGCATCCACCCCAAGCGCCTTCGACGTGACACTGTCGATCGTCACTTGTAGCGTTTCGCTTGGGCTTGAATTGATGCCAACCTGGAAGTTCATCCGGAACTGGCCGCTTTCGGTTGCAGCCGGGGGTGCCACGGTCTGCACCGACACGCCATAAGGACCACGCCCCAGATTTCCGGTCAGCACAACGGTGTTGCCCTCAACGGTCGCATGAATCCCGTGAAAGGTTGAGTTGAGGGAGCCATTGAAGCGCGCGGCAATGCTCTTGGCCACCTCATTCATGGAGGCCTCGACACCCACGGCGAAGGGCAGCTTCTGCCCGTCCACATCGATCAGATAGCGGTTGCCCAGTTGGGGCGTGCCGGTCAGGGCGATGGTTGTAACCTGGGCGCTTCCGGGTGATGCCGTCACCCCGCCACTCGCCGTAAAGGGGGTGCCCGCAGCAGCCGCCTCAAGAATCAATTGCAAACCGTCAGAGCTTGCCACCACGGCGCTCTGGCCGGTGTTGATCGCTGCCACCAGGGCGTCCAGGGCGTCGGCCGGCTGGACCAGCGTATCACCGACAACAACCTTGAAACTGGTGCCATTGACCACCGCTTCCAGGGCATTGCCCGGCGCCAGATGGCTGGGCTTCAGGAAGTTCTTCTGGGGGATGGCGGCCGCATTGGCCAAACGCTTGCCCACAACCGACGCAATGGTCTGGGTATCAGCGCCGCCACCATCGAGCGCAGAGGCCGTAAAGGTGAAAGGCGTGCCACCCGCAATGGCATCAATCACCAGGCTGCCACCCCCATCAACCGAGGCCTTCAGGCTGCCGTTGATGGCACCATCGGCATTGATCGCCGTGGAAAGCCCCTGGATCACGTCACCGGCGGCTGTGGTGGTGGCGGTGAAAGACACGTCGTGGCCGTTCAGCCGCACCGTGAAGACATCACAAACCTCGACGGTGCTCACATCAAAGGCTTCACGCTGGGCAACCGCTGCGGCACCAGGAACATTACTCCCTGAACCCGTAACCTTTGTCGATGCGGTGAAGCCGACCCCGGGAAGCGCGGAGGCAAGTGACAGATAGGATCCATCAAGACTTGCCTTCACCCCACCACCGCTTGCATTGATCAGGGTGGCAAGGGAATTGAGCGCGTTGATGGGTTCGGTCGAGGCGGTGCTTACCGTAACCCTATATGCCGCGCCATTGACCAGGGCCTGCAGTTCGTCGCCTGGGTTGAAATCTGTCGCCGCGAAATAGGCCCTCTGGGTGACGGGCACCACATTGTCGACACGCTTTGCGGCCGCAGAGGTGATGGTCTGGGTATCCGCCCCGCCATAGTCCACGGCGGCAGCCGCATAGGTGAAGGCTGTTCCAGCGACGCGGGCGTCCACCACCAGACTGCCGTCTGCATCTACGCTTGCCAAAACATAGGGGTTCACCAACGGATCCGCGGCAATGGCAGTGGCAAGACCCTCGGCAACATCAGCCGGCGTCGTGGTCGCTGCCGTAAACGATACCGCGTGCCCGTTTATGGTGACCTTGAAAACATCGGCGACCTCGACGGTGCCAATGTCAAAGGCCTCACGCTGGGCGACGCCTGGCACATTGGCGACCGCGGACTTTGCCCCAAAGCCCGGTGGTGCAAAGGCGGGCGAGGAGAATGCCGGCGCTGCCTGGGTTACGACCGAGGTGGATGCAAGAACCTCCACCGTTCCCTTCAGCAGGCTGCGCCCGTCATAGCTGGTGGTCTTGGCAACCCGATCAATCTCGGCCTGGAGCTGGCTGAACTCATCCTGAAGCGCTGCACGCTCCGGGGCGGCCAGATTGTCCGAGGCCGCCTGCACGGAGAGCACGCGGGCACGCACCAGAATTTCACTGATCGTCGCCATGCCGCCTTCGGCGACCTGCAGCAGCGAGGTGCCCTGGGAAATGTTCCCAGAGGCCTTTTCGAATGCAGCCACATTGGACCGCATCACGGTGCCCATTCCAAGACCAACCGGATCGTCGCGCGTGATCGCCGTGCGCGAACCCGACGACAGGCGGGTCAGCGAACGGCCAACCTGCTCATCGGAAGCCACGAGGTAGCGATGCGCGACAGAGGCGGCATAATTTGATCTTACACTGAGCATTTAACGCGGTTCCCATATGGCCGCATGATCAATGCGTGGCAGTCATGGCCTCATGATTCAGGCCATAGCCACCAACATGGCCAAGCCCGGCCAGACGCGACTGGGCATCAAGCGCATGCCAGGCCAGACGCACCGGCTCCATCAGGACATTTGCCTGCTGAATACCGGACGGGTCGTTCTCGACCACGGCGCGGGTCAGTTCACTGAAGACAAAGCGATAGAGGGCGGCTGTCTGCTTGGTCCATTCGTCATCCGAGTCGTGATCAAGCGGAACGTAAAGGTCCTCCAGCGTTTCAGTGGCCGCCTCGAAATGGCGATAGCGGCCTTCGATGTCGCCGGCCAGGTGGGCCACGGCCATATCGCCCATGCGCGCCTTCAGCGTGTCGAGAAGGCCTGTAACAATGGACGTGTGGGCAGGGTCGGGAAAACCGGCGTCAACAAGAACACCAGGAAGAATGGGCATCATGGGACGGTCTCCAAATTTCATCCGTTCGACACATCCTCAGCAAAGTCCGTGCCAGAAAAAAGATGCCTGCCCTGCACGCCCCCGCCGACGGGATTATCTGCCTAATGGCTGGGCAAGAACCGTGTTTACTCCATTTTGGTAATATCTTTGGATGTTGGTGTGCCAATAAAACAACGCCGCCATCATTGCACTCGTCTGTTCACTGTCATTTTTGTTGACCAACGGGCGCCCACGCGGTTCCTTTCAGCATGTTCGCTCGCAATGGCTTGTGCCGAGCGCGCAGATGCAGTCTATCCGAGGAGTTCACATGAAGAAGATTTTGCTGGGCTCGACGGCTCTCGCCGCCACGCTCGTTTCTGGCGCAGCCATGGCAGAGAGCCCGATCGAGCTCCACCTGGGCGGCTATTTCCAGGCCTATGGAATCTATCAGGACACTGATCAGACCAACCTGCAGAGCACCTACATCACGCAGCGCGGTCGTATCTTCGTGAAGGGTTCGACCACTCTCGACAATGGCATCACCGTTGGTGTCTACACGGCGATCAAGGCCGGCGAGAACGGCAACCTCGACAAGGCCAATGGCCTGATCAAGAAGGCCTATGGCTTCTTCGAGGGTTCCTTTGGTCGCATCGAAATTGGTGATGCCGATGGCGCCGCCACCCAGATGGGCTACACCTCTCCCGATCCGGCCCCGGCCTCTGGCGTGAACTCGGCGAACTTCTACGCCAATCCCCCGGCGGCCAACATCGCTGGCGCGCTCGGCTCCACGCCGACGACGTACCAGAACTGGGATGCCCAGAACACCAAGATCGTCTACTTCACGCCGCGCATGTCCGGCTTCCAGTTTGGCGCATCCTACACGCCGTCGAGCTGCTTCACCGGCCCGACCTCGGGTGGCACCAGCTGCCCGTCGCTGGGTCAGGCCCCGAGCGACAACACCGCAGACAAGCAGTCTGAGGTCTATCAGTTCGGCGCGAACTACACGAACACGTTCGGTGGCATCGACACCGCCGTGTCCGCGACCTACGTGACGGCCACCAACGAGCTTGCCACCAGCTCGCTGACCAAGGATCGCGAGAGCTACAGCTTTGGCGCCAACCTCGGTTACCAGGACTGGAGCCTCGGTGGTTCCTACCTGCATGACAACAAGGGCCTCGTCTCCAACGAGACGGACGCCTGGGACCTCGGCGTGAAGTACACCATGGGTGCCTTCTCCGTCGGCGTGCAGCACATCGAGTCCACCACGGCCCTCTACAGCCGTGAAGACAATGTGCAGGCGACCATGATCGGCGCCGGCTACAAGATCGGCCCGGGCGTGAACCTCGGCCTCGGCGTGCAGGATTGGAGCTGGGACAGCACCGAGCCCACCAGCCTCGACTACAAGACCGACGCGAAGATGATCCTGATCGGCACCGTCCTCAACTTCTGAGGATTGGCCCACAGGGCGGAATGGGGCGGGCCTTCGGGCCCGCCCTTTTTTTGGCGTGCACTCCCCTCTTCTTTTGTCCGTAATCGCACCATATCGGCGCCGTCCTGAGGCGACGGGGAGTTCTACAATATAGGATGGTAGAGCTTCACATGCGGGACGGCGATGCCGGCCCGTGTGCGAGGGATAAACCGGGGAGGATACCCACAATGAAATCTGATACTGCACGCCTGTCACGGCGCATTGCGCTCACGAGCCTGGCGGTTCTGGCACTCGCCTCGATACCCCTGGCCGCTCAGGCCAAGGTGTCGCAGGCCGAAGTCGACCGGCTTGGCAAGGACCTGACCCCGCTGGGGGGTGAGGTTGCTGGCAACAAGGACGGCTCGATCCCGGCCTATGACGGTGGTCTGAAGGCCCC
>CANCOY010000068.1 GCA_947379865.1 Acetobacteraceae bacterium
AGCACCAAAGCAAGGGTCAGCAGGCCCACCAGCTGATGCGGGTCGATCAGGCTGGGGGACAGGAACCCGGCCTCAGGGTTGGCAGCACCCAGCAGGGTGTGGGCCATGCAGACATAGGCAATCAGGGTAACAAGGGCAGCGGCGATGAACTGGCGGCCTTTTTCGCCCGAGTTTTTTTGGTTGCCTGGGGTTTTCTTGTTGCCTTGGGCGCCGAAGCTTGCGTCGGGCCTTGCGCCGGGCTTGCCGCTGGGATTGCCGGGGCGGTTTCCTGCTGGATCCATGAAATGATCTCCGGCCACAGCTGGCCATGGGCGCGGCGCCCCACCAGGCCGCCGACATGCTGAAACAAAACCCCCACCTCGCCGCCATGCTCCACCAGCCGGGCGCGGCAGCGCGGTGCCGCCTCCAGCACGGGCCGCACGGCAGCGGCGGGAAGCAGATCGCTGGCCGGGTCCACCACCGCCAGCACCGGGCAGGCAAGGCCCTCTGGCCGCACGGGCTGGCCGTTCACCACCAAAAGGCCACGGGCAAACAGGTCGTCGCGATAAAGCCCGCCCACCACATCCACGAACAGGCGGGCGGGCATCTGGAATTCGTCAAAGGCCCAGCGCCGCACCCGCATGTGGGTGGCGCGGCTTGCCCCGTGCTTGCGGGTTGCCAGCATGTCGCGAAAGGGTTCGCCCACAAAGGTGCCGGGCGCCGCCGCAATGCTGGCGGCATCCAGCACGCTGCCCGGCACCGGCGCAGGCCCCGCCCCCAGCCGCTCCGGCGCCATGGGGTCGCGCGCCAGCAGGGCGGCAAAAACACCCGTTCCCGGGCCAAAGCTGAGGGGGGCTTCCAACAGCACCAGCCCGGCAACCGTTGCCGCATGGCCTGCGGCAAAGATGGTGGCCAGCGTACCACCCAGAGAATGGCCCAGCAGCACCAGCGGCCCGGGACACTCCCGCGCCACGGCCTCTGCCGCGATCTCGATCAGGCGGCCGGCATAGTCATCAAGGCCGCCCATGGCCTCCGCCTCGTCCAGCCATTCAATCAGGTGTACGGCCAGGCCCGCTGCCATCAGGCGCGCCACCACGCTGGCCTCTGGCTCCAGATCCCAGATGTAATGTCGCTTGATGGGGGCCGGCACGATCAGCACGGGCGTTCGCGCGGCCTCGGGCTCGGCCTTGCCGTGCGGCGCCGGACCATAGGCCAGCACCCGCATGCCGGGCGCGCGGGCAATCTCACGCGCCGGGGTTGTCACCGGCCCGTGGCCCAGGGCCTCCAGCCAGGCGCCCTGGCTTTGGCGAAAGCGGTCGGCAAGGCGAAAGCCCAGATCCACCATCCAGGGCGGAAGGGCCGCCGGGTCTGCCGCGTGTTCGGTCATCAATGGGCCTTCTGGCGGGGAAGCCCGCCCGTGCTGACTCACGACGGGCAGGCTCAGAATACGCGGCGGGCCGCCGCAATCAGAAGCACGACAACAAGAATGATCAGGGCCGCACCGATCAGCGTGCGGCGGATACCGCCATCAAGGCGCACCAGCCCAAGGGCATTAAGCACGGTGCTGCCCACCAGTTCACAGGCGATCACGAAAAAGGCGATTGCCTTGGTTGCCCCGATGACCACTGAATCAAGAGCCCGCATCTGTCCACTCCCCCCGGTCCGCGCCCCCCAAGGCGGGCCAGGCGGCGCCAAGATAGGCCGCCCCGCCGTGTTTCGCCATAGGCACAAAAGGTCTCAGGCAGGCACTTCGGCGGCTGGCAGATCGATCCGGAAGCAGGAGCCCTCCGCCACCGCTTCCAGGCTGATGCGGCCGCCCATTTCCTCGATGATGCGGGCGCTGATGGACAGGCCAAGGCCGGTGCCCTTGCCGATTTCCTTGGTGGTGAAAAAGGCCTCGAAGATGCGCCCCGCCAGTTCAGGCGGCACGCCCTGGCCATTGTCCCGCAGCCGCAGCACCAGCCCGGCTGTTGAGCCCTCGAGCGTGACCTGCACACGGCCCGGCAAACCCGGCTCCACCTCGCGCCGGCTCAGGATCGCATCGCGGGCATTCAGCAGCAGGTTGAGCATCACCTGCTCCAGCAGGGACTGGTGGCCGCGCACGGGCGGGCGGGCGCCGGCCTCTATAATCTCAACGGTTACTTCAGCGCTCGTCAGTTCCTGCTGCGCCAGCGTGCAGGCATCCCTTACAGCCTCGGCCGCATCAAAGCAGGCGGGCGCCTCCTCCACACGCCGGCCAAAGTCGCGCATGTGGGAGATGACCTTGTTGGCACGGGTAACATTGTGTTCGATCCGCACCAGCCGGGGCAGGATGTCGTCTGCCGGCATGTCGCCCCGCCTCAGTCTGGCGGTGATATTGGCAATGCCCAGCTTGATGGCGTTCAGCGGCTGGTTCAGCTCATGGGCCATGCCCGTGGCCATTTCACCCAGCGCTATCAGCTTGCCGGCATGGTTGATCTGGTCGCGGGCAAGCTTGGCCTCGGAAACATCGACAAAGGTCAGCACCACGCCATCGGTCGCACCCTCTGCCGTGCGATAGGGCCGCGCCCGCATCAGGAAAACGGTGCCGGCCCCCTGCATGCCCACCTCGTGCGCCATGACCTCGCCTGTCTGCATCACGGCGGTGGCAATGCCTATGGGATCAAAGGACAGCAGCCGGTGGGTGATGTCGGCGATGGAGCGGCCCTTGTCGGCCTCGATCAGGTTGAACAGCGCCGCAATGTCGGGCGTGAAGTTTCGGATCCTGAGATCGCTATCGAGAAACAGCATCGGGATTGCGGCACTCTCAAGCAGATTCCGGATGTCGCTGTTCAGACGGACGAGGGCCTCATTGCGGCGCAGCAGTTCATCATTCGCCGCCTGCAATTCCTCGGTGGAGGCCTGCAGTTCCTCGGTCAGGGCATGCTCAAGCGACAAACCGGCTGCCCCGGCAACGGCCAGGTTCTGGCCTGAATTCTCCGGTTTGCCAGAGCCTGACACCCTTTTACCCTCCGTATAAAGATAGGCACTGAACAGACAAAAAAATTTGAAGGTGCGCCAAAATCACCAAATCGCCGCACCAACACCCCGTTTTTGGGTAATCTAGACGGTGAAATACACTTGTTAGCATAAATTATGCACTTGTTTTGCCAGATTTTGCAATGGCTGCCCCATAGTGGATGCGCGTTATCCGCAGGCGGCGCGACAGCCGGCGGCCCATGGTGGACGCAGCGGCAAAATAAATCAGAATGCTGAACTTCCGTTCACCGCGTCGTGGCGGCCGGGCCTGCCCGGCGTCGCAAGGGTTTGAAAATGTCTCAGTTGCACAAAGCAGGCACCCGGCCATCGCCCTTTCGGCTGAGTTTTGGCGCCGCCATGCTGCTGATGTTTTCCCTCTTTGCGGTGGCGCCGTTGCTGGGCATTCTTGTCTACAGCTACAGGGAAAATGAACGCTCGGCGCTCGCCAGCCTGGAACAGCAAATCAACCGCAACATGGCCGATACCCAGCGGGCCGCCGCCAACCTGATCGACACGGTTGCCCGCGACATGGCGATTGTGGCGGCCGCCGCCGACGCCGATCCCGCTCAGTTCCGCGCCGACAGCGCCAATGACCTGCTCTGGCATGCCCTGACCGCCGCAGACCAGATCGATGCCATCTACACCAGTTTCGAGGATGGCTATCATCGGGTCGTCTCGCGCATCGATGCCGACCGGCGCCGGTCGGACCCCATCATCCCCGCCACTGCGAACTGGCATGCCAGCTTTATCGATGCTTATGCCGTGGGTGCGGCCCGCGCCCGCCATCGCATGTTCTTCTCGGCCTGGGGCGAGCGTACGGGCGAAGGCTATGCCGCGCCCACCGACCTCGACCTGCGCCGCCTGCCCCATTACATGGCGGCCAAGGCCAGCGGCAAGCTTGCGGTTGGTGAGCCCACGGTCAATCCGGACACGGGCTCTCTCGTCATGTCGCTTGGCACGCCGATTGTCTCAGGCGGCACGTTCGTGGGTTTTGTGGGCGCCAACATGACGCTCGCCAATATCTCCACCTACCTCGCCGACAACCGGCTGAGCGCCAACAGCATCACCCTGATCTATGACAAGGCGGGTCGCCTTATTGCCGCGTCCGACCGTGCCCTGATGGCACCCCGGGGTACGGCCAAGGGGGCGTTGCCTACCCTCGACAACATCGTCAACCCCAGGCTTGCCCAGGCCATCGGCCTCAGGGCCGAGGCGCTCGACCACCCCTATCTGTTCAACGATGCCTCCGGCAAACAGCTGATTGTCGCCAGCAAGCCTTTCCCCCCCGAATTCGGCAAGGACTGGGAAATCCTGACGATCTCACCCACGGACGACTTCGTGGGTGGGCTGAAGGAAACCAACCGCCAGATCGCGGGCATCATCTTGCTCGTCACGGTGCTGGAACTGCTGCTGATCAGCCTTGTCAGCCGCCGCATTTCACGCCGCGTCGCCGCCATTGTGGGGGAGTTCGACGAAATCGGCCGCTTCAACCTCGGCAGCACCGTGCCCATGCAATCGATCGTGCGGGAGTTCTCCAATCTCAGCCTCTCCATCGAGGGCATGAAGTCGAGCCTGCGCTCGTTTGGCCGTTATGTGCCAAAGGACCTGGTACGTAGCCTGCTGGCGGATGGCCGGGAAGCTGCCCTTGGCGGCGAACGGCGGCGCCTCAGCCTCCACTTCTCCGACGTCGCAGACTTCACGGCGATTTCCGAAGGCCTCTCACCAGAGGATCTGGTGGAGGAGATGAGCAAATACTTTGAGCTGATGACAGGTGCCATCAGCGCGGAAGGCGGCACCGTCGACAAGTTCATGGGCGACGGCATCATGGCTTTCTATAATGCGCCAGCGGCCCTGCCCGATCATGCCATCCACGCCTGCCAGTCTGCCCTAAACGCCCAGCAGCGCCTGTCGCGATTTGTTGGCCAGCGGGTGGAATTCCGTGCCCGGATAGGCCTTGGCATTGGTGACGTTGTTGTTGGCAATATGGGCACCCAGGAACGCTTTGCCTATACGGTGCTGGGGGACGCCGTGAACCTTGCCAGCCGGCTGGAAAGCCTGAACAAGGTCTATGGCACCTCGATCATGGCATCTGAAGAGTTGCGCGACGAAACCGGCGATGTCTTTGAATGGCGACGCCTCGACCGGGTTGCCGTCAAGGGCCGCACCCAGGGCACCATGGTTTTTGAACTGCTGGGGCGCCCGGGTGATGTGCCAGCCGACAGGCTTCAGGCCCGCGATGCTTATGAGCAGGGCCTTGCCTGCTATTTCGCCGGTTCTTTTGAGGCCGCCTGCCAGCACTTCGAGAAAGCCGCTACCCTGCGCCCCGGAGACCGTGCTGCCAACACACTGATGGAGCGCGCGAAACGTTACGCCCTGGCGCCACCCCCCTCCGGTTGGACCGGGACCGAGGTGATGCAGCGCAAGTAACCGCCCCCGGGCTCAACGCCCATGCTCTACATAGCGCAGAAACAGGGTCGGTGAGATCAGGCGCAGCAGGCCCCCCTTGTGCTTTGTCAGCAGACTGAACGCCTTATCGTAGTTGTTGCCAAGACGTGCCCATTGCCAGCGGATCCAGCGCCACCGCAGGTCCTTTGCTAATCTGAGAAGCGCCCGCTCCTTGCGCGGAAAATAACCCATGCTCTTGAAGAAAATGCCACAGCCATAGTCGCAATCAACCGTAAGGTAGGCGCGCGGCCCATGGACAATGGCAAAATCGATAAATGCCTTGTAGGAAACGCCACACCATAGGCCTTCGGAAAACTCGGGCCGGGCAAGGTGCCTGGTGGTGGGCAAGCAGTCATGGACGACCATGATGCCGTCCGGCGCCAGCAAGCCATAGGCTGCCTCCATGTCTCGTCGGGCATTGCCATAGTCATGATGGCCATCCACAAGACAGATATCGATCTGCCCCACTTTTTCCCTGATCTGCGCAACAGCGCCAGAAATGTCTTCGCCGGCCACCCGCCAGGCAATGGGCAGGCCATCACTGAAATCATCAGGACAGCGATACATCAGCCGAAGGGGGGCCTCGAAAAGCGCTCGGTCCAGCCGCCCGTGGGCATTCCCGGTGACGGTGGTACAGATCTCCAGGTAGTTTTTCAGGCCATGCTTGCCCGCAAGCAGATTGATGATCTCCATTTTGCCAAGCGGAGAAACGGTCATCGAGGCACCTGCACAATTGTTCAGGTCACCCCTAGCATGATCTGAGCCCGGCTGCCTCTGCCGTTTTCATGTTACCTGCACTGGGTTCGCAAGATCTACAGCGGGGACGAAAGACCGTCCCCGCTGCGAGCAACAGGCCAGCGTACCTGCTGGCACCAATCTATATCCGGCCCAGCACCAGCAGAATGATGACCACAACAAGGACGAGGCCAAGCGCGCCACTTGGCGCATAGCCCCAGCTCTGACTGTGCGGCCAGGTCGGTACGGCCCCGATCAGCAGAATAATCAGGACAATGAGGAGCAGGGTTCCAATTGACATGGTGTCCTCCCAATGGCTGCCAGAGCCACGTGGAGGGATTAATGTCCCCGCCTTGCCCTTGGTTCCGTAGCCTTGGCGCCACCAGAACCCGTCCTGACCCAAGCGGCTGAAACTTCCACCGCATGGTCAGAATGCCGGATTTCCGGCGGTCCACTTTCCCTTTGCGTCTCAGGGCCTCACCGACCCTGAGATGGGGCGTGTCTTTGCCGGACCACCGCCAGAGCCTGTTACCGGGCTACGGCCAGCGGTACCGGGTCGAAGGCCGGCTGCCGTCGCGCCATAGACCGCATTAAGGCTGAGGTTTGTATACGCCGCATAAGCATGGACCAGGACGTAATAGGTTCCGGCCACTGGCGGACTGAAGGTGCAGGTCTCCGTTGAAGACGTCGTATAGGGTGCGCAGTCCAGAAGCACGCCGACGGTCGGGGCCTGCCCGAAGCGGACATAGAGATCCGCATCGCCGGTGCTGCCCGTCGTGCTGATGGTAAGGGTGGTATTCCCTGTGGGGACGGTGATTGTGAATGAACGGCTGCTGTCCAGCGCTGCCGAGGCAATGGCCACCGGAACACCATTCTGCAGGACGGTACCGCCCCCAGAACTCGAAACAAAGTTCGCTGTGACCGACTTGGCCGCCGTCATTGCGACTGTACAGGTGCCGGTGCCGGAACACGCACCCGACCAGCCGTTAAAGGTAAAGCCGGTGGACGGGGATGCGGTGAGTACCACACTGGTGCCTGAGGTAACGAACATCGAGCAGATTGCGCCACAGGAGATGCCTGTGGGTGAGCTGGTCACCGTCCCCGCTCCAACCTTTGCGATAGACAGCACATAGGTCTGCAGGGCAAACGTCGCCGTGACCGACTTGGCGGCATTTACAGTCAAGACACAGGTTGATGTGCCCGTGCAGCCGCCAGACCAGCCGGTGAAGGTGGAACCGCTTGCAGCCGCCGCCGTAAGCGTCACCGATGCGCCTGAGTTGAAGCTTGTCGAGCAGGTTGATCCACAGGAAATTCCTGCGGGCAAACTGGTCACTGTACCAGTTCCTGTACCTGCGCGTGTAACGGTCACGGCATAGGTAACGATCCTGGCGAAGGTGGCGGTAACCGAACTGGCTGCCGACATGGCCACCGTGCAGGTCCCGGTGCCGGTGCAGGCGCCAGACCAGCCGGAAAAACTGCTGCCCGATGCGGCAACGGCCCTAAGGGTGACGCTGGTCCCGGAGACGAATGAGGCCGTGCAGGCTGAGCCACAGGAAATTCCAGTCGGTGTGCTGCTTACCGTGCCTGAGCCGGTCCCACTCCGGCTCACAGTCAGGGCATAGACCGTTCCCTTGGTGAAGGTCGCCGTAACCGATCTCGCTGCCGACATGGCAACCGTACAGGTGCCAGAGCCACTACACGCGCCCGACCAGCCCGAAAACAGGCTGCCTGAGGCGGGGGTGGCGGTGAGTATCACATTGGCGCCTGCGGCGAACTGGGCAGAACAGGATGAGGTGCAGGAAATACCAGCAGGCGAACTGCTGACGGAACCAGAGCCCGTGCCGCCGAAAACAAGCGAGAGTGGATAAGAGGTTATCTGAGTGAAGGTTGCCGCAACCGTGCGGTCGCCGGACATGGTAACAACGCAAGCCCCGGTTCCCGTGCAGGCCCCCGTCCAGCCCGTAAACGTACTCCCGGTTGCAGCCGTTGCCGTAAGGGTTACCGACGTGCCAGAAACGAAGGTCGCTGAACAGCCCACCCCGCATGACACGCCCGCAGGCGAACTGCTGACCATGCCAGACCCGGTACCCGAGCGGCTGACGGATAGTGAATAGGTAATGATCTTGGTGAAGGTGGCCGTCACACTTTTGATTTCTGACATTGTGACGGTACAGGCCGCGTTGCCACTGCAGGCACCAGTCCAGCCAGCAAAGGTACTGCCAGCCGCAGGCGTTGCCGACAGGGTAACCGTGGTCCCTGAAGTGAACGAAGCCGTGCAGGTAGAACCACAGGAGATGCCCGCCGGAAGGCTAGATACGGTGCCAGAACCGGTTCCCCCAAGACTTACGGAAAGCGCATAGGTCGGAATGACATCGAAGGTCGCCGTGGCGGCGTAATCGGCACTCATGGCCAGCGCGCAGGTTGAACTGCCGGAACAGTCGCCCGACCAGCCGGCAAAGGTCGATCCGGCCGCAGGTGTTGCCGTAAGGACAACACTGGTTCCTGAGGCGAAGGTTGCAGAACATGTCGTCCCGCAATTGATGCCTGTAGGCGAACTGGCAACGGTTCCTGTTCCAGCACCACCCTTGGAAACTGTCAGGGTGCGAAGCGTGTTTTCTGCCGTATACGACGCCACGAGCGTGACGCCGGTATAGGCCGCATAGCCATTGAGCATGATGTAATAGGTGCCGGCACTCGGTGCTGCCGTGGTGCAGCTTTCGTCATTGCCTACCGGATAGGGGCGGCAGTCCCAGGCGCTGAGGGTCGGAATCTGGCCGTAAAGGACATAAAGGTCCATGTCGCCCGTGCCACCACTGGTGGACACCACGAGGTTGCTTGCCCCACTTGGCAAATCAATCGAGAAGTATTGCTGTGCATTGGTGGCGCCAGCCAGCCCGCTTACGGCAACCCCGTTCTGCAGTGGCGTGGTCCCACCTGCGAGGCTGCTGTCAAAGGTTGCGGTTACAGCGCTGGCCGCTGACATGGTCACCGTGCACGTGCCGGTGCCGGTGCACGCGCCCGACCAGCCTGTGAAACTTGAGCCGGTGGCCGGGGTGGCACCAAGGGTGACGCTGGCGCCAGACACAAAGCTGGCGGTACATGTGGTGCCGCAATCAATGCCAGATGGGGAACTTGAAACTGTTCCCGTTCCCGACCCCGCGCGCGTAACGGTCAAGCCATAGATGGTTGCCGACTGGGTAAAGGTCGCGGTAACCGAAGCCGCCGCAGTCATGGCAACGGTACAGGTGCCGGTGCCGCTGCAGGCCCCGGACCAGCCTGTAAAGGTGGAGATGCTGTTGGGCGTGGCCGTGAGCGTGACCGAGGTGCCTGTCGTATAGGTTGCAGAGCACACGGCGCCGCAATTGATGCCTGAGGGCAGGCTCGTCACCGTACCGCTGCCGGTGCCAGACCGCTGGACAGACAGCAAGGTGCCGCTGGATACCGCAACATTGGCCGTGTACATGCCACGCCCGTGGGTGGCGGCAACCAGCGTGGAACTGTTCAGCCAGAAGAGCTTCATCACCGCGACATTGGCGGGACCATCATTGGTCGTGCTCCACGTGGCGCCGCCATCTTCCGAGGCAAAGACGCCAACTTCTGTTCCGACATAGAGATAGTTGGCATTGGTCGGGTGCCGCTGGATCGTATAGATTGGCACTGCCGGCAGATTGCCGTGAATGTTTGTCCAACTCGCGCCGCCATTTGTGGTGCGATAAAGGTTTGAGGCGGAATAGCCGCCGAAACCGGCGTAGACAGTGGAGGGCGCACCCTTGTCGATCAGCAGGGCCAGCACCATGCGGCCGGGCAGACCTGTGCTGCGGCTGGTGAACGCCGGGGTTGCCGTGGTGCTGGAGAAGACCTGCCCCGCCGTCGTGCCAAACCACACATTGTTCGAGGAGCCCTCAGCCACGGCAATCTGGCTGACAAGCGAGCCGCTCGACGCGACCGACGCCCAGGTCGGCGAAGCGCCATTCACATTGGTGGAGCGCCACAGGCTGCCGCCACCCGCATACATGATCGCCGGATTGTTCGGGTCGAGCGTAAAGGGCGCGATGAAAAGGGCGTTCGAAAAGGCATCGCCAATGCCGTAGTAGATGTCCTGCGTGGCATAGGTGCCACCCGTCAGGCTGTTATCAAGGCGATCGGCACGGTGAATGGAGAGATAGACATATTCGCCGTAAACATGGGTCTGGCTTGGCGTGGAGACATCAACCGCCGCGAAACCGCCATCGCCACCATAGTACTGCTGCCAGTCCGTGGTGCCGTTGTTGAGATAGACAAGGCTGCCATTGTCCTGGGTGCCGCCGACAATAAGCGGCGAGGTGCCGCCCACCATGAGGCCGGCACCATCATAGAACTGGGTGACGCCAAGGCCATTGTTAAGGCTTGTCCATCCAGTCGTGGTGCTTGTAACTGCCTGAATATCAGCCGTCTTGTAGATGCCGCCGTCATTGCCAAAATAGATGGTCCGGTCGGACGTGCCAAAACCGGGAGACGAGACGATCACCTGATGATCCGCATGGGCGGAACTGGGAGCAGCTGTCCAGTCGCTGATCTGCGTCCAACTGGTGCCGCCGTTGGTGGTGCGCCACAGGTCGAGGCCGCCAACGATGAGATGCTGGGCATTAGTTGGATCTGCCCAGATGGCATTTGAATACCAGCCCTGGCCATTCAGGTGATTGGGCGTGCCCCTGAGGGTCCAGTTGGCCCCGCCATCGGTTGATGACCACACCTGGCCGCTGGTACCGCTGGAACTGTTGTCGACAGAGATAAAGGCCGTGGTGCCGCTATAGGCGATCTCCTTGCGGCCGCCTGAGTTTGTCGACGTCAGGCTCGACAAGGTCCAGCTGGCGCCGGCGTCGTTGCTGTAATACATCGCATAATTATAGAAACCGACCCGAACGCTGATGATGGCATTGGTGCCAACAGTGGGCTGGAAGCGGGCATCCACCACGCTGGCAGTCGAGAACACCTTGGTCCAGGTCACGCCCGCATCGGTGCTGCGATAAAGGCCACCGGCAGAGCTGTTGTTGTCGCTGCAGCGGACCCCGGTTGATACCCCACCCGTGGCGGCAAGGATGATGCTGGGGTTGGTGGGGTGAACGGTGATCCGGTTGACCTGCAGCCAGTCGATGTTGTTCGCCGGATTTGTTGCGGAGAGCTGAGCCCAGGTTGCGCCGCCATTGGTCGATTTGAAGATGCCTGCGCCCGGCAGGCTGTCACAATTGTAAAAGCCTTCACCCGTGCCGGCATAGACCACATTCGGGGCCGCCGCCGAGCGCGCAATCGTGCCCACGGCAAGGCTGGCAAGGAAATCTGCAACCGGCGTCCAGGAAGCGCCACCATTGGCGGAAGACCAGATGCCGCCACCGGCGCTGCCGGCCAGGATCTTGGATGCATTGGTGGGATCAATCGAAAGGGCGCGCACCCGTCCGCCGATATTGCCCGGACCAATCCACGACCAGGAGCCGCTGCTTACACCTGCTGCCAGGGGCGCAGTGATGCCGGCCTTGCCACTGCCCGCGGCGACAAGCCCGGGCAGGGTGCCCGGCCGCACCATGGTGTTGCGCTTGGCCATGGCCTTGACCGCGCCATTGCGATCCACCAAGCCGTTTTCATCTTTCTGCTGAAGTTTGCGGAAGCGCGCCCACTCAGCAGGAGAGTCTGGCCGAAGCCCCCCCTCCTCCTCTTCTTCCTCTTCGCTGCCTGCCGCTGAGCCGAGGGTGCGTTCTGTTACATGGGGAAGCGACTGCACATAAAGCGAGGCCGCGCCACCGAGGGCAATGAAGGCAGCGAGAGCGGCGCCACCAAGGGCGCGCGGCGAGCGTGAAACAGCGCCCAGGAAAAAAGATTTGAGCCAATTCATCTGCAAGGCACCTAAGATTTTGCCGCCCGGGCGTTTGCCGACAATCAGCAAGCACCATGCCAGAGCCTATACTCTGCACGGGAAGCAAATCTGGACACCCAACAGATCAACCGAAATGGCTGCGTCTGGCTAAAGCTTGTCGGTTTTGGCGGCTTTACCCAGAGCAGGGCCGGGCAAAGCCGCACTGGCGCGCGACGCGCCAAACAAAACGAACCGTCATGTCCGGGGCTTGTCCCCATCGGCCTGATTGAGACGGCGTATCTCGTTGGGGCGGCCGGTGCTGCCCTGGGTGAAGCCCGCAACGCCACTTGTCCGTCGACCGCGTTTCTGTGACTCGATGAAGCGCGGCCCTGCCGCCAGCATGCCGCCATCGGCAGTAATCGTCTGTCCAGTGACGAATATGCTGGCCGATGTGCTCAGGAAATGGACAACGTCGGCCAGATGCTCGGGCAGGCCACGCTCCGGCCAGGGCTGCACCGTGGCAATGGCCCGGTCGGCATCCTCGAAATCGCCACCGTGCATCAACGGCGTATAGACGGCCCCTGGGCAGATGGCGTTGACGCGGATGTGGTATGCGGCCAGTTCGACGGCACTGGTCCGTGTCAGGCTGATGACAGCGGCCTTTGCAGCAGAATAGGCGTGGGGACCAATACCACCGGCCATGCCGGCGACAGAGGCGGTATTGACGATGGCGCCCCCCTGCCCTGCGGCGATCATCTGCCGGGCCGCATGTTTGGTGCCATAGAACACCCCATCCAGCAGAACATGAAAGGTGCGCTGCCAGTCTTCTGCCGAGGTTTCGGTGATGGGGCCAATGGCGCCGCCCAGGCCAGCATTGTTGAACATCACGTCGATCCGGCCAAAGCGCGCCACTGCGCGCTCCACCAACCGCGCCACCTCTGCTTCCACCGTGACATCACAGGGCTCAAAGCCGAGGCGTGTCGCGTCACCACCAAGCCGCTCCAGCGCCTCGGCACCTGCTGCGGCATTGACGTCGGCAATGACCACCGCAGCTCCTGCTTGCGCAAGACGCTGCGCCGAGGCAAAGCCGATGCCACTTGCACCACCCGTGACGACGGCCACGCGGCCCTGCAGATCTTCTGTCATGTCAAAAACCCCCTCTTGTCATCTGCCATTTGACTTTTTTCACAGCGCGCTGAGGCGGCGCAGGGCCACATTGTCGGTCAGCACGGCGTGATCTGCCGACAGCAGGCCTGCATCCACCCGCTGCAGCAGGTGCCGCAGCATCAGCACAGCAATCTTGAGAGCCGAGAAATGGCGAAACCATGCCGGCTCCCTGATACGGACACCAGCAACAGCCTCGTAATGGGCCAAGGCCTCGGCCTCCCCCGGAAAGCCTGGCAGTGGCTGGCCACGCGCCCGCATGGCATTCATTTCCAGAAACCAGAACAGATCGAGTTCCCGTGGTCCAAGCGTTGCCAGTTCCCAGTCCAGCAGGGCAACCAGGCGAAAATCACGGAACACCGCATTGGCCGGCCGCGCGTCGCCCCACGAAAGCGCGCCATCAAAGATTTCGGGCAGGGTCGCGAAAGCCCGCGCAAAAGCCGAGGTGATGAGCGGCTGCGGCGCCGATGACGCGCCCCAGAGGAAAAGGTCATGCAGCCAGGCCAACTCCCGGGCCAGCGGCGTTGCACCCTCGGCATCGCGGGCCAGGGCGGCGAGACCCAGGTCTTGCGGGTCGCGGCGTTGCAGGGCGGCAAGGGCACGGATCATTTCATCGTGCACCTTGCGCTGCACCATGGCCGGGGCATCGAACAGAAAACCCGCTTCCATGAACGATGGCCTGTCGTCGGCGGGGACGAGGCCCTCCACGCGTTCCATCACATAGAACGGCCGGCCGACGACCGTCCCCGACCAGTCCTCGCCCACCACCTGGGGCACAGGCGGCCAGCCTGCCGCCAGCGCCTTGAGGCAACGATGCTCCCGCGACAGATCATAGACGCGGAACATGGAGAGGCCGGCCGGCGCCATTTTCATAACCAGCCGCCGTACCGGAACACCGCCACGTGTGGCCACGTCCAGAAAGATCGTTTCGTTCGACCAGCCCCCGCCGGCCGGCGTACCCGCAAAGCTGACCGGCACAGCCCCCGGTGCGCCCAGACGCTCGCCAAGCCACAGGGCAAAACCGGGGTCTGCCGCAATCCGTTCGCCGGTCCCGGTCATCTCAGTCGATCGGGCTTTCCTGCCACAGGCCTGCGGCCTCGCGGGCATTCCAGACTTCCACGATCTTGCCCCCCACCACCCGGAAGATCTCGATCCCGGCCAGTTCATAGGTCTTGCCATTGGTCTGGCGGGTCCAGCCATTCCAGGCAATGGCAACCTTGTCCCCCTCGGCAATCACCAGGGTATTGTCGAACCGGATTTCGGGGCAGAGATCAAGAAGATCAGAGAGACGCTTCATGGACTGCGCCAGATCGAGTTTTTCCAGCTTGCCCGGTTTGTGACGCCAGGTCTCTGGAGCAATCAGATCCTGCACCAGATCCAGCCGACGCTGATTGTAAAGCTGGTAGATATAGAGGTCGATCACCTCTCGCGGGCTGCGCACGTCACCCTGCATCCTGATCCCCCAGCGTGGGTTACGTCCAAGTGCACGATCCTAATTCATTTTAGATTTACCACCAATGGGAATGTCTTACCCCCTCCTCCACCATCTACTTCACAAAGGCGGCCCGTCTGACCATGCCGCCATCGTAATGGCCTGGGATCTGACAGGCGAATTCAACAAAATCCTTCACGTCCTTGTCGAAGCGCCAGGTCAGTTCCCTTGTCTCACCGGGGGCAAGGGTCAGGGCGGTGGCATCATCTTGATGCTTCATGTCGGGCATTTGCGCCATCATGGCGGCGTGTGCCCGCTGTGATGCCCTGTCACCAATGGTGAATTCATGCGGCGCGGCACCGGTATTGGTGACAACGAACCGAACCACCTCATTGCGATGTACTGCGGGCAGATCCAGGTCAATCCGCAATGCATCCGTTAATCGAACAGCAACCGTCCGGGTTGCCTCTGCGGCGGTGGCTGGCGAACCAAAGGTATAATGGACTGCCCCATGTGTCCCTGTTGCCCAGGCAGCAGGCGCAGCAGCAAGCAGGGCAACAACGCAAGCAGTTATGCGAGGTCCGGTAAACATCGACACGAGTCCCAAGAATGACGGCGGATCTGCACCATCACAGACCGACCTCGTCAGGCTAGGGTGTCATGCCGCGCCTGTCACGACGGCAAATGTTTTCAGGCTGCTGGATTCGCCAAGGGTTGCTGCCCCTTGGTACGGGCCCCATAGTTCCGTTCAGAAAAAAGAAGGCGGGGAGGCACCAGCATGCCGAAACTTCGTGAATTCGGACCGAACACCACCGCCGATGATCTGGCCGCCGTGCTGGCGAGCGATGGCGCTGCGATCCTGCGCGACTATATCTCGCCCGAGGTCACCGACCGGGTGATGGCGGAGATTTCCCCTTTCATCAATGCAACGCCCGAGGGGCGGGATGATTTCACCGGGCGCCTGACGACCCGCACTGGTGCCCTGGTTGCCCGCTCGCCCGCCTGCCGCAGCCTTGTGGCTGACCCGCTGCTGATTGCTGCCGCCTCAACCTTCCTGAAGCCCTGGTGCGCGCGCATCCAGCTTCACCTGACCCAGGCAATCCGGCTGAAACCCGGCCAGCCCGCCCAGATGATCCATCGCGACCGCTGGGCCTGGGGCACCTGGCTCAAGGGGATTGAGCCCCAGTTCAATACGATCTGGGCACTGACGGATTTTACCCGGGAAAACGGCGCCACCCAGGTGGCGCCCGGCAGTGTGGACTGGCCCGACAACCGCGTGCCCGCAGCGGAGGAATTGACGCAGGCCGTCATGCCCCGTGGCTCCGTCCTTGTCTATTCCGGGGCGGTCTTCCACGGGGGTGGCGCCAACCAGTCCACAGGCGACCGCGTCGGCCTTAACATCACTTATGCGCTGGGCTGGTTGCGGCAGGAGGAGAACCAGTACCTGTCCTGCCCACCCGAGATCGCCCGCACGCTGGACCCCGATCTGCAGGCCCTGATCGGCTATTCCATGGGCAGCTATGCACTTGGCTATTACACGCCGCCCCTGCCGCCGGGCGCGGGGCCAGAGGTGGTGCCGCCTCAGCATGCCCTGGGGCACGATGCGGTGGGCTGGGGCCTCCCCAATGCCGACCTGGCTGCCATCAGCAGCCGCCAGTCTGGGAATGAATCGTGACTTCCCCCGGTGGGCGCTATTCCTTCGATCCCGGTTCCCCGGCCCTCAGGGCCGATCCCTATCCCGCCTTCCGCAAACTGCGGGAGACAGAGCCCATGCACTGGTCGGACCTGGGGTACTGGGTAGCCAGCCGGTACGAGGATGTCCGGGCCGTGCTGATGGACCGCGACGGCTTTGGCCAGGGTGATTTTATCGGTAACATCCGGATGTTCTATGCGCCTGACTTTGACGTGCTGGGCCAGTCGAGCTATCGCTGGTTATCCGAAGTCTTCGTCATGCAGGACCCGCCCCAGCACACCCGCGTGCGCGCCCTTGTCACCGGCGCCCTCAACGCCCGGCGCGTGCGCGATATGGCACCCCGGGTGCAGGAGATCACCGACCATCTCATCGACGTGTTCATGGCCCGGGGCGGTTGCGACCTGATCAGCGACTTTGCCTATCGCCTGCCCGTCATGGTGATGTGCGACATGCTGGGTATCGACCAGGATGACAGCCGCCTGCCAGAGATCATCAACGCCATCGCCCAGAGCTTCATCGTGTTTGAGCCCCGGACCCTGTCTGAGGCAGAACTCACCCTCGCCAATGGCGAAATGGACAAGCTGGAAGCCTTTTTCACCGACCTGTTCGAGCGGCGCCGGCGCGAGCCGCGCAATGACCTCTCCACTGCCCTGGTTGAGGCAGGCGACGGGGCCGACGCCTTGTCCACCCACGAGCTCACCACCGCCGTCATCGGCCTGTTCGGCGCCGGTTTCGAGACCACAGCCCATATGCTGGGCAATGGTATGCTGACGCTGCACCGCCACCCCGAGCAATGGCGCCAGTTGCGTGCCGACCCGGAGGGGCTTGCGGAAAGCACGACAGACGAGGTCTTGCGCTACGAGACCTCACTGGTTGCAACTTATCGCACAGCCTTTGCCGACAAGATCGTGGGTGGTGTGCCTGTGCGCAAGGACCAACGGGTATTGACCCTGATCGGCGCTGCCAACCGCGATCCCGACACCTTCACAGATCCCGAAAGGTTCGACATCACACGCCAGGCCGCACGGCACATGAGCTTTGGCGGCGGCATCCATTTTTGCGCCGGCGCCGAACTGGCCCGCCTTGAAGGGCGGATTGCCTTCTCCACCCTGGCCCGGCGGCTGCCCAATATGGAACTGGACACCGCCAGCCCGGGCTGGCGCGAAGGCTTTCTGTTCAGGGGGCTCAGCAGCCTGCAGGCACGCTGGTAGTCGCACCTGCAAGCTGAGCATCCAGGGCTGCACCCAGCCTTGGCCTGTCACCCGATGGCCGCCGTCAGTCGCTCGCTCTCAGCCCACAGGCGCTTTGCCAGGGCATCATCGTTCGACAGCTTTGAGCCCGCCTTGACCTTCGCGGATTCGTTGTAATAGGCACCACTGGTTGCCTCGATACCGTCAGCGCTGGCGAGATAGACGCTGGTGTGTGCGCCGCGCCTGGGGCTCATATACGCACCAATCAGCCGATACAGCGTGCGGTTCAACAAGCCGCGCCCCATGATATTTGTGCCAACCGGCCCCGGGTGCACGCTGAAGGTTACCAGGCCGTCGTTCTGATGCCGGCGCGCCAGCTCCCGGGTGAAAAGCACATTGCAGAGTTTCGACTGGCCATAGGCCTTGAACGCACCATAGGGCGTCTCACCACGAAAGCTCGCGAAATCGATCTTGCCGATGTGATGCAGCAAGGAGGCAATATTGATGACGCGCGGCTGGCCAGCGGCAAGCAGAGCCGGCATCAGCAGGTCGGTAAGCAGGAAATGGGCCAGATGATTGACCCCGAACTGCATTTCGAAACCATCCACGGTCATCTGGCGTTTGAACGGCAGGGCCCCGGCATTGTTGATCAGCACGTCGATCCTGGGAAAGCGTGTGCGCAGCAGCTCGGCACATCTGCGCACGTCGGCCAGAGAGGCCAGATCAAGCCCGACCACTTCAAGCTTTGCACCGGGCACAGTGGCCGCGATATCGGCGCGGGCCGTTTCTGCGCGGGCTGGATCCCGACAGGCCATGACAATGGTTGCACCGCTTTGCGCGAGTGCGCGCGCCGTTTCAAGCCCGATGCCGCTGTTGGCACCGGTGATGACGATGGTCTTGCTGGCGAGGTTCATGAGGATCTCCTGTTATCGGATGCAAGCTGGGACAACCAGGCTCGCCTGGCCAATGATGGCGACGGGGGCCATGGTCATGCGATGGCCCTCCGGATCAGAGCAAAGGCGGTGGAAACGGGCTTGAGGACCTGTTCCTTGGGCAGGCGGCGACGGCTGGAGACGCGGACACCTTCATTGACCAGCATCAACAGGGCCGCCAGTTCCTCGGCGGCTGCCCGCGAGGCACCAGCCTCCTGCAGATAGGCTTGGAAGATGCCCTGCACGTTGCCCAGGTACCGACTGGCGCGGGCAACGAGGTCTTCGTCAACACCAGCCATCTCAAGCACGGTGTTCACCAGGAGGCAGCCCCAGTCACTTCTGGAATTGCGGGCCGCACCTGTGCCACGCGCAGCGACGAAACTGCGCTGAAAGAAGTTTTGCAACGCATCAACGGGTGGCACCTTGGCGCGGAACCGCCGCAGCAGCTTCACGGTGCGCGCTGCAAACAGGTCGAGGCACTCGATGTAGAGGCTGCGCTTGTCAATGAAGGCGGCATAGAAGCTGCTGCGGCCAATGCCCATGGCCACAAGCAGGTCGGTCAGCGAGGCCGCCTGATAGCCCTTGTGCCAGAACAGGACCAACGCCTTGTTCACAGCCTGGGGTCGATTGAATTCAAGCGGGCGTGCCATACCCTAGTTTTGTACTGATCAGTTCAGAACATCAAGCAGCCAATTTCTGGCGCCAAACTGTAAGGGCCTGCCCGGCGCGGACCTGTGTTTCCGTGCTATGGGCTCAGGACAATATGGCGCGCACACCATTGCAGCGTTGACCCATTGCCCATTCGAGGGAAGTTCCCCCAGGATTGTGCCAAGGCGTGGCGGCGCAATGTTTTCGGATGCACGACGCTGCAACGGACCCGCATAGAGCGAAGCTGCCAGGCCGCAGCCCCCGCCGCGTTGGGTTCCGGCCAAATGCGAGGCTGCCGAAGGGCAGCTGGCACCATAGTGACACCCCAAGGCGGCAGGCCCGGTGGCCTGCCGCCTTGGAATGACGCTAAGGTATTGAATTTATTGGTGAGCGCGTCGGGGTTCGAACCCGAGACCCTTTGATTAAAAGTCAAATGCTCTACCGGCTGAGCTACGCGCTCGGGGTGGCGGAAGATAGGGTCCGCCGGGGCGGGGGTCAAGGCTGATAAGGTGCTTGCGGCTTCAGGCCCAGCCACCGGCGAAGGGGATGACCTGACCGGTCACAAAGCCGGAGCCATCAGAGGCGAGCCAGGTAAGGGTTGCGGCCACTTCCTCGGGCCGGCCAAGGCGGCGCAGGGGGATCTGGCTGGTGATCTTGGCCATGGCCGTGGCATCGGCCCTGAGGCTGGCCGGAAAATAGTCCTCGTTCTCGACGAAGTTCGGGGCCAGCGCATTAACCCGCACGCCAGATGGCCCCAGTTCGCGGGCCAGAGCCATGGCAAGGGCGTTGGTGGCACCGCGCGCCGCACAATAAAGGGAATAGTTGGCAAGGCCCCTGAGGGGTGCCGCAGAGGAGATGAACAGGATATGCCCCCGCCCCCGCGCCACCATGCCCGGCGCCACCGCCCTGGCAAAGGCAAAGGGCTGCAGGGAGAGCGCCGCAAAGGCGGCCTCGGCATCCGCATCGGTGGCCGAGGCAATGGGCAGGCGATGGGCGGGAAAGGCATCATTGCTGATGGCAACATCAATTGGGCCAAGGCGCGCCTCAACCTCAGCCACCATTTCAGAGGCGCGCGCGCCCGCAATCACCTGCAGGTCTGGATGCGCCTGCGCGAAGGCGCCAGCCACCGCCGAATCGGCAAAGGCCGGGTCAGCAACGGCCACCCGGGCACCCGCCTGAACCAGAGCCGGCGCCGCCACAGGGCCAATGAATTGTTGTACCTGGGTCAGCAGAATGACCTTGCCAGCCAGCACCCTCGCATCCATCAACCTCTCCTTGCCGGGGCACGCCGGCGCCAGCCCACACACCGGCAAGTCTCCGATGGTGCAAGTCGCACAGCCTCACTGTCCCTCTGGGATCGTAAGGGGAACAGCAAGCCGCAGGCAATCAGGGCAGGTTTGCGTCACGTGGCGTCGCGGCTTGATGACCGCAACACCCCGTCAAGACCAGAGGGAGGCCAGGCTCAGAATGGGCCGCGCCCCGAGACCCGGGAGATCTCCTCAGCCACCAACCGCTCGACAATGGCAGGCAGTTTTTCGTCGAGCCAGGTCTTGAGCATCGGCTTGAGAAGATCCTT